>CAXTMV010000085.1:0-15992 GCA_964245425.1 uncultured Flavihumibacter sp. | reverse complement strand
TCAGCACTTCCTGCCTGCTGAGAAAAAATACGCCGCCGGCACTCTTGATAGCGATGGCCACACCCGTGCAGTTTTTATGGTTCTTTTTATTGATGGCCGCAATCAGCAATACCAGCAGGCCGGCACCCGACACGGCCGCCAGCATCAGCACCAATATTTTTTTTATATTACTTTTAATACTCATTTTTCTGTATGATTGCTTTTATCGGCTGCACCAGGGTATCTATATCACCTGCCCCGGCGGTTATCAATACGGCGTTGTCTGCCAGCTTACCTGCTAAAAGGCCCGTCAGCTCTTCCTTTGAACACAGTGTTACTTTCTGCTGATCCATTTTATCAGCAATTACCTGGCTGCTGATACCCGGCAGGGGCAGTTCCCTGGCAGGATAAATGGGCAGTAAGAAGACTTCGTCTGCCAGGTTCAATACTTCCGCAAAACCGGCTGCATGATCCCGGGTTCTTGAATACAGGTGCGGCTGAAAGATGACGGTACATTTTCTGCCGCCGAACAATGTTTTCGCGCCGCTGATCAACGCTCTTAACTCTTCGGGGTGGTGTGCATAGTCATCAATAAAAACCATTCCCGGTTGCCCGGTTTCAGTGGGTGCAATGATGTATTCAAAGCGTCTTTTGATACCTTTAAAAGAGGCAAGGGCTTCTTTTATTTTGCCATGGTCGATGTTCAGCAGGTGCGCCACCGTTACCGCCGCCACCGCGTTTTCTATATTGTGCATACCTCCCATGTGCAATACCAAGTCGGACACCAGGCTGTCTTTCAGCCGTACGCTGAAACGGTAGCCACCGTTTTTCATTTGTATATTCACTGCGCAGGCGCTGGCAGCATCGTTCTGCAGGCTGTACGTGATATGTCTCGTTGCGTTCAAATCTGCCGAGCGCTTTAAACCAAACTTACTGATCAGTATGCCACCCTGCTTTACCCTCGATCCAAAAGCAACAAATGCATCCTGCAGGGCTTCTTCTGTTCCATAAATATCGAGGTGATCGGCATCCATCGAACTGATGATGGCAATGTCGGGGCTCAATTGTAAGAAACTCCGATCGTATTCATCGGCTTCAATTACACATACATTTCGCTCGTTACTCCAGAAATTGGTCTGGTAGTTCACCGAGATACCACCTAAAAAAGCATTGCAACCATAACCGGTATCGCGCAGCAAATGAGCCACCATGGTAGTAATGGTTGTTTTGCCATGGGTGCCGCCAATACATATATTAAAAGCACTGTTGCTGATAAGGCCCAGCACCTGGCTGCGTTTCAGCAGCGGGAAACCGTTCGCTGCATACCAGTTCATTTCCTGGTGATCTTTTGGCACGGCCGGCGTGTATATTACCAGTTGCACATTTTTGGGTGCCAGGTCAATATTATCTTCATAATGAATGGCCATACCTTCCTTCTCCAGTCGTTGCGTAAGCACGGTACTGGTTTTATCATACCCGCTTACCCTGCAGCCTTTTGCCACAAAATACCTGGCCAGTGCACTCATGCCGATGCCCCCGATACCGATAAAGTATACCCCTGCAGTCCCTGGCCCTGAAGGGGGATTGATAAGATCATTTATATGTATTGTTTCAGGCATGTGTTATTATCGTAAGGCGTCATTAGCAATTGTTAATTATACTCCCTTCAACCGATCAACCACTTCCAGTACGGCAGCAGCGATCTGCTGATCGGCATCGGTAATGGCCAGTTTTGCAATATTCTTCTTCAGCAATAGTTGCTCTGCTTCATTCACCGCCAGTGCAATAACAGTGGCCACCAGTTTTTCATTGGCTTCGCTGTCTTTTACCAGCAAGGCCGCCTGGTGGTTGACCAGGTTAATGGCATTGGCGGTCTGGTGATCATCGGCTGCAAAGGGAAAGGGCACCAGTACGGCGGGTTTCGCCACCACACATAATTCGTACACCGTGCCACCGGACCGGCTGATGATGATATCGGCCGCTGCATAAGCCATCTCCATCCGGGTAATAAAATCGCCCACCCAGATATTCTTTTTTCCTTCGCCAACTGCCTTATATTGAGCGGCCGTTGTTTTGCCGGTCTGCCATATCAATTGAAGTCCGTGCTGCGCAAAAGCATCCAGCTGTAATGCCAGCGCTTCATTAATGCTTCGGGCACCCAGGCTTCCGCCAATGACCAGCACTGTTTTTTGGGCCGGGTTCAATCCAAAAAAAAGAATACCCTCTTCCCTTGATACCTGGTTATTGATGATGTTTTTCCTTACCGGATTACCGGTCTTCCGTAATTTGCCGGCCGGAAAAAATTTTTCCATTCCATCGCTGGCGGCATATATGCCGGTCGCTTTTTTTGCCAGCATTTTATTGGCCTTACCGGCAAAAGAATTTGTTTCATGAATAAAAGTGGGGATGCCTTTTGATTGGGCATACCGCAATACCGGGTAAGTAGAATAGCCGCCTACACCAATCACTGCATCGGGCATAAAATCCGCCACGATACTGCGCACCTGGAAATAACTTTTAATAAGTTTGAATGGCAGGCCAATATTTTTTATCAAAGAACTCCTGTTGAACCCTGCTATGTTGATGCCCTTTATGGGGAAACCCGCCTGGGGTATTTTTTCCATTTCCATTTTGCCCTGTGCACCTACAAACAATATTTCTGTACCGGGTTGCTGTTCTTTTATTGCGTTTGCAATGGCAATGGCCGGAAATATATGGCCACCCGTACCGCCGCCTGCTATGATGATTTTTTTATTCGTCATCGCTGCTGTTTTCAGGTACAATGGATGCTGTTTTGTCTTCCAGCTTTTCAACGTTGGTGGCCACGCTTAATATAATACCGATGGCAATACAGGTAAAAATGAATGAACTGCCGCCCATGCTTATCAATGGCAGGGTTACGCCTGTTACCGGGAACAGGTTAACGGCCACCGCCATATTGGCCAGCGCTTGTATTACCAGCGTAAAACTGAGCGCCAGTGCCAGGAAGGCCCCGAATGCGTAGGGGCATCGCCTGAAAATGCGGATGCACCGGTATAAAAAAACAAGGTAGATAAACGTTATAAACAAGCCGCCCATTAAACCGTATTCTTCAATGATGATGGCAAAAATAAAATCGCTGTAAGGATGGGGCAGAAAATTACGCTGTTCGGAATTGCCGGGCCCCACACCCATCCAGCCACCTTTTGCAATGGCGATTTTTGCCTGGTTTACCTGGTAATTATCGTCGTCATCGGCATCCGCCCCGCCATACATAAAATTTTCTACGCGGTTCACCCAGGTACCTACCCGTGCAAACAGCTTTGAATGTGATTCCGTTACTATTTTTTCCCCGTTATTATTCTTATGGTGAATAACGGCTGCCGATACCAGTACCAGCAAGGGGATCAAGGCCAGCCCTACAATCAGCAGCAGGTGTTTGGTGCTTACCCGGCCAATGAACATGATAAGCATGCTGGTGGCGCCAATCAGCAATGCGGTAGATAAATTGGCGGGGGCTATCAGCAGGCAGATGAGGCCAACCGGTATGATAACCGGCAGAAAACCTTTTCTGAAATCTTTGATCTGATCCTGTTTTTTACTGAGCAGTCGGCTGAGGTACATAAACAGGGCCAGTTTGGCCAGGTCGGATGTTTGCATCGTCATTTGTATGATCGGCAATTTGATCCACCGGCTACCTTCGTTCAGGCGTACCCCAAAAAAAAGAGTATAGACAAGCAAGGGTATCGATACCAGGAACAGGAACCTGGCTATTTGCGAATAGAGATTATAATTAACCTTGTGTAAAAAGTAAATGATGCCAATACCGATGGCGATAAAAACAATTTGCTTGAACAGGTAAGATTCATTGCTTTTGCTGAGGCGGTAGGCCAGTGTGCCCGTGCTGCTGTAGACCACCAGCAATGATACCAGGGCCAGCACTACTACAACAGCCCAGATCACTTTATCGCCCCTGGTCTTCTGACCAAGATCCTTAAATGGATTCTTTTCTATGGATGCAAATTCTGACACGCTAATTTCGCTAATGATGACTAATATTCACTAATACGCTAATGACCGCTAAATGGGTTTAACCGGCGGAACCTGCCCTGCACACCTCATGCCGCTCGTCTGACGCCGCACGCCTCACAATTCCCGCACCGCTTCCTTGAATTGCCGGCCCCGGTCTTCATAATTTTTAAACAAATCGAAACTGGCACAGGCCGGGCTCAGCAAGACCACATCTCCTTTGGCAGCAAAATGAAAGGCCGACTGCACGGCTTCTGCAGCACTTCCCGTATTGACTATTAATTCTACCTGTTTGCCGAATGCCTCATGAATTTTCCGGTTGTCTGCTCCCATACAAACAATCGCTTTTACCTTTTCCTTTACCAGGTCCAGCAACAGGGAATAGTCATTACCCTTGTCTACGCCGCCCAGTATCAGGATGGTGGGCTTCTCCATGCTTTCCAATGCGTACCAGGTACTGTTTACATTGGTTGCCTTGCTGTCGTTTATAAATTCTACCCCTCTTACGGTTGACACATGTTCCATACGGTGTTCCAACGTTTCAAAAGATTCAATGGCCTCGCGTATTTTTTCTTTGCGCAACCCAATGGTGGCCGCCGCAAGTCCTGCTGCCATAGTATTGTACTGGTTGTGTTTTCCTTTGAGCGCAAAATCATAAATGCTCATGGTTACGCGCTCGCTGTTTGCTTCGATTATCATTTGTCCGTTCTTAATAAAGCCGCCGTTGCTGGGTTGTTGTTGCATGGTATATGGTAATAGGTTAGAATGGATAACAAATTGGTTCCTGTAATGCAAAATGACCGGATCATCTGCACAGTAGATAAAAAAATCTTCTTTTTGCTGGTTCATCGCGATCCGGAATTTGCTGGCAATGTATTTTTCGAACTGGTAGTCATAGCGGTCCAGGTGATCTTCCGTGATATTGGTCAGTATGGCCACGTCAGGCCTGAATGTTTTGATATCATCCAGCTGAAAAGAACTGATTTCTGCTATATACCAGGGTTTCGGATTTTCCGCTATCTGTTTAGCAAAGGAATAACCGATATTCCCCACCAGTGCAGCATCCAGCCCGGCATGCCTGCAAATATGGTATACCAGTGAGGTGGTAGTGGTTTTGCCATTGCTGCCTGTAATGGCCACAATTTTGCTGTTGCCCTTGTACCGGTATGCCAGTTCAATTTCACTGATAATGGCGATCCCTCTTGCCCGGATTTTTTTTACCAGGTCATTTTTCTCCGGTATACCAGGGCTCTTTACAATTTCATCTGCGTTCAGGATAAGGTCTTCCGTATGACCTGTTTCTTCGAACGCAATATGATTGGCTGCCAGTTCCTGTTTGTACACTTCTTTCAAAGAACCGCTGTCTGAAAGAAATACCTCATAGCCATGCTGTTTGGCCAGCAATGCCGCGCCTGCACCACTTTCTCCTCCGCCCAGTATGACCATTCTTTCTGACATCTTATCAAATCGTTTCAATTGTTAACGACACGGATTAGGGGGTTTTTCAGCAGTATGAAATTTTTTCCTGCTCGCAATTTCTTACCGGCCTTAAAGGGTGGTTTTCAAGAGATGGATTTTATTTGCCATGGTTTTTCAGCAATTCTTTTATTCCTGCCTGTTGGTACTACACCTGTTTGTTACCGTATTTTCAATGTTACAATGCAGAACAACACACATAAAATAGTTACTATCCAAAACCGGGTTACAATTTTGCTTTCATGATAGCCCAGTTTCTGGTAATGGTGGTGCAGCGGACTCATTAAAAATATCCGTTTGCCCGCACCATATTTTTTCTTTGTGTACTTAAAATAACTAACCTGTATGGTTACACTTAGTATTTCCACCAGGAATACGCCACAGAAAATAGGGATCAGCAATTCTTTCCGCACCATAATGGCCAGTGCGGCAATAATACCGCCCAGTGTCAGGCTGCCCGTGTCGCCCATAAATACCTGTGCCGGGTAAGCGTTGTACCAGAGAAAGCCGATACAGGCGCCTACCATGGCAGCAATAAAAATAGACAGCTCGCCGAGGTTGGGTACATACATGATATTGAGGTAGTCTGCCACTCTTATATTGCCACTGGCATAAGCAAAAATGCCCAGGCAGATGCCAATAATGGCAGAAACACCGGTTGCCAGCCCGTCGATGCCATCGGTTATGTTGGCACCGTTTGAAACAGCCGTGATAATAAATATTACTACAATCAGGTATAAAACCCAGGTGTAACTGCGCAAAGCTTCGGGCAATAATTTTGAATAATTGAATTCATGCGATTTTACAAACGGGATGGTAGTAACGGGATAATCTGATTTTACAAAATACCGGGTACTGCTGTCCAGCTTGACTTTTATAACATTTGCCGGATTCACCGTTTGAATGTCTCCCGAAAACTCGCGATAGGTGCCTGTGTTTTTATTGAACAGGAGGGTTAGCCCGATGATCAGCCCGAGACCTACCTGGCCGGCTATTTTGAACCAGCCGGCCAATCCATCCTTATCGCCTTTTTTATAGGCGACGCCTTGTTGCTGGGCGATGCGTTTGGCGCGCAATTTCAGGTAATCGTCTACAAAGCCCACCACGCCCAGCCAGATGGTTGATAATATCATGAGGCGGATATAGGCTTTGTTCAAATTGGCCAGCAGCAGGGTGGGCACCAGTATGCCCAGAATAATAATGAGCCCGCCCATGGTAGGGGTGCCTTTTTTCTGCTGCTCGCCTGCCAGGCCCAGATCTCTAACGGTTTCGCCTACCTGTTTTTTAACCAGGAACCGGATCAGCCTTTTACCAAAAACCGACGTGATGGTAAGCGACAGCAATATGGCCAGCAGTACCCTGAATGTGATAAATTGGAACAATGCGCGGCCCGGCATTTTTATGCCCTCCTGTTTAAACCATTCAAATAAGTGGTATAGCATTTTCTAATAATTAGTCAACGGTACAATAATATCTGGCCGCGCCATCGCGCACTACTTATCCAGCAACGCAAACACTTTCAACAGCTCTTCCTTATCATCGAAATGATGTTTCACCCCTTGTATATCCTGGTATTTTTCATGTCCCTTGCCGGCAATCAGCACAATGTCTTCGGGTTTACTGAAACCGATGGCTGTTTTAATGGCTTCGCGCCGGTCTGCGATGGACAATGCTTTTCTTTTGGCTGCCGTATTGAGGCCCTGTTCCATGTCTTTTAATATCTGCGCGGGGTCTTCGCTGCGGGGATTGTCGGAAGTAAGTATGACCCGATCGCTGTACCGGCAGGCTTCTGCTGCCATTACCGGCCTTTTTGCTTTATCGCGATCGCCTCCGCAGCCTACTACGGTTATGATCTGTTCATGCCCTTTGCGCAACTGCTGAATCGTAAGTAATACATTTACCAGCGCATCGGGGGTATGGGCATAGTCTACAATACCCATTACTTTTTCATGGGCAGATACGATATAATCAAACCTTCCTTCTGCCCCGCTTAATATACTCAGGCATCGCAATACCTCGTGTTTATCTTCTCCCAGGCAAACTGCTGCACCGTATACGGCCAGCAGGTTGTAGGCGTTGAATTCTCCAATCATCCTGAAATGCACTTCCTGTTCGTTCACCAGCATCACCAGGCCGGTCAGCCCGTTTTCGAGGATCTTGCCTTTGAAATCTGCCATCGCTTTAAGGCTGTAGTAATATTTGAATGCGTGCGTGTTCTGCAGCATCACCGTACCCCGTTTATCGTCGAGGTTGGAAATGGCAAAGGCACCGGAAGGCAATGAATCGAAAAAAGATTTTTTTACCCGGATGTATTCGTCAAAATTTTTATGGTAATCGAGGTGGTCATGGGTAATATTACTGAACAGCGCGCCTGAAAAAAGCAGGCCTGCCATCCGGGACTGGTGAATGGCGTGCGAACTGCTTTCCATGAATACATGCGTGCAGCCTTCGTCCAGCATTTGCTTCAGCAACTGGTTAAGCGTTACCTGGTCCGGCGTGGTATGTGTTGCGGGTAATATCCGTTCGCCGATATGGTTTTGTACGGTGCTCAGCAAACCACATTTGTAGCCCAGTGCAGTAAACAGCTTGTACAGCAGGGTGGCAATGGTTGTTTTGCCATTGGTTCCGGTAACCCCTACCAGCTTCAGCTTTTCTGAAGCCTGCCCGTAAAAATTATGTGCCATAAAACCGGCGGCGGCGGCGCTGTTTTCTACCTGCACATAGGTTATCATATCCTGCAGTGCGGCAGGGAACTGTTCGCAAATAATAACGGCGGCGCCCATTTCTATTGCTTTATCTATATAGAGGTGGCCGTCTGATGCAGCTCCCTTGATGGCAATAAAAGCCGTACCCTTGCTTATCTTCCTTGAATCTATTTGCACGTCTTTTACCAGGGCCTGGGAATTGCCATGCACGGAGCGGATGCTCACTTTATATAATATGTCCTGCAATATTGCCACAGCCTTAGTTTAATTCAATTTTTATAAATTGGTTTTTATTGATGGCGGCGCCGGGATCAATGCTCTGCATGGCCACCTTACCCCTTCCCTTTGCCGACACTTTCAAATGCATGCCTTCCAGCAGGAACAGCGCATCTTTCAATCCCATTCCCCTTACGTTGGGCATGGTGTTTTTTGCTATCAGGCGGGTACTCATCACCGGCTTACCCTGGTTGTTATACAGGCTGCTCCAGGACTGGCTACCCGATGAATCGGCATAATCAATATTCAATGCATTCAATACTTCCTTTATTTCTTTGGTTTCGCCTGCATAGTAAAAAAGGGAACTGTCTTTACCGGCGGCCGTTGCCGTGCTGGCAGGCAATGGATTTTGTACGGCGAATAACTTATCAGCAATTTCTTTGAAAACAGGTGCTGCCACCTGGCCACCCATATGTTTTTCAGGGTGAGGTTTTGTTTTGATGACCACGATGCAGGTATACTGGGGTTTATCAAAAGGAAAATAACCGACAAACGAAGCCTGGTAGATTCCATCTTCATAGCTGATATCCTTACCTGCTACATGGGCGGTACCTGTTTTACCGGCTGCGCTGTAGGGGGCATCCTTAAAAACCAGCTTGGCGGTACCTTCCGTTGTTACAGCCAGCATGCACTGCTGCGCTGCCCTGATGATAGTATCGGCTGCGATCTTTTCATCCACTACTTCGGGAACAAATTCTTTGATTACCTGGCCATTGTTTTCTATACGGTTAACCAGGTAGGGCTTCAGCATTTTACCGTTGTTGGCAATGCTGTTGTACAGCATCAGCGTTTGCAGGGGCGTTACTTCAATTGCATAGCCAAAGCTCATCGTTACCATGGCGTGCAACCCTTCGTTGTTGCGTTTTATTTTAGGCAATACCGGCCGCTCTTCGCCCACCAGGTCGATCCCTGTTCTGGCATCAAAATGAAATTTGTGCAGGTACGACAGGTATTTATCGGGCTGCGATGCAAACGTATTGTAAGCGATCCTGCTCATCCCCACATTGGAACTGTGCGCAAAACATTCCCGGATGCTCAGGTCTGGCTTGGGCATCCGCTCTGCTTCCGTTACGGTTCTTACGCCTACATAATCACTGCCGGTGCTGCCCACATGCACCATATCATTGATGGTTGCTTTGCCTTCGCTTAAAACAGATAACAGGGTAGCCAACTTGATGGTGGAACCGGGCTCCGTGGCGCGCAGGGCATAATTATAGTCTTCCCAGTAATCGCCGCCGGGTCTTTTACCCAGGTTGGCCATGGCTTTGATTTTACCAGTAGCCGTTTCCATTACAATACAGGTTCCATGATCGGCGTCGTTCTCTATCATCATCTTCATCAGCGCGTTTTCGGTTATGTCCTGCGTGTTTACATCAATGGTTGTGATGATGTCTTTTCCGTTTTCCGGTTCTATTTCCGAACCTTCTACCGGTATAAAGGCACCGCCGCTGATAAACCTGACCAGGCGTTGTCCCTTATCGCCTTTCAATAACGTATCATAGGTTCTTTCCAGTCCTACGTTCTGGCTGCCCAGTTTGCCGGCATCGTTTATATAATCCCTCGACAGCCCGATGGTGCGATTGGCGAGCAGTCCAAAAGGATTCAGCCTTTTATTCTTTACTTCTGCAATAAAGCCGCTTTTGTTGCGGCCTTGGTTAACCAGTGGAAAACTGCGTAATATTTTATATTCTTCAAAACTGAGGTTCTTTCTTAATTCATAATAGCGGTCCTTCTCTTTGTATCCTGCCTGCAATTCTTTTTTGTAGGTGCTTGCTTTTTTATCGCCGAAAAAATTTGCCAGGGCCGTACTGAGTGAGTCAACATATTCTTTGAAACGCTGCCCGTTCTTTTCCCTTAATCCATCTGCGCCAAAATCAATATAAATATCAAAATAGGGAACCGAGGTACTGAGCATATTTCCGTCTTCACTGTAAATGGTACCGCGCTCTGCCTGCATGGGCATCAGGCGGGTATGCATGCTGTCGCTCTTGCTGCGCCAGGAACTGCCCTGCACCTGCTGTATGTAAACGGCCCTGCCCAGTATGCAGGCGCTTAGCACAACAATGCCGATGAAGCCGAGGTAAACCCTCCATAATATGTCTTTCTTTACTTCCAGATGCTACAATTGACGAATGGTTACCAATAAACGCTAATGGTGAACGGGCGCTGGCCTAACCCAGAATACAAGGGCAACAATCCCAACATCACAGCATCTTAAAATCAAACAATCCTTATTTCCCGGTACTGTCTTTTAAAATCATGGGCGGCAATACCAGTTCCTTTAAACCCAGCGGTGCCACCGCTTTCGCCAGTTCACTTTGTTTGCTGCGGAACATGACCTCGCTTTTCATAGACTTATATTCATATTGCAGCTCTTTCAGTTCCTTGCTGGTCTTATTGATGTCTTTTATCGTATTGTCTGAATAATGCCCGTTGTATATATATATGACTGCCAGCACGCTTAAAAAAAGGAAATAAGGGATATTTCTTACTATCCATTGGTAATTCAATAGTCTTTTCCAATCTCGTTTCGCTTCTTTTTGCTGGGCCATAAGAATGTCTGTCTGATTGTGCGATACCTGATTTCTTTTAACTTTCGATTCCATGTTCCAGGGCTCGGATTCCCGGGGCTACAGCCCGGGCTAACAGATTACAGCTCTTTGGGCCTGTCCGGTCTCTCACCCCCTCTCCGTTAGCACGTTAATGAATGATCTCTTCTCCGCTAACCTCAGAATGGCGCTTCTTGATCTTGGATTGCGTTTTAGTTCTTCTGCGTCAGCGCTGATTGGTTTTTTGGTAATGATGTTCAGCGTGCTGGCAGAAACGGTATTTTCAAAAGGGTGTGGTGTTTCTTCTGCAAAACTGCCCTTGCGAAAAAAGTTTTTTACCAGCCTGTCTTCCAGTGAATGAAAGGTGATGATAGCCACACGGCCGCCGGGTTTCAGGAGAGGAGGTATTTGCTCAAGTAATTCACGCAGTACGCCCAGTTCATCATTTACCTCAATGCGCAATGCCTGAAATACCTGTGCAAAGTATTTGTTGGGATTTCCTTTTACGACTGATTGCAGGGCTGCCTTAAAATTGCTGATGGTCTTTAGCGAAACAGACGAACGGATGGCTGCAATGGTTCTCGCCAGCGTTTTTGCGTTGGTGACTTCGCCATATTGCTCAAACAAGGTATGCAGCCGCTGCTCGTCATAGCTGTTCACCACTTCGTAAGCTGTTAATGGCTGCCGCCGGTCCATGCGCATATCCAAGGCGGCATCGAACCGTGTGGAAAAACCACGTTCTGCTTCATCAAACTGGTGGCTGCTTACACCCAGGTCGGCCATAATGCCGTCTGCCAATGGCGTTTTGTGCAGGCGCATAAAACGTTGCAGGTGACGAAAATTATTCGGCACGAACGTAATACGATTGTCGTCCGGCACATTTTTTCCGGCATCAGCATCCTGGTCGAAGGCAAAAAGCCTTCCGTCAGCGTTCAGCTGCTGCAGCAGACCTTTTGAATGGCCGCCACCGCCAAAGGTGCAATCGATGTATATGCCGCCGGGTTTGATGGCCAGACCATCCAATGTCTGGCGCAACAGCACCGGCACATGATACCCCGATGAAGAACTATCAGTGATGGCTATGTTATTTTCATTGTCCATAGCCGCCTACTCTGCTTTTTGTGTCTTCACCTTTTTGTACAGCGCCCTGTAATTTGCAGGCGTAAAAGAATCAAAGAACTGGTGGTACTTACTTTTATCCCAGATTTCTATATGTTTTCCGATGCCAGACAAAACCAAATCTTTTTCGAGCCCTGCATAGTCCCGGAGCGTCTGTGGTAATAAAACCCGGCTGGCGGTGTCAAGATCAACCATTGTCATCCCGTAATTAAAAAACTTCTTTAATTTGCGGTTGTCGTCTTCATGATCGGGCAGGTCATTGATTCCTTTGGCCTCTTCCATCCAGTTTTCCATTGGGTAGAGGTAGAGGCAATCATCCAGCCCCCTGTTAACGACAAAATGCGTGGCTACCCCCTGCGGCAACTGGCTCACCAGTTTGGCAGGCAGCAGGAATCGCCCTTTGGCGTCCATGGTAACCTCGAATTCGCCCTGAACAGGAATCATTTGTAAAAATTTGAACCGATTTTGACATTTATTGACACAAAATAACACTTTTTCACACTTAGCTGCGAGTTTTGGAGAAATTTAATTTTTCCACAGGTTGATTTTGAGGTAGATATGAATACTGGCAAGGGTTCCAGGCCAGCCTGCCCATAAACAACTGTTAGCAGGTGTGAATGAACGGTGAAAAACAGTGGATAACCTGTGCATTAACCCCTTAAAAATGTGGATACACGCTTAAAATGAACCTTATGCCAGTTGCCGGCTATTCCAATACGCCCCTCCCGAAAAAGCTGGGTATCGGAGAAAAAATGAAATTGCTGCTCCGGCATCCTCCAGAAGATTACTTTATCCTGCTGGAAAAGGATCTCAGCGGGCAACTGTGTAAGAAAGGAGAGAAGCCCGACTGGATACAGCTTTTTGCAGCCAGCAAAAAGATATTTGAGCAATCCATGCAGGCATTGCAACCCGTATGGAAACAAAACCCATCGGTCATTATCTGGGTAAGCTGGTATAAAAAAAGTTCCGGAATGGTTACCGATCTCAGGGAAAATGATATCCGTAATTATGCATTGGCAAATGGCCTGGTAGATATAAAAGTATGTGCTGTTAACGAACAATGGAGTGGCTTGAAACTGGTTGTGCCGCTGGCAAAACGAAAGCCCATTCTTAATTGCTGATTTTGGGAGCGTGGGCTATTGGGATCTGCGCTCAGCGACACGAATCAATCACCCAATCGCGAAATCAGCCATCTCAAAATCAACACCATGGACCCAAGAAATATCTCCATCAGCGACTATACGTATACGTTACCCGATGAAAAAATAGCCCGCTATCCCCTGGCGGAAAGGGATGCATCAAAGCTATTGATCTACCGGCAGGGGCAGGTACAGGAAGATAGCTACCGGAACATCGCCCAATATTTGCCGGCAGACAGCCTCCTGGTTTTTAACAACACCCGCGTAATAGCGGCCAGGTTGCTCTTTAGGAAAGAAAGCGGCGGCAGCATCGAAATATTCTGCCTGGAACCCGGTCCGCAATATGCCGACGTAACCACCGGCATGCAGCAACAAGGCAGGGTACAATGGAAATGCCTGATAGGCGGCGCCAGTAAATGGAAGGCCGGGCAGGTATTGCAAAAAGAAATACCCGGAAGCCCTCAACCTATTACACTGGAAGCAAAGTATATCGTAAAAGATCAGGACGCTTTCATCATTGAACTGCAGTGGCAGCCCGCTCATCTGTCTTTTGCAGCTGTATTACAGGCAGGCGGCAGCCTGCCCATACCGCCTTATCTGAAACGCAGCGCGGAAACATCGGATACGGAGCGTTACCAGACCTTGTATGCAAAGCAAGACGGCTCTGTGGCGGCGCCAACGGCAGGTTTGCATTTTACTGGTCATGTATTTGAGCAGCTCAGGCATAAAAATATTACCAGCTCTTTTGTTACCCTGCATGTAGGCGCCGGCACTTTTAAACCGGTAAAAAGCAACCGTATGCAGGAGCATGATATGCATACCGAGTTTATTGATGTATCCAGGCAAACGATTTATGAGCTGCTTCAATTTTCATCCCGCACCTATGCAGTAGGTACTACTTCTGCCAGAACGCTGGAAAGCCTGTACTGGATGGGCGTAAAAACATATCTCGATCTCGGAATCACAAATGATGCACTATCGCTGGGGCAATGGGAGGTTTATGATCAGTTGCAGCAACATGCAGTACCCGTAAAAGATGCGCTGGAAAGTTTGTTGCACTGGATGGACAGCAGGCAGCTGCAATGGCTGTATAGCAAAACCCGGCTGCTGATTGCACCTGGTTATACGTTTAAAATAATCAAGGGGCTGGTTACTAACTTCCACCAGCCGCAATCTACCCTGTTGCTGCTGGTAGCTGCCTTAACAGGCGCTGGCTGGAAAAAAATATATGCCCATGCGCTGGAAAATAATTTCAGGTTTCTGAGTTATGGAGATGGCTGCCTGGTAATGGTTGGGGAAGAATTATGACAAGGGCATATCGATGATAAAAGTGGTGCCTTTCCCGGTAGTGCTGTCTACTTTTATACGGCCGCCATGTGCATCCACCATGGTCTTAACATAACTAAGCCCCAGGCCAAAGCCTTTTACATTGTGCACATTGCCGGTATGAGCGCGGTAGAATTTTTCAAATATTCTTTTCTGTGTTTCCTTGTTCATGCCAATACCATTGTCCTCTATGCGCACCTGTATGTATTTGCCGGTATTGATGGTGGCAATTTTGATGACCAGGTTTTCTTTTGAATATTTTACCGCGTTATCAATCAGGTTAAAAATCAGGTTGGTAAAATGTACTTCGTCGGCTTTAATTAAATCTACCCCCGCATTCAATTGCAGCAGGGCCTTGCCGCCCCTGTCGTCGAGCTGTAACTGAAAATTCTCCAGCACATTGTTAATCACTTCATGCACATGCATGGGCACGCGGTTCAGCTGGATCTCCTGACGGTCCATCAGCGATGCCTGCAGGATGGTTTCTACCTGCTTATTCATCCGCTTGTTTTCTTCTTTGATGATGCCGCTGAAATAACCCATTTTCTCCCTGTCCTGCAATACTTTTTCATTTCGCAATGCGTCTACTGCCAGTGATATGGTGGCGAGCGGCGTTTTAAACTCATGCGTCATATTATTGATAAAATCATTTTTGATCTCGCTGGTCTTTTTCTGGCGAAGGAGGGCGTTTACGGTAACAAAAAAAGCAGAACAGATGGTCAGCGTAAAGAAAACAGCGCCGATCATTAACCAGCGCAGTTGCCGGAAAATGCTGGCCTTAATATCAGGCACCACCAGTATCATGGTTTCTTCCGGTGCCAGGCTTTCAAAATCGCTGCCGGTGGGTATCTGCAAAGGAAAAATAAATTGTTTGTAATTGACGGTGTCCAAAATCACCTTCATCAGTTTGGCTGATTTTAACTCATAGGTATTAAGTCCAACAGTGGAAGAGATCGCAAATTCGAAAGGAATTTCTTTAATACCATTTGATTCAAAAGCTTTTTTTAGCTTCTCTTCTATTTCGTAAGGGGTAGCGCTCCGCGCAATGGTGCTGGGCTTCAGCAATTCATTCAGCAACTGGTCGCTGGGTATCATGAAGGTGGGACGGAATTTCGGATTTTTGAGGTTGGGCAGGGTGCCTTTCTGCTCCATCAGTTCACTACCCACGGCCTGCATCGACCTGGTTATCCGATCATACATCTGCTCTTCCTTTACCAGCAACATATTCTTTATCCAGGATACCTGGATAGCAATGATGCCCAGTAGCGAAGCAGTGATCAATATGATAATAACAGGTAGAATTTTCTTCATTAGCACAAAAATAGTGGAGCGGAACGGCTTTTGCTTAAAACAAGTGGGGTGTCACCGGCTTTTTAACTAAGGTTTTGCACGCATGGGCCCCTGGCCTGCATTCC
>CAXTMV010000084.1:5838-20062 GCA_964245425.1 uncultured Flavihumibacter sp. | reverse complement strand
CTCGCAGCCTTTTCGATGCTGCGTGTTGCTTTGAGGAGGTAACGCAGCATTGTCAAGTGTTTCAGCCGACACGTTATTCAGCTGTAGAATAAAGCTAACGCAAAACGAGGCATCTCAAAGGCCGCTGATGTCGATTTGTCGAAAACCAGGTACCGTATTTGATAATTGCTGAAATCTCTATTGCACCTGCCTCTTAATGAAAAAAATTATTTTTACCCGGACAACGGTGATTTAAAATTTAAAACAGATGGTGTCATGAACAAGAACGCATATTCATTTTCATACGATGTCTATCATTCAATAGACGATCTTAATAAAGAAGATGCCTGGTTGCTGCAGCACGCAAAAGAAGTGTCAAAAAGTGCGTACGCACCTTATTCTCATTTCCAGGTAGGGGCCGCCGCGCGACTGATAAACGGCGAAATTGTGAAGGGAACCAACCAGGAAAATGCTTCCTACCCCGTGGGCATTTGCGCAGAAAGGGTTTTATTGTCTGCAGCCGCTACCCTGCAACCCGGCGTACCGATAGAATCCATTGCCATCAGTTACCGCAGCCCTGCGGTAAAAAGCAGTCACCCCATTGCACCCTGCGGCATCTGCCGGCAAAGCCTGCAGGAATATGAGCAGCGAACCCATCACCCCATACGGTTGATACTGGCAGGGCTGGATGGCAAAGTAATGGTCATTGAAAAAGCCAGCCAGTTGTTACCGTTCTCTTTTAGTTCGGGAGACCTTGTATAATGGTTAATGTGGCGGTATCTTGTTTTCTTATTGTAGGATGGAGGGATGTAACGTTTTTTTGGGCGATGCCAAATATTTTTGACTTTTGATTTTAGTGTTGACTTTGTCAAAACAATGTTTGCACGCCCCAGGTGATTTTTGTTTCCATTTCCAGCAGCCATTTTTTCCGCCACAATCCGCCGGCATATCCTACCAGGTCGTTATTAGAGCCGATAACCCGGTGGCAGGGCACAATAATAGCAATGTTGTTTTTTCCGTTGGTGGAGGCTGCAGCCCGGATAACTTTCGGATCGCCCAGTCTTTTGGCCAGTGTTAAATAAGAAATCGTTTTGCCAAAAGGAATGTTCAGCAACTCATTCCAGACATCCTGCTGAAAAGGGGTGCCTTCCTGGTAAATCGGTATGTCAAAATGCTTTCTTTGCCCCTGAAAATATTCAATCAGCTGGTCAAGGCACTCCTGTAGAACCGGCGGTGCCCCCGTTGTTTGGCCGTCTGCTGCCTGTGATGCCTCTTCCTGGCGCAGGAAATGAACCCTGGTAATACAGGTGCTGTTGCAACTGATCTGAACAGGCCCCAATGGAGAACCATAGCAGGTGTGGTAAATGTTTTGCATACGTCAGCCTATTTTCATGCCGTTGGCAACCGCTTGCTGCGGGTTCAATAAAATTACCTGTTTTTCTGCTGTATACACGCCCAGTACCAGGCATTCACTGAAAAAGTTCGCGATTTGTTTCGGCGCAAAATTAACAACGGCGATGACCTGCATGCCCAGCAGGTCTTCTTTCCTGTAGCGGGCCACCACCTGCGCGGCAGATTTTCTGCTGCCCAGTTCGCCAAAATCAATTTTTAATTGGTAAGAAGGGTTCCTTGCTTTTGGAAAATCTGTAACTTCCGTTATCGTTCCGGTCCGGATGTCAATCTTTTCAAAATCGGCCCATGTTATAATATCCATATGCATTTTTTTTCAACATTAAAATAGCTAATCAATGAAACGTACAGCAATCGCCGTCTGGAATGGATCTGGCAAAGACGGTAGCGGAAATCTAACAACACAAAGTACAACACTCGACAAGACACAGTATTCATTTAAATCCAGGTTTGAGCAGGGCGTAGGCACCAACCCGGAAGAACTGGTTGCAGCTGCCCATGCAGGCTGTTTTGCCATGAAACTGAGTTTTGTGCTGGGTGCGGCGGGCTTTACCCCTGAAACACTGGAAGCTACCGCCACCGTATCGCTCGATGATGGCAGCATTACTTCTTCCAATATCGTTCTCAAAGCCACGGTGCCTGGCATTGATGAAGCTAAATTTAAGGAATGTGCCGATGATGCCAAAGCAAATTGCCCCATCAGCAAATTACTGAATACGAGCATCAGCCTGGAAGCAATATTGAATAAATAGGTTTGAGTAATAAGTTTTAAAAATAAGTATTGAAGCCATGCAGCTGGTGAATGGCTGAATGACAACATTTAAATACAAACATCTAAACACTTCGATTATGAGCCATCAGAAAAAAGATAAGCCGGGCCTTTCAAGAAGAAAGTTCATCCGCAATGCTTCACTGGCCGCAGGTGGTTTTTTTATTGTTCCCCGGCATGTACTGGGCAGGGGATTTGTAGCACCCAGTGATCAGCTCACCATTGCCGGCATCGGTGTGGGAGGAAAGGGAAACAGTGATTTACGCGAGTTCTCCAAGAGCCCCAAGGCCAATATCGCCATCCTTTGCGATGTAGATGACCGGCAGGCAGCCGATTCCGTTAAGCGTTTCCCCAAAGCAAAATATTACAAAGACTGGCGCGAAATGCTGGATAAGGAAGCCAAGAACATCGATGCGGTTTCTGTTTCCACGCCGGATAATATTCATGCCGTTGCCGCCATGGCGGCCATACAAAGAGGGAAGCATGTATATGTACAGAAACCCATGACACACGATATTTATGAGGCCCGTATGCTTACCCAGGCAGCAAAAAAGTACAAGGTGGTTACACAGATGGGCAACCAGGGAGCATCAGGCGATGGAGTACGATCCATGCAGGAATGGTACAATGCTGGATTAATCGGCGATGCTACTGAAATTCATGTATGGACCAACCGGCCCGTATGGCCGCAGGGCATGGGCAATCCCAAAGGCACCGATGAAATGCCAAAGGAACTCAATTGGGACTTGTGGCTCGGCCCGGCAAAATTTCAGGAATACCATAAAGAGTTCCTGCCTTTCAACTGGCGTGGCTACTGGGCATTTGGTACCGGCGCCTTGGGCGATATGGGCTGCCACCTGATAGACCCCGCATTTAAAACAGTTGGATTGGGTTATTCTTCCGAAGTGGAATGTAGTGAAGGCGCAGTGTTTGAGAAAATGTGGAATGCGTCTTACTACCCAGAAAGCTGTCCCATTTCATCTTCTGTTAAACTGCGTTTCCCGATGAAAAACGGCAAACCCGATGTAAAGCTGTATTGGATGGATGGTGGTATACTGCCGGAAAGGCCTGATGAACTGGGACCCAATGAGCGAATGGGCGGCGATGATGGCGGCGTTATCATTACCGGCACAAAAGGTAAGATGATGTGCGAATGTTATGGTGCCAACCCAACGTTGTTGCCTACATCAAAAACAAAGGAAATTACGGTTCCCCAAACATTACCCCGTGTACCCGAAGGCCATTATGTGCAATGGGTGAATGCCTGCATTTCAGGTTATGGCAATGCGGTCACCAGTTCCAATTTCGATTATGCAGGTCCGCTCACGGAAACCATCCTGATGGGTAACCTGGCATTGAGAAGTTATATTACCAGGGGCGCCGATGGCAAGGGCTTCCCCGGCAGGAAAAAACTGCTATGGGACGCGGAAAATATGAAGATCACCAATTACGAAGAAGCCAACCAGTATGTAAAACGCGAATACCGCGAAGGCTGGAAACTGGGGATGTAAAATATAAGTATTAAAAAAAGCCGTCCCGGAAAGGACGGTTTTTTTTTAGGCCACACGCACGTATATGCCTGTTCGAAATGCACCTGACCCAACGCCATCTCAAACAAGCGGCCCTGATAAAGAAAAATAGTTTGTAGCCTCGTAAGCGCGGTGCCTGTCTACACGGGTATAACCCGTTGAGAGGATGAAACGGAACGACACCCGGGAAGATTAAACTGACTTTATGATTTTGCCGTCGTATTAACGATGGCATTATCCCGCGCATTGATCTTTGTAATGCGGCTGGTTACTTTTACGCCGCGTGGACTGGCCGGCGCATCCATCATAACCTGTCCACCTGCAGAAATATCTTTGAAGACAATTTTTTCCGTTTTATATATTTTATGATTGGCCTGTAAATAATCTACTTCCACTTCTACCGATTCAAGCGGCGACTTGGAACCATTAAACAGCGTGTATTTGAGGTTGGAAATGCCTCCGAAAGTGCCCGTTTTAAAATCATTGGCGCTTACCCGCAAACTTCTTTCTATGGCAGCGGTATTATTAACAGCCGGAACCGCCTTTGTATGCTGAATCGTTTCGTCTGCGCCAGGTAGCACCTTACCATCAGGTGATTTATCGGTTGCCGTATTGGCTGCGTTCATAGCCGTTTTCTTTTCTTCTTTAAGATCATTGACCGGCAGCAACGGTGTTTTAACAACCGCGTTCTGCACCAGCTCTTTATTTTTTAAAGCGGTAGCTGAACGGGGTGCCTGGGGTACCGGATCTTCCTTTACGGAAATGGAGACTGCGGGGATAGTGGCGGCTTGCACAGGCGTTTTATCCGCAACAGGAGAAACCGATTTAGTGCGAAGCGCCGCTTCAAAGGCTGCCTCTGTTTTTGTACGGTTAATGGATAAGCCTATCATGATACCCAGTCCAACCAGGGTAGCAATGCCAACAATGCCACCCAAAACAAGGGTCCATGAAAAAGAATTGCCAGCGGATTGCGGTCTGCCAATAAAAGAACGCTCATTGTTTTCATTACCTGTTGCGGGGGATATTGCTGCAACGGCTGTTGGGGTGGTTACTTTTTCCGGATGGAGACTGCTATGGGCCTTTTCCGAAAAAGAAGGCAACCGTTGCTCCGTTAAAACAGGCGTGGCTGGCAAAACAAGATTGATTTTGTCCGCATTGATTTTTTTATTTTCTGCGGGTTCTGGCTGTTCTTTTACTTCTTTTTTGGCAACCAGGGTGGTAAGGTTAACGGTGTTGCCGGAAGGAAGGGTTACATGAATATGTTTTGCCGGTAAATCGGCTACATTATACTGGTAGATGGGTAAGACAGGCACAATCGGCGGAACAGCCGCCCTTTGTTCAGTTGCTGCTATAGGTTTCTGTGCGGGTTGTTTCTTATAAAACCGGTCGTAAGGTTGTTCCTCTACAATGGGTGCGTATTTTTTAAAAGGAGCTATCTCACTGGGATACTGCCAGCCGGCAGATTTTCCTTCTGCCCACAATAAGTCATAGGGCTTGAAGCCCTTGGCTATCATTTCTTCCTCAGAATAAGGGCCTGATTCTTTATTGTCTCGCAACAGGCGGTAATAAATCATATAAACGCAAATATTAAATTGACAAAAACATTAAACATGCTGTAATGCTAATTGCCTTAAAGGGTAGAATGTTGGTTTCTTCGGGGAATGTGGTATCCCAAAGTTAGTAATAAGCCAATTCTGCGCCAAAACTGGTGAACAGAAAGTTATAAAACAGTCTGTTAAACCCGGGGCCGGCAGCGCCGCGCCGAAAGGCGGTTTTCCTGCAGTCGTAAGGCCGGATGGGACACGGGTCATTTTGGACGGTTCAACCTGGCTGCAGGAAACTACGCGCGCGGAGGAACGGACTATCCCCAAACCGGTGTTGTGATTGAATTTAACTGTCCACAAAAGTGGAAAAAACGAACCGAAAAACACCTTTCTTTAACGGGTTATCCGCTTCAAATAAGATAGATTTGCAAACCTTATAAATATGGCTGTTGCCAAGCTAAAAATTCCCCGGTAAACAGCTGGTTTTTCTTAACAGAAGGCGCATATATCATGGATGAAAATAAAGTACCACAGGAGACGCAGGACAACAACCGAATCATTCCCGTAAACATTGAAGAGCAGATGAAAACGGCGTATATCGACTACTCGATGAGTGTCATTATCGGCCGTGCCCTTCCGGATGTACGGGATGGGCTCAAGCCCGTTCACCGGCGTGTTTTGTATGCGATGAACGAACTGGGCAATAACAGCAACAAGCCCTATAAAAAATCGGCCCGTATAGTAGGCGAAGTAATGGGCAAATACCATCCCCATGGCGATAAATCCATTTATGATACCATGGTAAGGCTGGCGCAGGAATGGAATATGCGCTATACCATGGTAGACGGGCAGGGTAATTTTGGTTCGCAGGATGGCGATTTTCCAGCGGCCATGCGTTATACAGAAGCGCGCCTGCACCGGATGGGTGAAGCCATGCTGGAAGATATCGACAAAGAGACCGTCGATTTCCAGCTGAATTTTGACGATTCCCTGAAAGAGCCAACGGTGTTACCCACCCGTGTACCCCAGCTGCTGCTGAACGGTGCTTCCGGCATTGCCGTGGGCATGGCCACCAATATGATGCCCCATAACCTGCGGGAAGTGATCGAAGGTTGTGTTGCCTATATTGCCAACAAAGAAATCACCATCGATGAACTGATGCAGTATATAAAGGCACCCGATTTTCCAACCGGCGGTATTATCTACGGCATGGAAGGCATCCGGGCGGGTATGCATTTTGGCCGCGGCCGGGTGGTATTAAGGGGTAAACTGCATGTAGATACAAAGGCCAACGGAAAAGAGACTATCATCATTACCGAAGTGCCTTACCAGGTAAACCGCGACGCGCTCTGCGATCGTATTGGCCAGCTGGTAAATGAAAAAGTGATTGAAGGCATCCAGCATATCAATAACGAATCGAATAATAAGGAAGGCACCCGTATTGTAGTCGATCTGAAACGAGATGCCATTGCCAATGTGGTCATTAACCAGCTGTATAAATATTCCGAGCTGCAGACCTCGTATGGCATCAACAATGTAGCGCTGGTTAAGGGTCGTCCAAAAACGCTGAACCTGAAAGACATGATCAGCGAGTTTGTAGACTTCCGGATGGAAGTGGTGATACGCCGGGCCAACTTTGAACTGAAAGAGGCGCAAAAGAAAGCGCATGTATTGCAGGGCTACCTGATTGCATTGGATCACCTGGATGAAGTGATTGCACTGATACGCGCATCCGCCACCCCCGACCAGGCACGAGAAGCCCTGCTGAACGCCGGCTGGGGACTGGATGAGATACAGGCAAGGGCCATCCTGGAACTGCGTTTGCAAAGGCTTACCGGGATGGAAAGGGATAAGATAAAGGCGGAGTACGAAGAACTGCAGCAGCTGATTGCCCACCTGCAGGAACTACTGGGCAGTGAAACCCTCCGGTTTGAACTGATAGTGAAAGAACTGGAAGAAGTGAAAGCCAAATTCGGCGACGATCGTAAAACGGAAATTACTTATCTTGACGATGAAGTAAGGATAAAAGACCTGATTAAGGAAGAAGATGTGGTGATCACCATATCTCACCTGGGATACATCAAAAGAACTTCCGCCACCGAGTACCGGGCGCAGCGCCGCGGCGGAAGAGGCGTTATCGGCGGCAAAACAAGAGACGAAGATTATATTGAGAAATTATTTGTGGCATCTACCCACCACACCATGCTTTTCTTTACGGAGAAAGGCAGGTGCTACTGGCTCAATGTATATGAAATTCCGGAAGGAGAAAAGACAGGTAAAGGCAGGGCCATCCAGAACCTGATACAGATACCGCCCGACGATAAAGTACGCGCCATTATTGACGTGAACGATCTGAAAAACGAAGAATTTGTAAATAGTCATAATATTGTACTCTGTACCCGGCAGGGAATTATTAAGAAAACATTGCTGGAAGATTTCAGTCGCCCAAGGCTCTCCGGCGTAAATGCCATTACCATTATGGAAGGCGACCAGCTGCTGGAAGCAAAACTGACCGATGGCAGCAGTGAAATTATGATGGCGGTAAAAAGCGGCAGGGCCATCCGTTTTCCTGAAGACAAAGTAAGGCCAACCGGCAGGGGCGCCATTGGTGTGGCCGGTATTGAAGTAGATGATCAGCAGGATGCCGTAGTTGGTATGATCTGTGTAAGTAAAGGAGATCTGTCTAAGACCGTGCTGGTGGTTAGTGAAAAAGGGTTTGGCAAGCGCACGCTGATTGAAGAATACCGCATTACCAACCGGGGCGGTAAGGGTGTAAAGACCATCAATGTAACGGAAAAGACGGGTTCGCTGGTCGGTATCCTGGATGTACACGATAAAGAAGACCTGATGATAACCTGTAAAAGCGGCGTAACCATCCGGATGCCCGCCTACGGCATCAGTGAACAGGGCAGGGCCACACAGGGGGTGAAGCTGATACGGGTAGATGAAGGAGATGAAATTGCCGCCATCACAAAACTGGACGAGCTGGAGCCAGGCGGCAGCGCAGCCATTGCCGGCAACGAAACGTTAAATGAAATACCCGGAACAACCGATGAAAACGGTATGGCGTCTGACAATGATACAACAGCCAGTACCGATACAGACAATCCAATAACGCAATCAGATTTATAATAAAAAAAACAATGATGAAAAAGGTTCTTCTAACTACATTACTTGCAGTTTCCGTTCTCAGCATGATGGCCCAGAAAATGGACAAGGTGAAAGATCTTTTATCCAAGGGCAAAGTGGCGGAAGCGAAAACAGAAATTGATGCCGCAACGGCTGACCCGAAGAATGCGAAAAACGGAGAGGTTTGGTTTTATAAGGGAAAGGTATACGCAGCAGTGGCGGCAGACAATGCCCTGGGCGCCCAGACCCCCGATGCCCGGCAACAAGCTTTCGACGCGTTCAAGAAGTACAGCGATGTGGATGAAAAACATTTATTGCTGGTACTGGAGAATTATAAATCGCTGACCGACCTGTACCAGTTCTATTTTACAGATGGCGCCGCAAAATTTAAAGCCAACCAGTTCGCCGATGCGTATGCTACCTTTAAGAACTGCCTGATGGTAAGTGATTATATGACCTCGAAGGGCCTTACCAATGTTAAGCTGGATACGACCGTAGTATTGTACACCGGCATTACAGCCGAAAAAGCAGGCAAGAAAGACGATGCCGCCATCTACTACGGCCGCCTGGCCGATGCCAAAATAAACGGCGAAAACAACGACCAGATTTACGGCTGGCTGGCGGGTTATTATGTTGAAAAGAAGGATGAGACAACAGCCATGAAATACTTGAACCTGGGCCGCGAAGTATACCCGCAAAAAAGTACCTGGGAAGAATATGAGATGGAAATGATCAGGAACAGTGGCGATAAAAAAAGATTGTACGATAAATATGATCAGATGCTGGCCAAAAACCCTTCCGATTACCAGACCCTGTATAATTACTCCATTGAATTGTATACAGGTGCTTACGATACCAGCCTGGCCAAACGCCCGCCCAATTCTGCCGAAACCATTACCAAGGTGGAAAACAACATGAAGAAGGTAATAGAACTGAAGCCTGATTACGTGAACGGTTACCTGGTATTGGGGAAAGTAATCTTTAATGAGGCAAATGACATCATGAACGAATCAAAAAAAATAAGGCCGCAGGGCGCTGTTAAACTGAAACCCGAAGAGCTGAAAAAGAAAAGCGATCTGCGTGATGCTGCCAATAAGAAATTTGATGAAGCGGTCCCATATTTTGAAAAAATAGATGCTTTACTGGGCTCACAGGGCAAATTAAAGGGAGAAGACAAACGTGCCCTGAAAGATTCCTATGATTTATTGTCTGCCATTTACGATAATAAAGGCAACAAGGAAAAATCAAACCTGTACACAGACAAGTTAATGAATACGGAGAAAGTGCATTCTTAAACCGGTTCATCCTTTATCATATTAAAAAGACAGCGCCGGCTGTCTTTTTGTTAGCGGGTTGTTTACCGGCCGCCTGTTATTTTGTTACGCCCCTTCTGGGCTAATGTGATACGCATTCCGTATCGGGGGCATTACAGCCCGTGCTTTGATATGACGGCCCTTCGGGCCTTTTGTCGATTCCGGAAAGCATAGCAGGGAGGAAGATCGAAAATTCCAGGATCACAACCATACCAGAATTTTTCTATGCGCTGGTATTGCAATGCCGGCCTTACAGCCCGGGCTGAAATATGACTGCCCTTCAAAAAAATCCCCCATCAGGCATCCCCCATCAGACAGCACCATTATTTTTTACCCTGTGTTTTCTGCCATACCCATTCGCCCACCTGCAGGCCCTGTGCGCGGCCGTTGGTAATGCCATCCATAAAATGAATGCCCCCATAGAAGCGCGAAATACCGGCTTCTGTTGCCGCCTGCTGAAAAGAATCGAAACTGCGTGGCTGCAGGCCATAATTACCTTCTACAGAATCGGTATAATGAAAATGATCACCGAAATAATGCGTAAGAATAACAGCTGCCGTGGCAGATATACACGAGTGCCCGCTCAGGTATTCGGGGAAAGGAGGGGTTTGTAAAAGTGGCTTCCAATGTGTATCCAGCAGTTTCCGGATGGCAGTCTCCGGCCGCACCCGGTTACTCCGGTATTTCTCATCCCAGCAGGCAATAAAACTGTCCATCAGGCCAATGGCCACCAGGGTGTAAACCTCCATGGTAGCGGCAAATTTTTGCTTTGTTTGCTGGCAGGCAATGCCGGTAATACCCAGCCAGTGCGCGCCGGGCGAAATTTTTTTAAGTCCCACCTCCATATGTCCGCCCTCCTGAACCGCAAAGGGGTTGCAGTCCCAGAAGCCGGCAATTAGGCGGTGCAGCTCCGGTGCACTGGCATCTTCATGATAGTTGTTGAGCAGGAACTGCTTATAAAATACAGAATTTTTATCGGTAGAATAAGGCACGGGCGGTACCGCCCTGAACTGCGACGAAGAGTCTAACGTAAAAGGGCGAACGATTTTAAAATAGGGTTCCACTGCCGCAATATAAGCGGGTGGGGTGGGATACCAGCAGGCCTCTTTTTCCAGGGGTGTATACCGCGGCAGGTTGCTGATCTTATTGTAACCATCGGCTTTTGCATAGGCCAGTACCTGTTTACTAATGGCAATGGCATATCTTTTTGAGCTGGCAATCACTTCTTCAGGAAAGCCTGCCCGCCCGCAGGAATCGGTAAAGTGATCTTCATAAGCTGTTAACAGCCTGCCGGAAGGTTGCATTTTTTTTGCTGTTTCCAGCATGGCCAGTACCGCGGCTAACTGGTAGGAGTAGCCGCTGATGGAATCGGGCTTTTGAATGACGGGGTAACCGCTCAACAGGCCGTTCATATTTTTAACGGAGGAATCGTTTTCGGCCGTTACTTCATAACCTGCGAGGCAGGCATATGAAAAAAAACGCGCCGCCAGCGGCGGGTTGGTCACATCGTGCACCATCAGGTCGGTCATATGGTTAATGACAGCACTGATATCATTGCTGCTCAATGCTGGCAGGTTGCCGACAGGTGCTTTGCAGCTGTTGATACAAAGACAGCCGACGGCAATAACATATAACCGTTTTATCATGGTTTTGTTATTTGGTATGCTTTTATTTCCTGCTGGTTGATGCCTACCAGCAGGGTTTTACCGGTATTGATCACACTGCGCACATCGCCCCGAAGGTTAAAACCGGAGGCCGTTTGCGGAACATAGGTAAAATTGCCTTTGCCATCGCCTTTCAGCAGCGTTCCGTAGTTAGCATCAAACTTTCCAAAGCGCAGGCGGGCATGGTTGATATTGCCGCATAAAAGGAGATCAGCATGGCCGTCTTTATCATAATCGAGCGGGGTAATGCTGAAGACAGGCGAAAACTGCGCTTCTATGGGTAAAGCATGGTGATGGAATTTGCCACCGGCCCCGCGTATAAACAGCGCTGTTGCCAGGTTATGAACCATCAGGCGACCGGCCCCCTGCAGTTCTTCTTTCGTAAAAATATCAGTGAGGGTTGCATCCGCATAACTTTTATAGTCGGTAAACCGGGTACGCATGATGCTCATCTGGTCGAGCAGTTCATCGCGGGTCACATAAGGATAGCTTTTGCCTTGTATATAAAAACAAAGAATGGGATCAACGGATCCATTGTCATCAAAGTCTTTATAATACATTTCTACCGGCTCATCATTATGTACGCCACACTGGGAATTAAGACCGTAATTGCCGATCACCAGGTCGGGCTGGCCATCGCCATTGAAATCACCTACCGCTATCTTGTTCCACCAGCCTTTTTCCAGGCTGTCGTCGAAATAGGATTCCGTTTTATTTACCAGTTTGCCATTTATGTTCAGCAAGGCAGTTATCGGCATCCATTCGCCCACCAGTATCAGGTCTTTTTTATTATCACCATCCAGGTCAAGCCAAAGGGCATCTGTTACCATGCCTATTTTTGATAATTCCGGGCAAAGGGCTGCGGCCTGGTCGGTAAAATGTCCCTTGCCATCGTTTACCAGCAGGAAACTTTGTGGTGTTTCGGGGTAGCGGCCTGGGATGCACCTGCCACCCACAAAAATATCCGGTTGTCCATCGCCGTTAACATCGGCCACCCGTACACAACTTTTGCTCACCAACATGGCAGGCAGTGCATTCATGGCCCTGGTAAAATTTCCCTTGCCATCATTCAGGTACAGCCGGTCCTGCAGCAAGGGATCGCCTGGCGTAAAATTATGGTAGCCGCCGCTGGCCACGTATAAATCAGGAAAGCCATCCCCATTCAAATCCGTCAGCACTGCATCCGCATCTTCACTGTTCTTGTCGGCATCAAGCGCCGGCTGCGGTTGCTGGATATACTTGCCGTTTTTCTGTTGTATAAATACAGCGCCTGCCTGGCCGCTGCCACCACCCACATAAATATCTTCGAGGCCATCGCCGTTTACATCGCCTTTTGTCATGCAAGGGCCGGAAAACGACAGGGGGTTGACCAGCAACGGCTGCCGTTTAAAATCATTGATGCTGTTGGTGGCCAGTTTGTGTACCAGGGGAGACATCACTTCTGAAAAAGCAGGCATGGATGGTTTGCTGGCCGTGGTTCGTTGAACAGCCTGCCGCTTTTCCTGCAGGGTTAGCAGTTGGTCGGTATGTACAGAATCGAAGGATTGTTGTACGCCATCTGCCCACACAATGGTTAACTGGTCAATTATTTTTTCTGCGCCGGTGCCAAAATGCAGGATGGGCGACACGCTGGATTGAAAGCCGCGGGCGGGCATTTGTTCCAGGTATTGCTGTTGGTCTTTACAGTGAATGGTTATTTTAGCGCCAATGCCATGGGTATTTAAGCCGCTGCCTTCCAGTTTGATGTTCAGGTAATGATTGGATGAAGTCTTATTACTTTCGTTTTCATAAATAAAGGCCGGTTGGTTGATGTTATTGATAACGAGATCGAGATCCCCATCATTGTCCAAATCCGCATAGGCGGCACCGTTACTGCTGGAGGTACTGTCGAAGCCCCAGGGTTGCTTCATATTGGTAAACCCCAGATGGCCATTGTTCCTGAACATATAATTTTTAACGTGCGAAGACGGAATGCGCTGTACCAGTTCCAATATGTCTTTGCGCAGCAAACGGCGGTCTTTCAGAAAATCGCCCATGTATTTGATGAAATCCATATTGGTATAATCGCGTACATAACCGTTGGTTACATAAAGATCCTTCCAGCCGTCGTTGTCGTAGTCAGCAAAAAGGGGTGCCCAACTCCAGTCTGTATTGGAGATACCGGCCAGCTGACCTATCTCGCTAAACGTACCATTGCCATTGTTCAGCTGCAGCATATTGCGCATATAAGGGTAGTAGAAGCCGGACCGCAGGCTCAGGTCGAATTTTTCATAGTTGTCGGGCGCAAAAAGTAGTTTCTGGCGGTCATTATCTTCCGGCAGCATATCCAGGGTCATAATATCCGGCAGTGCATCATTGTTGATATCTGCCACGTCATTGCCCATCGAAAAATTGGAGGTATGGCCAACAGCTGACTGGATTTTGTTTGTAAAGCCGCCGTGCTGGTTGTTGATGTACAAATAATCTGGTACGCCGTAATCGTTGGAGATATAGATATCGGGCCAGCCATCTCCGTTCAGGTCTGCAATGCCGGCACCCAGTCCATAACTCAGCTCGGAGCTGCTGATACCGGCTTTTTGGGTGATGTCTGTGAAATGTCCATTATTATTATTAAAGAGGCGGGGGCCGGTCATCGGGTTATCTTTTTTCAATAGCTCGCTGGTAGTGGCTTCGTCCAGGATGGGCAGGTTTTTGGGTGAGTGGTTCAACAGGAACATGTCCAGGTCGCCGTCGCGATCATAATCAAAAAAAACGGCCTGGGTGCTGTAAGCAGAATCGGCGAGGCCGTATTTTTCTGCCTGCTCGCTGAACTGCGGAATACCGGCTGCGTTGTTGCCCTCGTTGATAACTAGCTGCTTGGCTCTTTTGGCGCCGCCTACATTGCCCG
>CAXTMV010000084.1:0-5828 GCA_964245425.1 uncultured Flavihumibacter sp. | reverse complement strand
TACATTCCCCGAGTAGCAAATATAGATATCTTCTTTCCCGTCGCCGTTGATGTCTACCATGGTTACCCCGGTTTTCCAGGGACCGGGCCGGCCAGCCACACCGGCAGCGGCTGTGATATCTTCAAACTGCATATTCCCTTTGTTCAGGTACAATTTGTTGCCCACCATATTACCGGTAAAATAGATATCCTGTAACCCATCTCCATTAACGTCTGCAATGGCCACACCACCGCCATTGTAAAAATATTCATACATCAATACATTGGTATTGACCCCTTCGGTAAGACTGTTATTAAAATCTACATGCGTGCTGGCCGGAGACAGCAGGGTAAAAAGAGGGGGGGCGGCTGGCTTTTTTTCTTCTTTTGCTGAAGGGCTGTTGCAACCGGCAAAAAACAGGATCAGTCCGCTTAAAAAAACAAGGAAACGGCAAGTCTGGTACACAGTATTTTATTAAGAGTGAATAACACTGATAAATAAAAAAACCTATACCAGTTCATTATAAACTGGTATAGGCTAAAATTATACTAATAATTTAATTACAGGTTATTAATAACCCGGATTCTGGATCAGTTTGGCATTTTTATTAATCTCGTCGCGGGTAACGGGCCTGAAATACATTTTGTCTATCCAGGTGCGATTCTCCAGCGAGTTATCAATATAGGTAACATAACTGTATTTATAAATGTTCTCGTCGTGGTGATAAGGAACCGGTGCGGTGGCACCTGCTTTCAGCGTGCCGGTAACATTGATGAACTGCAGTTTGCGGCCCAGGGTAGCGGGGGCAATCATCCAGCGGCGGGCATCGTGGTAACGGTGTTCCTCAAACGCCAGTTCTACCCTCCGTTCATTGCGGTATTCCTGGCGCAATGGATCGCCGGATAAGGTGATGGCCGGCATACCTGCGCGAAACCTGATTTTGTTCAGCCAGTTCTTTGCTTCGGTTTCCTGCCCGAGTTCAATAGACGCTTCCACATAGTTCAGCACCATTTCTGTATAGCGGATAAAAGGGAAGGGAATATACTGCCTTGTATTATTATCAACTACAGCGGGATCCGGATCAATGAACTTGCGCATATAATAAGCAGACCAGGAGGCGTTCCAGTTTTCGATGGAGCTGGTACGGGTATCCAATCCTGCACCCAGCACACCGGGCGCTGTTTCATAAGCACCGGTCTGAATCTGGTTGGCGGGGTCTACATTACCGGAGATCTTATCGCGGGGTTTCCAGCCGGCGCCATCATACAAAACAGTTGCGTAAAAGCGTGGATCCCTGTTTTTATAAGGCGCTGCTGCTTTTACGGGATCTGTCCAGTCAAATTTGGTTCCGTCCATCATTTCATAATCGTCTACCAGTTCCTGGATGGGCACATTACCCGCCCAGTTGTGGTAACCATTGGGACCGTTATCGAGGCCAACGGAAGTACCGTCTGTGCCAGGACCACCGGTAAATATATCAGAAGAGAACTGGCGCTGGAACAACAATTCGCTGGAAGCGGCTGCATCTATACCGGGCGCCTTGCTAACACCACCCATCGACATGGAAATATAAGCCTGTTGGGCAGCAGTAGCTGATAAAGGAGCGGAAAGGGTCAGCATATAACCGCTGGTGGCATTCAGTACTGCCAGGGCAGCCGCCTGGGCAGCTGTCCAGCGTGCCGTACGGTCGCCGGTTGTATAACCCAGTAATTCCGGGTTGGCAAAACCGCTGATGGTAGCCGATTTTGTTTTTGCAGTCGGAATATCATGCAGGTCACTGGCAGCGTACAATAGTACCCTGCTCTTCAACGCGAGCGCAGACAATGCCGTGGCGCGGCCGGAGGCCAGTGTTTTTCCGGTCAGTAATAAGGCAGCGCTGTCGCAGTCCTTTACTATAAAATTCACACAATCAGAATAGCTGCTCCTGGTAATGCTGTAATCCTGGTTGAGGCCATAAGAATGATCTACGATGGGGATACCGCCATAATACCGCAATAATTGCTGGTAGAAATAAGCGCGCAGAAAATGAGCTTCCCCCTGTAAACGGCTGTTTAATGCCGGGTCATTGAAGGTGGCGGTTTTCAGATTTTCCAGCGCCAGGTTACAGGGGCGTATGTAATTGTACATATTTCCCCATTCGTAGGTGCCATCCAGCCAACCGGGGTTGGAGGGGGTCAGCGTTCCTTCATTAATGGTATTGATGCTGCGGCCGGGGTGCACAAATACGGCTTCGTCTGATAAGGAGGCCAGCTGTTGTTCGAACCAGCCACCATTGCCCAGGCCATTGTAAATATTGGTTACAAAGGCTTCAGACAAACCACCATCCGTCCAGGTTACCGCAGACGAAATGGAAGTGAGTGGGATGGTATTGATAAAATCCTTTTTGCAGGAACTGATCAGCACCGAAAGGCCGAGCAGTATACATAGGTTATAAACAATTATTCTTTTCATGACTTGTTATTTAAAAAGTTACTTTAACGCCTGCGTTTAATATTCTTGACTGTGGATAGTACTGGCCGCTTCCGCTGGTGGATTCCGGATCCCAGATTTTCATTTTATCCCAGGTAATCAGGTTAAGGGCGTTTACATATACACGGAAATTACTGATACCAGCTTTCTTACCCCATTTCTGTGGCACATTGTAACCCAATTCAATATTTTTCAGGCGCAGGTAATCGCTGCTCCGGAGAAAATAGGTGTTGCCGCCGGCAAAATAAGTATTGCCACGGTTGGTGATGCGCGGGTCAACACTGCTCGGATGGTCAATGGTCCATTGGTGATCATAAGAATATTGCAGGTAGTTGCCGATATCGCCTGACTCGGTACCGATGTACAGCAGACCGCCGGTAGCGCCCTGGAACAGGATGGATAAATCAAAATCTTTCCAGCCCACATTCATGTTAACACCACCGGTAAAGGTGGGCTCACTTGTTTTGTCAAGACGTATCTGGTCGTCGCCGGTAATTTTTCCGTCGCCGTTGATATCCTTGTATTTCATGTCGCCGGGTTTCAACGCAGGCGTTAAACCGGTATAATCGATCTTGTTGGCATCAATCTCTTTCTGGTCCCTGAAAACGCCATCATATTCGTAAGGAAGAAAGGCCCCGCCACCACCACTGCTGAATGGATGGCCGGTAGCGCGCTGCCAGGCAGGTGCGCCAGGCGCTTCATCCTGGAAGACAATTTTGTTTTTGGCATAACCGCCATTCACGCTGATAGAATACCTGAAATCACCTTTCTGGCCGGTATAACCGATACTGAAATCATATCCTTTGTTCTGTGCCTTGCCAATATTGGTGGGCGGCAACAAGCTGGCAATACCGGAAGTCTGGGGAGTAGAACCTGATTTCTGCCAGAGGATCTTGTCACGTTTGTTATAGAACCAGTCAAACTCGAAGTTTACATGGTTATTAAACAAAACACCTTCTATACCAATATCTGTATTCTTGGCAACTTCCCAGGTGAAATTAGGATTGGGAACCACCTGTTCGTATAAAGATTTAAAAGCTGCATTACCGAGGGTATAACTGCTGAAGCCGTAGGTAGACAGGAACTGGTATTCTTTCAATACACCATTGTAATATACCTGGTCGTTACCCAATACGCCATAAGAACCGCGCAGTTTCAGCGAGTTTACAAATTTCACATTGTCTTTAAAGAAATTCTCTTCAGAAATTCTCCAGCCTGCCAGCACACTGGGGAAAAATCCAAAACGATGGCCGGCAGGGAAAAGATAGGAGCCATCATCGCGCCATAAAAATTCCGCCAGGTATTTTTCTTTGTAGTTATAAGCAACACGGCCAAAATAGCTGAGCCTTGCACGGTTATACGCCGAGCCGCCTACCTGCTGGCCCTGTGTGCCGCCGGCAAATAACTGGTCGAGTGCAGGCGAAATAAAATTGGTACGATAAGCATTGAAATCATCTTCCTTATCGGTCTCTTTTGTTACGGCAGCCATCAGTGCGATGGTATGGTTGCCTATTTTCTTATCGTAGTTTACGAAACCGGAAGTCAGAATGTTCAGGTAATTAAAATCAGCTTGTCCCAGCTGTGGGCTGGTAAAGGTAGAACGCAGGTTCTTGGTGAGCACCGGTGTCTTGCCGTCGGCCTGGTAAGTACTGTGATCCCAGAAATATAAATACCAGGGAATCTGCCAGGTTTTGGTCCTTTGTATTTCTTTATCTACCGTAGCGGTACCGGTTATTTTCAGACCTTTTACGCCCGGGATCAGTATCTCTACCTTTCCATTCAACTGGTAGTAATCTCTTTTATCATCTGCATAACCAGTCTGGTTGGTTGTAATGACGATCGGGTTTTGTCCGTTTTCGATATCCGGACCGGGCAGACCGTTTGGCCATACTTCAGGGTCGGTTGGCCGGCCGCGCATCAGCATACGGAAAATAGAGCCCGCACTTTGCGTAGGGAAGTGGCGATATTCTTCACGCGCCGTAAGGCCGATGCTGGTGGTAATGTATTTATTTACATTCGCATCCATATTGATGCGCATGTCATATTGTTTGTAACCGGTAGCAGAATTCTTGTAATAACCGTCCTGGTCCTGGTAACCCAGTGAAGCCAGGTAACGCACGGTTTCAGAACCGCCTTTGATCTGCAGGGAATGCTGATCCTGCGGAGACCATGTTTTCAGCGTGGTCTTGAACCAGTCTGTATTTGGATGGCCCCAGGGGTCACTGCCGTCTGCATATTTTTTTGTATCGGAAGGCTGAAAGGGCGCCCTCACTACGTTTCCACCCAAAGTGGTATAACTGCCGGACGCGTTAAAGGCTGCCTCTGCGGCGGCCCATTCTGCCGGCGGTACACCATCAAATATGGTGGTCTCGTTATTCATTTGAATATATTCCAGCGCGTTGGCCATTTTTGGTATGCGGTCGGGTTGCGCCCAGCCATGATTGAACGTATACGATAACTGCGGCTTACCGGATTTACCATGTTTGGTAGTAACCAGGATAACGCCGTTGGCAGCCCTGGAACCATAAATACCGGCAGAGGCATCTTTCAAAACAGACATGCTTTCAATATCTGCAGGGTTCAATCTTTCCAGGCCACCTGCTACATCCGGCACACCATCCACCACAATCAGGGCGGAGGTGTTACCAAAAGTATTGGTACCGCGGATACGGATATTGGAACCATCGTAACCAGGTTCACCCGAAGACTGTACCGCGCTGATACCGGGTAAACGGCCCACCAGCGAGTTGGAGAGATTAACGGTAGGACTTTTTTCCAGGTCAGCACCTTTTACGCTGGAGACCGCGCCCGTAACCGTTACTTTTTTCTGGGTGCCATAACCTACCACAACGATGTCGTTCAGGGTACCGTTACCCAGTACGAGGTTGACCATCAGGTTGCTTTGTTTGCCCACCGCCAGTTCCTGCGTGGTGAACCCTAGATAGGATATCACCAATACCGACTTCTCACTGGGAACATCAATAGCAAAAGCACCGTTTGCATCGGTAGACACACCTGACTTGGCGCCCTTTACCGTTACGCTGGCATTGGGTGCGGGGTTGCCTTTATCGTCTTTTACCATACCCGTAACATGCTGGCGCTGCGCCTGCGACACGAGTGCAAAAAGAATCAACAATAAAGGAAGCGAACATTTTTTTAGAAAAAGTGGAATTGAGAATAAGCGGTAGCGGTATCTACCGGCGTGAGGCGTAAGTATACGCTTTTCCATAATGGCAGTTTTAGTTTATAAAGCAGTTGTTATCTAAAAAAACTTATGCAATCGTTTACATTAAAACAGCGCGTTCTATTTCAACAATACATGTAAACTTTTCAATTGAAGCAATCGTTTCAACTGAAGTATAAATGTAATCGTACAAATA
>CAXTMV010000083.1:18519-20180 GCA_964245425.1 uncultured Flavihumibacter sp. | reverse complement strand
CTATAACAGGATTTTTTATTGCATTACCACACGGCTGGTGCTGATGGTCTGGTTTCCCTTGGTTATTAACCGCACAAAATAGGTACCCGCTGTCATGGAAGCCGTGCGTGCAATTGTTTTGGTTTCGTATACACCGTTCAACAGGCTGATGTTCTGCTGCAGCGTGGTTTGCCCGCCGGCATTGATCATCTGCAAAGTATAGTTACCGGCCGGCAGATTGTTGAAATGCAATTGCAGCATTTCATGCGCGGGGTTGGGCGATATACGCAGGTCTGATGCCGAAGCGCCGCCTTTTACCAGCACTACTTTGCTGTAAGTTGATTTACCATCGGCATTTATCATGTTCAGCCGATAATAATTGCTTTGGGCCGGCAGCACATTATCCGTAAAAGAATAGGTTTCGGTTTTTCCATTTCCGGGAACCGCTTTCTGATCGCCGATTTTTGAGAATGATACACCGTTTACGCTTCTTTCTATCTCAAAACGATCGTTTACTGTAGAGCCGGTGGCCGTCCAGTTCAGCTGGGCGCCCGCATTTTGCGCATGTGCTTCAAAGCTAAGCAGGTGAATGGGCAGCAGCGCAAAAAAGCATCCGTTGAATACATAGGCACTGCCAATACTGTTGGTGGTAATATAACCGATGGCATTGCCTACGATATTGGTAAGTGAAGAACCGAGACTGAGCGTACCATTGGGTGCACCAATAATGATATCAGGATGGCCATCACCGTTTACATCGCCGGCATTGCTAACGCTGTATCCAATCATATTGGCTGCACTGACCGCACCCGCTTCCTGGATGGTCATTAAAGGCGTATTGATAGGGCCGGTCACATTCTTACCACTGTACAAATAAGCCGCGCCGGATAAGGCATTCGCGCTCACAAGGCCCAATGCACCTGTACCGGTGCTGATGGCCGTACCACCCGGTTCACCTACTACTACATCGGCGATACCGTCGCAATCCATATCGCCGGCACTGCTCACGCTGTAACCATACAGCAAATTACCTTGTACAAGGTTCAGCACACTAGGTGCACGGGGGCTGGTTAAATCGGTTTTGCCGGTTGTTTTTATACCTGTGGGGCTCCCATAATAAATATGCGCTTTTCCTACCGCCACTACCTGTGCTGCCAGGGTCGTTTCCAGCGATAAAGGTTCGCCCACTATTACATCGCCATAACCATCATTGTTTACATCGCCCGCGTTGCTGACACTGAAACCGAATAATGTTTGGTTCAGCAGGCCCGGCGCCTGTAATATCGTATTGGCCGCAGCAGCTGATGTAGCCGTAATACCCGATGCGCTGCCATGAAATACGTAAGCAGCTCCCAGCCCAAGCACACCAATAGAGGCAGGTGCACCTACAATCAGGTCGCTGAAGGCGTCATTATTTACCTTGCCGGCACCGCTTACACTGAAACCGAAGAGGCCATTCAGCAAACCGCCTTTAATAACACGGTTGGGGCTAGCGCCAAAACCGGTAAGGCTGCCGTTATAAATATCCACTTTGCCGCCCAGGGTTAGTGTAGCCAAATCAAGATAGGCCGGGCTGCCTACGGCGATGTCATCAAAGCCATCTCCGTTCACGTCGCCGATATCTGCAATAGAAAAACCATATAAGGGATTAATGGGTAATGCACCCAGGATACCAAAATCCG
>CAXTMV010000083.1:0-18509 GCA_964245425.1 uncultured Flavihumibacter sp. | reverse complement strand
CAGTTGTTGTATTTGCATTTCCATCGAACATCTGTCCATCATATATATATACTTTACCCACCGCCGCAGGAAGGCTGCCCAGGCCAATGGTCAGCGGCACGCGGTCGCCGGGCGCACTCAGCATCACTTCAGAAAACCCGTCGTTATCAATATCGCCTGCCGTGCTTACACTGAACCCCGCAAAAGCGCCGGCAATGGTGCTGGGCTGCAATACTTCAGAAGGGTTAATCGTGGGGCCGGCAGGTGAGCCCATGTAAATAAAAGCAGCACCTACATTGGCCGGGTTAAAAGTGCCGCCAGAAATACTCAGGATTTTTACGTATAGCGGTGCGCCGATAATGATATCGCTGAAACCATCACCATTCAGATCACCTGCATTGCCGACAGAATATCCATATACAACGGGGGTTGTGAGGTCGCTTAACAAAGGAAACAATAAACCGTCGCCGCTGTCGGTCCAGTTAGGCGTATGGTTCAGCGGATCTACCGTTACCGGGTAGACGGCGTTCTGATCATCTACTGAAATGACCAGTTTATTTTTGCCAGACAATTTCATGTTGGCCGCCAGCAAATGCTGGTTGGCATCCCAAACCTTTAATTTATCATACGCCAGCTTTACCTGCTTTTTATCTTTTGTAGACAGTAGCAACCTGTCGGTGCCATTCAGGGAAGGATCTAAATCACCACTCAGGTTTACCACCACCTGTAATTTACCCTGGCCCGCCGGCTTTTTGTTGATAACAAAATTCTGCCGCATGCCTTTATCGTCATTCAGGTATTCAATGTTGAAAGTACCGTATTCATACGCCAGCGTCTTTTCCGTATACAACTTATTTTTCAGCTTCGGCAACACCCCGGGGTTGTTTTTCTTTCCTACCTGCTGCAGGGTGAAATGATATTCCCAGTTTCCCTTTATCGTATCATTCTCAACAATATTCTTTACCGTATAACCTGTAGCATTGAATAAAAAACCAATCCGCTGGGCATGGTTGGCTGCTGTATATAAACCCGTTTTTTCAAATGGCTGAAAATAATATTCCCGTTCGGTAATTTTAGCGATTGCCTGCTGGTACCATTGTGAAGAGGCGGAAGAGGGCAGTATTGGCTTCTGTTCATCTTTCTGCTGCAGGGCTTTCCGCACCAGGTTTACAGGTGTAATATCCGCCTTTGGTTTCTGTTGTGCCAACAAGGGTTGCGCCAGTAATAATGAGCAGAACATTAATATGAGCAGGCATGTCCTGTTGCTTAGTTCAGCAAGCGGATTTTTACGGATACGGGTTTTCATTACTGGTAATTATCGGGTTTGGAATAATAACTATCTACAAAGAAATGAATCTGCTGGCGCATCCTTTGTAGAATATTATATCATGTGCAGGTAGTATATGAAACAAAATATCTTAATATGATTCTATCCGTTTGATAAGAGTATTTGTATAGCACACTTAGTAAAAGAGATCGTAAATGCGCAACAGCGGCGCTCTTATTGACTTAGGTCAAGGGCGGGAACTCCTGTAGTGGTGGCTGCAAATAATACTACAGCAACATCCTATAAATAACGATTGCGGCAGTGCGGAGCCGGTTGTTTCTTTGCTGCAGAACCTATGGTATAACCTATCATATCGTTTGCGAATCCGATCCTTTGAAAAAACCCGGTTCAACCCTATGTAAAACACGCAAGTGCCGGAGGTGGCTGGCAACCAGTCACCTCCGTGGGTTCGGGTATATGCTTCCCCGTCAGTATTATCCAAAACAATTTTGTAGAACTACCTTCGGCCAGCCATCCGCACGCCTGATGAACGAGGCATTTCAACGACTGCTATCAGATTATTTTGTGCTCAATGGCGTAGAGCGTCAGTTCTGCATTGGTTTTAAGGCTGAGCTTTTTCATGATGCGCAGGCGATAGGTACTGATGGTAGTGATGCTGAGTGATAATTTCTCAGAGATATCTGTCAGCGACATGCCGGAGGCCAGCAATTTCGCAATTTCGAATTCCCGGTCAGACAGGTCTTCGTGGGGAATATTGGAAGAATCATTTTCAATGGAATGTGCCAGCTGTTCGGCAATAGAAGTAGTGATATATTTCTTTCCCAGCAGCACACGGTTTACGGCGTTTACGAGTTCCTGCATCGCCGTGTCTTTTCTCAGGTAGCCTGACCCGCCGGCCTTCATAACCCGTACTGCATATAGTTCTTCCGGGTGCATGCTTAACACCAGCACCGGCAGTTTGGGATGCGTTTGGCGGATTTGCTGCAATATCTCAAGGCCACTCCGGCCGGGCATGGAAATATCGGTTATCACCACATCCCATTCTTCCTGTATAACTTTTCGCAAAAGGTCTTCGGCATCCACCACCTCCTCTACATGGGCATTCATGAATGCCGAGAGCAGGATGGTTTTTAGTGCGTACCGGATGATGGCATGATCGTCCGCAATGATAAAGCGCTTCATAAGCTTATTTTGGATGGCAGCAATCTTATTGGTTCCAGTAGCCGTAAAAAAAAATACCTGTACAACCAGGGTTACTTAACTGCGACAGGCTACAAACGGTCAGGCATTGGGTCTTAAAAAAAACCTATCCCCTATTAAGCAGTAACAAGTTAGTGTTTTTTCGGCTGCTCAAACGGGGATTTTCTTTATTAGGCCCATTGGCATAACAAATGGTTAACCCAATGGCATTAAGTTGACTGCAATCAATCTGCCGAAGGGCTAATCAGCTATCAACTGCAGCATTGCGACAATGCCCGACTGGTTTTTGTTTATCGAAATATTCAAAAAACTTATACAGGAAACCTATAAAGTGATCTACTGGTTACTTTCTTTGGTAAGGGTATTTATTTTATCTTCTAGGTCTTTCTGGAGGGTGATTGCTTTGTCGAGTGCTACCAGGCGCTGATCAAATTGCTTTTGGAGCTTATTGGCGAGATCTTCAATAACCGATAACTGCGCTGATAATTTTGTTGCCTGTTCCCTGGATGCCATATCCGGTTTATCCTGGGCATTGGTTTCTCTTTTCAGCTGGTCCAGTTTTTTGCGGGTATCTTCCATACTGGTTGCCTGTTCTGCCAGCTGAGAATGCAGTGTATCAATCTTACGCGTTACGGTTTCTTTCAACTGCTGCAGTTGCTCTATCTGCCTGGTCTTGTTATTTTGCCGAACCTGGGTCTGTGCTGTATAGGTAACCAAGAGGGTCAGCAATAAAGTAAATAGTTTCATAGCTGGTTTTCATTGAATTAGGATCTTCTACCCTATAAACGTTATAAGCGGCTCCTTAGTATTTCCGCTTTCCTTTTTCATTCTGTTTATACGGCCAATTTGAGTACTTATACGCAGACCGCATCTTTGTGAAACCCTAATAGCTGGTTTTGTTTTCCTTGTCTATCCATTCGTTGAAAAGCATGGCTGCGGTATGCGGTATGATGCAGGTCATGCTTATTTTTCTGTCTGGCACGGGTACCACCAGTTCTTCATAGATCAGTGAATCATCAAAACCAGCGGCGGCGGCATCGTTGCGGCTGGCGGCAAAATAGACCCTGGCTGGCCGGGCCCAGTAAATAGCCCCCATACACATCGGGCAGGGCTCACAGGAGGTATATACTTCGCAGTTATCCAGCTGGAAGGCCTGCAGGTTTTTACAGGCATCGCGGATAGCGGTTATTTCTGCGTGGGCCGTTGGATCGTTACTCGAAGTCACCTGGTTCCAACCGCGGCCAATCACTGCATCGTCTTTCACAATTACACAGCCAAAAGGACCGCCGGCATTGCTTAGCATGCCCTGCCGGCCCAGTTCTATCGCCTCCTGCATAAATTTTATCTCTCTTTCCATAGTTGACTTTATTTATTGAGACAAAAGTAAAAATTAAAAAGTCAAACCTGCTGCTACAGCTGGTTTGACTTTCTACTTGTTACTTTTTTATTCTTATTGGTACTGAATGTACAGTGGTTTGGGCTTCAGGCTCAATACTTCTGCAGGCGTCATTATCCGGCTTTTGGGTTCCCGGAAATCGTTTTTGTAAAACAGCTTGAAACCGGTAAACTGAACCGGTTCATTATAGATGAATTGTTTGTAGGTGTTGATCTTGCGGGCCTGCGCGCCCCATCCATCCATATCCATAATCACCTGCACCTGTGGTTGCAGTTTTATTTGTTTGTAGTTGGTAACCATGGCGCGTGTAAAACGGTGCACCACCAATATTTTGGGCGGCAGGTTATTATCCTGCACCAGTTTGGTGAGGTAGGCCGATACATAATTAATATCGGCGGCATCAAAAGTGCCAATGGCAGCGCCTGGCTTCTGGCCGCCTTTCATGGAAAACTCGGGGTCTATGCCGAAATGCACGTTGGGCATTTTAAAATATTGCTCAAACAAAGGCACTTCTTCCTGCACGGTGCTGTGCCCTACCTGGATATCAATAAACACCAGCGCGTTGATCTCTTTGGCCATGGAGATAACAGAATCGATCTGTTTAAAAGGCATCCGCAGGCGATATTTATTTCCCTTGCCCGGTGCGCCCTGAGCCGTGGTGGCAATATAATGGAGGGCCGGTATCACTTTAACGGTGGTGTCGGCGGCCTGCCATTTCGCTGCTTCTTCTTTTAGCTTCGCCAGCATCTGTTCGCGGGGGTATTCTCCCAGTACGCCCATTTTGGTAGAATACAGGTTGCCGTAAAAAGCAACAATGCGGTTAAAGGGCAACAGCGCGCCGGCCAGCGGGTAGGCTGCTTTTACAGGCCATTTACCTGAACTGTCTTTATTGGTCATGGCAACCAGGAACTGGTTATAGGCAGCCGTATCCAGCACAGCGATCTTTTTTTCGGTTACAGCTGTATCTGTTACAGCTTTTTTTGGATCGGTGGCGGTATCGGTTTTCTTATTTTCAGAATAGGCCTGCCCGCAGGAGCTGAAGGCCACTACCACCGCGATCAGGAAAAGCAGGTTGTATTTTCTGGCCGCAGAAGAAGATATCAATGAAACGTTAACAGCAGTAAATGTCATTTGAATATAAAGTTTGAAAGGAACGAAATAAAAACGTATCACTGCGCTGTTTAGTATACAGGTTAGTTGATTGGTTAAAAAGTTGATAAGTTGACTGTTTTTGTCAAGCACCGGAAAATTCAGTTGGCGCAAATATCATTTTAAATAATGGTTTGCCATTTATTTTTATAATGCTTCCCATATTTCCCGGGCAAAATGCTCCAGCGAAGGATCCCTGGCGCCCATCAACAGCAATACGCAATCGCCGGTCAGGTGTGGCCGCACGGCCATTAAAAAATCGGCGCGGCTGGCCACAAAAAAAGCCGGTTTGCCCATTGCTGTGAGATCGGTTATCAGGTCGTTGGCTGAAATATCTTTGGTGGTAGTGCCCCCTGCATAAAATATCTCGCTCATCCATATCTCATCCTGGGGTCGCAGCACCTGGCCGATTTCCTGTACAAAATCATTTCGTAAAAAACGGGTAGGGCCATAACCGTGTGGCTGAAACCAGGCAATTACCCTGGGTGCAATTTGTTGGCAGGCTGCTATGGATACGGCACATTTCACCGGGTTGTGCGCATAATCGTCTATCAGTAAAACACCATGCTTTTTGCCCATTACCTGGTGCCGGCGGTAAATACCTTCATAATTAGCCAGTGAAGCAGCACATGCCTGCAATGGTACTCCCAACTGGGTAGCTACAGCCACCGCGGCCAGCGCATTTTCCATATTATGTCTGCCTACGCTGTGCAATATAAAATCAACGCCATTGATATTGAACGTACTTTCAAGGCCCTGCTGCACAAAACGGGTGGCAATAAAGCCGGCACCGGAACCTTCTTCAACAGAAAAATCATGGGCCAGCGATTGCGATAAGGACCGGGCGGCGGCTTGCGACTGGTTTACGATGAAGCGCCGGCTGGTATTTTTCTTGAAGGTTCCGAAAATATCCATCAGTGCGTCCATTTCCTTGTGGTCTTTGTCTATGTTCAATAGCAATCCTATTTCCGGGTGGTACTCCACAATCGATCCATCGCTTTCATCGGCTTCAATGACCAGCCATTCTCCCTTTCCGGCTTTGGCATTGCCAATCTTATTTTCCTTTATAAGACTGATAAGCCCGGCGCCGCTGATAATGCCCGGCTGCAGGCCCGCCTGTTCAAGTATATCGAATAACATGGCGCTGGTGGTGCTTTTGCCACTGGTACCGCCCACCGCGACCGTTCTTTTGCTTTTTGCTATGAGCGCCAGCAATGCCGATCTTTTCAGAATGGGTATCTTCCATTGCAGGGCTTTTTGCACTTCTGCAACGGTATCTTCCACCGCCGCAGACACCACCACCAGGTCGGTATCTTCGGTAATGCCGCTGCCATCCTGCAGAAAACAGGCAATGCCCGCGGCTTCCAGTTTTTCTTTTGTATCGCTGAACGCACCCGGCAAAAAATACCGGTCCGACCCGCCCACCACTTTACCAATGCCTGCCAGGTACTGGGCAATGGCACTCATACCCGTACCGGCCACACCAATAAAAAACACTTTCCTGAAATCAGCAATCCCTGCCATCATAAAGGCTTATTTACTGCAAATAAAAGAAAAGCAGCGACAACAAAGAGGGGTTAATAGAAAAAACAGCATAAACAGATCCGCCCTGCGCGGGCAACCAGCCCTTACCCACTTGGCCGCTCCTCTTACCGCAGTGCTTCACAATACCCGACCATGCTACACAAAAACCACTATAAATGCGTTTTTCAGCTGATTATAAAATTTAATAGATGTCCTTTTCGTATCTTCACCCCTTAACCCTATTTCTCATATAGTTCAACGATTTTGAAGTTTACAGATTTTAATTTTCACGAAAACTTATCAGAAGGTATTGCTGCCAGTGGTTACGAAGAACCAACGCCCGTACAGGCGCAGGTAATACCGCTTATTCTGGATGGTAAAGACATTATTGCATCGGCCCAGACCGGCACCGGCAAAACAGCTGCGTTTTTATTGCCCCTGATCAACAAACTGATTACAGAGCCGCACGACGACCATCATATCAACGCCCTGATTATTGTTCCTACCCGCGAGCTGGCGATACAGATTGCAGAACATGTGGAAGGACTCTCCTATTTCACGTCCATCAGTTCAATTGCCGTATATGGTGGCGGAGACGGCGGATCTTTTGTACAGGAAAAACAGGCGCTTAGCAAAGGTGTTGATATAGTTGTATGCACACCCGGCAAAATGATTGCCCATATCAACATGGGGTATGTAAAATTAAAAGGCCTGAAATACCTGGTGCTGGATGAGGCGGACCGTATGCTCGACATGGGATTTAATGAAGACATCATGAAGATTATCTCCATGGTGCCGGTAAAAAGACAAACGCTTTTGTTTTCGGCTACCATGCCGCCCAAAATAAGAACCCTTGCACAAAAGATATTATTGCATCCGCAGGAAATCAATATTGCCATTTCCAAACCACCGGAGAAAATTGTGCAGGAGGCCTTTATCGTTTATGAGCCGCAAAAAATTCCACTGGTAAAACTGTTGCTCAAAAGCAATGCGTTTAATTCCATTCTTATCTTTTGCTCCCGCAAACAAAATGTAAAGCAACTGACCATCGAGCTGCAGCGGTCGGGTCTGAAAGTAGAGGCCATTCATTCCGATCTTGAACAGGCCAAGCGGGAAGAAGTACTGCGCAGCTTTACCAGTAAACGCCTGCCCATACTGGTTGCCACCGATATCCTGTCGAGGGGCATCGATATTGATCATATAGACCTGGTCATTAATTATGATGTACCAAACGATGGTGAGGATTATGTACACCGCATTGGCCGTACGGCCCGTGCCGAAACAGACGGAACGGCTTATACTTTTGTAACCGAGCGCGAACAGAATAAATTTGCGTCTATCGAAAACCTGCTGGGCAAAACAGTGCATAAAGCTACTGTACCCCAGCAACTGGGTCCAACCCCGGCGTATCAGCCCCGGCACCGCCGGCAACAGGGATTTACACACCGGAGAAAGTAGTTGATCCGTTGACTGGCTGACCAGGCCGGAATCGAAGACTGGTAATGGGAACGGGGCTTTGCTATGCGTAAAAGTTGCCGGGATGATCGGAGTAAATATTTTTATTTTTTTACTTTTGATCTTTTACTTAATTAACGTTTATCAGGTCGGGCCTTTTTATATACTGGCTGTTGTATTTGAACTTGATGCCCGTATTGGTTTCGATTCGCCAGCTCTCACCGGTAAAGGTCTTTCTCGGAAAATAAAACACCTTCAGTTCAAAAGTGCCGAAAACAAGGCTTTCGTTGCGTGTTCGGATGCCACCGCCGATGCTGCTATACAGGTCGCTTTTATTCAGGTCTTGCTGCATGGGTGTTATCATGCTGAGGTTGCCGAAAATAAAAGGTGCAAAATGAAAATTGATAAAGGTATAGGGGCTGAAAAAAACCGACTCTGCCCGCAGGGTAGCCCTGAAATCGCCGCCCGCTGAAATGCTGCCCTTCCATTCATCCAGGCCATACATACTCTCTAATGCCAGCGGTGCATTCAATACCTGGTTCACCTGCCCGGTAATACTGGCATTGATCAGGCTTCTTTCCTTCCAGCCATTGCCCAGGTTCAGGAGTTTGCCATACCGGTCCATACTTAACAACACATTGAAATCTTCAAATCTTTTATCTGCCCTGAATACGCCCGATCGGAAAGTAAAATTATAATATCCTTTGCCGGGCGTAAAATAATAGCGCTGCAGATCAAGCCCGATATAGGGACGCTTTTGTCCCTGTTTGTTTACCCAGCCGGCAGTAAGCGTCATGTCGATGCCTTCGGGTACGTCCTCATTTCTGCCAAAACCATAGTAATACTGAGCTTTGTAAAAATTTTGTTTAAAGATGGATACGGCGCCCAGCACCCCGGCAATGTCTGCATACTGGTAATAATATTGGTTGGCATACTTGCCCGGTAAGGTTAAGAAAAGCTGTTTGAAGTACCGAAGGCCTACGAGGGTACGCAAGCGATCGTCTTCGTTGCCGGCGCTCAGTTTATAGGCACCCGTATTCCAGCCAACCCAACCATCGTAGGTATAGTAATGGTACCGAACATCGCTGTTGTACAAAGAATCCGGCAGGAACATGTTTTGCGTAATATGGTTGGCGGCTTCCAGGTCGTATGTCCATTTTGTATAGGCATTTACCAGTGGTTTTATAAATTGCACATGCACCATTTCTTCTTCCTTGCGACCGGTATTCAAAGAGTTGCCATAACTGGTATAGCCTGCATATCCGTCAATAAAAGAGCCGCCGATATTCCGGTTTACATATTGTGCGGCGATGCCCGAACGGGTCTTTCTCGCCTGGTTGTACAGGGAGCCGAGCGACAGGGTATTTCCCCAGCCATTGAGGTTGTCTTCCCGGGCGGAGATCTCGGCGCTTTTAGGGTTGTGCAGTTCAAAACTGCCGCCAAGGGAAAGTACATCCTTCACCCTTATCAAAACATCAACTGAGTCGGGGCTGTCCGGCACCGGTTGCAAGATTATTTTTGCATCCTGTATATAGGGTTGATCGCGCAGGTGTCTTTCATTGTCTGCCATCAGGTAAGACAAAACCCGGTCTCCCTTCCTGAAAAAAAGGTTGTTCCTGATAACATATTCGCGTGATTTGTGGTGAAAGGTATTGGCCAGTTTGGTAAAGCTGGTTTTGAAATGGCGCGTGGTATCGTTTATCTGGGTACCGAAATCAAGCCGCTGTATTTCAATATTCCGGATGGCCAGGTTTTCAAATTGGGTAAAGCTGAGGTCATTTCGCAACGGCACATATTCCAGGTCGGAGTGAACAGGATCCCCTACCAGGTTGATGGCCAGCTTACCCATCATTCCTTTCTGCCTTTTTAAAAACCCTTCTATTTTTTTTCCTTTATGGTATATCGTGTCCTGTTGTGCGCTGGCGGAAGATGGCAGACAAACAATCAGAAAAAGGAGGCAATAGAAAGTAAAAACCTGTGCAATCTTCATGCTCACGGAATCAATTTTTTGAAAATACGCATTTTAGCTGATTCGCACACAGTATGGACGGCCAATCAGGCCATTGTTTGGCCCGCAGCGGTTGGGATAGACCACCAAAATTACGGAACAACCACCATCCAGTATCCGTGATACGTTTAAAGCCGGCATCGCGTAAGCCGCGGAGGGTCTATTTTTTTAAGGAGCGATCAAAATAACAATGGATTAACTATCCCATCAGATCCTTGTTATCCTTTTTTTGCGCCCTGATCATTTCTCCAAAGTCCATTTTCCTGGCCAGGGAGGACACGGCCCGTGCAATGCGTTTTGTTCGGGTAGGAAGGGTTTTGGCACTCTCTATCCATTTGCTGAAATAATGCTGGTGCGATGGGGCCATCGCCTTAAAAAAGGCCAGGGCAGCAGGTTCATCGGCCAGGCAGTCCATCATTTCTTTGTTCAATTGTATCGGCTTATCATCCGCCTGCAACTGCACGTTGATGAGCGCACCTTTTCGTTTGCCGGTTGCTTTTCGCATGGCTGCGTTAAAGGCGATGATAAAATCGCCACCACCCATCGGTATGAGGGCCACTGCTGTAATGCTGTAATCATCCAGCTTGCCTTTTACCCGGAATGATTTTTTATTGCCGGGTTTTAACTGCTGTGCTGTTTTTTGGGGTATGGCAATATAGCTCCAGCCGGTTTTTTCTCCCTGCTGGTTAAACTGTTGTATGGTAGCGGTAAACTGAACCATTTTCTGTTAGATGGCTGTTTTTGTCTCTCCAAAAGCCCCGCTAAGATAAGACAGCCTGCAAAAATAAAAAGGGCCGCCTGTTTGGCGACCCTTGTATTAAACGGTGAAGGATTATTGTATGATAAGTTTTAATGGCGATGCCTTATCTGCACTGCCTGCCAGGTGGATGATATAGATGCCTGGTGCCAAACGGCCGGTTTCGATGGTTCTGGTATTGCCACCGGGCGCCAGGGTGAGTTGCTGTGTTTGCACTGTGTTTCCGGCAATTCCTGTTACCTGTACAGTGGCCGGTCCGCCAAGCACGCTGTTCAGCTGCAAAGTGGCGGTCCTTCCTTTGCTTACGGGGTTTGGATAGACCCCGGGTTTCAGCAGCAGCGCGGCAACAGATGGCAGCGCCGTTTCGGAAGCGGCATCTGTGAGGGTGCCGTCCTGGGTCACTACCCTGTTTCCACTACCGGGCAGGTATAACTGCTTTTGTGGAATCACTGCCTTGGGAGTGGATGCGCTTGACCAGGACAGGATAGCGGTTGCATCGCCGGTATTATCATAATATTCCATCTTGATACTGTACTTGGTACCGGCCACCAGTGTAAGGGTACCGCTGTTTTCTGTAACCGAATGGTCGGTCCAGTTATTGATAATTTCCTGGCCATTTACCCAAAGCCTTACGCCATCATCGCTGCTGGTGTAAAAGGTATAGGTCTGCGAGTACAGCGGTTGAACAAAGCCGGTCCAGCGTACGGAGAAAGTATTACCGTCGATGGTGCGGTAAGGACTTGCTGAACCCCAGTTGAAATTCACCGTAGCATCTGTTCTTGTCAGGTAAATAGGGCCGGTTAAGGTGCTGGTATTGTAGTAATCTCCCTGCAGGCCCGTGCCTGTTCCGGTTACAATGGGGGCGGTGGCGGTTGTAAAGCTGGTTTTATTGGCGCTACAGCCGGCGGCCGATCCAACGGCATTTTTAGGCACTACGTACCAATTGTAAACAGTAGCGGCGATTAAGCCTGCGGCGCTGTAAGCAGCAGCGGTTACATTGGCGGTGGCGGTAGTGGGTGCCGTAGCACCTTTCCACAGGTACACATCGTAAGAAGTGGCGCCGCTGGCGGCCGTCCATGTAAGCTCGGCGGTGGCACTGGTGGCAACCGTAGTGCCATTGGCGGGTGAAGTGTTGGTAACGCAGGAAGGCGCTACCGGTGTTGCCGCTGTTGTAAAGCTGGTTTGGTTATTACTGCAGCCACTGGCTGTGATACCATTGCTGTTTTTGGGTACCACGTACCATTTGTACAGGCTGGCAGCCGTTAAACCGGTGGCACTATAACTGGTAGCAGTAACCGTAGCTACCGGCGTGGTGGGCAGGGTAGTACCCGTCCACAGGTAAACATCATAAGAGGCGGCGTTGGCAGCAGCTGTCCAGGCCAATGCAGCCGTGGTATTGCTGGTAAGGGTGGCACCGTTTGCGGGCGATGTATTGGCGGTACAACCAGGTACCGGTGATGCCGGGGCCAGCTTAAAGCAAATCTCGTCGATGGCAAAATCATTGCCGGTGGTTACCACCGAGCGGTTAATAATGCCCAGGTCTGCATAGGTGAATGCCCCGGAGTTCCAGGTGTAGGTATATTTTTTCCAGCTGGCATTACCGGTGCCGGTGGCCGATATGGAACCGCTGATCAGGGCTGTTCCGTTTATAATGGGTGCCAGTTGTGCCGGGCTGGTGGCATTCTGGTTGCCGGTATAAAAACTGTATTCATAATTTGTATTGGGCGATACGGTTACCGGGCTATAGGTATCCCATACCCTGTCGCCGGCTTTGTAGGTACATCCGCTGGCGGCACTCGTATAATCCACCAGGAAACGGTTGCCCTGCACACCGGTGGCATCCTGTGTAAAAAGATCGGTGCCGGAGGTCATGATCCCGTTCTGGCAACCGAAATTGCCAATCTTGTATTCGCCTTCTGCGTTGTAATAGTTATCGCTGTTAAAATGTTCGGCAAAAAGGGTATCTGTAGCACAGGCTTTATTGCTGATGACCACTGCGCTGGGCGACCAGGCTGACCAGCTGCCGCCGGCCGTGCGCATAAACCTGGCCTTGTATTGACCCGCCTGCGTTGCTGTGTATTCGTTGCCGGTAGCACCTGCAATGGTACCACCGTTTAACTGCCATTGGTAAGCGTAATACCCGGCGGTTATGCCCATGCGGGCAAGAATGGTATCACAAAATTGCTGGTTCTGGTAATAAACCAGGGGTTGTGCTTTGTGCGCGGTATTCCAAACCACCGAAGTCATCAGGCCGCCCGATACATTTTTCTGGTTCCACATATCTGTCCAGGTATCATGTCCGTCGTTCACAAAATAGGTTTGGTAGATATTGCCACCGGCATTGCGAAAGTCCTGGTAAAAACCTTGTGCGCTGGAGGGGTCAGGGTTTACATCCACGCCGCCGTTGGCCATCCAGATCGGCACATGTACAAAACCACCAATGGTACCGCTAAGGGTACGAACCGATGCGGGTGAGGAAGCAATCGTGGCCGCCACCCGGCCGGGGTAGGTGCTGGCATAAGCAACAGCACCATAACCGCCCGATGAAAGGCCCATCGAAATGATGCGGTCAGGATCGGAATTATTATATTTCTGCAGTGTATCCAGCACGCCATTTACACGGCTAAAATAAGAATCGTCCCAGCCTACAGATGTTTCCTGCGGAAAAAGCATAAAGCCGTTCCATTCTCCGCTGGTAATGCGTTGTTCAAATACCTGTGCCCCCCAGGTCAGCTGATCTTCATTATCATATATTGATCCGATCTCCCCGCCGCCATGAAAGAAAACAATGACGGGATATTTGGTCGCATTGGCCGCATTGTAATTATTGGGAAAGCGCAGGCGAAAGGCCATTCCGTTCCAGATATATGACTTAAAATTGGTTGTTGTCCAGCTCATACGGGTGGTTTTAACCCATTTGGCCATAACGCCGGGCGCGGGCTGGCTGGGGTTGGCAGCACTGCCCGCCGCTGCGGCACTGTTGTAGATAACAAGCGGATCGCCTGTACTGAACACGTTCTGGGCAACAAGCATCGTACAGCTGCACAAAGCGGCCACAAAAAAAATAAGTAATTTTTTCAGCATGGGGAATGGTTTAGGAGTTGATGGGTTAATAATAAACTAGGGGGTGCGCTGGCATTCCGGAAGGATATAAGAGACACGTGACAGATGCAATCTGCAGATAAATCAGATGGAGATTAACAGGATTGGAAAAGCAGTTTAGTAGTTGCTGCAAATATAAATCATTATTGAATCTGGGCAAACAGCTTTACCAAAATTTCATATACCAGTTTCCGGTTACCGGCATCCTGGTGTCTATATTATACGAAGCAACTGCTGATCGTTTTACCGCTACCACCTGTTAGTTTTTTACCGTAAGTTTCTTTATTTTTGTAATCTATATAAATATATATTTCATGCATTTTCAGCTAAGTGAAGAACATTTGATGATTCAGCAGGCGGCGAGGGATTTTGCGCAGCAGGATTGCCTGCCCGGCGTTATTGAGCGCGATGAATTACAGAAATTTCCGGCAGGGCAACTGTATAAACTGGCCGAGCTGGGGTTTATGGGTATGATGGTGGATCCGCGTTATGGCGGCAGTGGCATGGACACGATCAGCTATGTGCTGGCCATGGAAGAGATCAGCAAAATAGATGCGAGTGTGAGCGTAAGCGTGAGTGTAAACAACAGCCTGGTATGCTGGGGCCTGGAAGCATATGGTTCGGAAGAACAAAAACAGCAATACCTGACACACCTGGCGCAGGGCCGGAAAGACGGTGCCCTGTACATCGGGGCCTTTTTGCTCAGCGAGCCCGAAGCGGGCAGCGATGCCACTTCACAGCGAACCACGGCCGAAGACAAAGGCGATCATTACCTGCTGAACGGAACAAAGAACTGGATCACCAATGGCAATTCTGCATCGGTGTACCTGGTAATGGCCCAGACAGATACGGCAAAAGGCAGTCATGGCATCAATGCCTTTATTGTAGAGAAAAATTGGCCCGGCGTAACCGTGGGCGCCAAAGAAAACAAACTGGGTATCCGCGGCAGCGACACGCACAGCATTCTTTTTACTGACGTACGGGTACCAAAAGAAAACCGCATTGGCGCTGATGGCTTTGGATTTTCATTTGCCATGAAGACCCTCAGCGGCGGCCGCATTGGTATTGCCAGCCAGGCACTGGGCATCGCCAGCGGTGCATACGAGCTATCGCTTAAGTATGTAAAGGAACGAAAGGCCTTTGGCAAGGAAATCATGCATCACCAGGCCATCCAGTTCAAACTGGCTGATATGGCCACGCGCATAGAAGCCGCCCGCCTGCTCTGCCTAAAAGCTGCTTATGAAAAAGATCAGCATGCCGACTATGCGCTCAGCTCTTCCATGGCCAAGGTGTTTGCTTCTGAGACGGCTATGTGGGTAACCGTAGAAGCCGTGCAGATCCATGGCGGTTACGGGTATGTGAAAGAATATCATGTGGAAAGGCTGATGCGCGATGCAAAGATTACCCAGATATACGAAGGCACCAGCGAAGTACAGCGGATTGTGATCAGCCGCGCAGTATTGAAATAATGGAAAAATAAAAATTCAAAAGTAAAACGCCAGCCAAACCCATTATAAAAATACCCGCTGTAAACTACGGTAGTCTCTGCAGACTACCGTAGTTTTGTTGGCCATTATTTTCCATACCGGCAAAGGCATTTGATTTTAGAATGTTGAATATTGACCAGCAATGCCCATTAACAAAGAAAAATACCAGGCCCTTATTGCAGCGTTGCAAAACCAGGCTACCCTGGTAGCGGTATCCAAAACAAAACCAGTTGCCGACATACAGGCCCTTTATGATCTGGGTCAGCGCCATTTTGGAGAAAACTATGTGCAGGAAATGGCCGATAAACAGCCGCAATTACCGGCAGATATTCACTGGCATTTTATTGGGCACCTGCAAAGTAACAAGGTAAAGCAGATCGCCTCCTTTGTGCACCTGGTACATGGCGTTGACAGCTTTAAATTATTAGCAGAAATAAATAAACAGGCCGGTAACCAAAACAGAATAATCCCTGTGTTGCTGCAGGTGCATATTGCCCGTGAGGAAACAAAATTCGGCCTCGATGAGGAGGAGCTGGCAGCCATCCTGCAGGCAGACCGGTTGATGCCTTTAGAAAATATAAGGATTGCCGGGCTGATGGGCATGGCATCACTGACAACCGATACCACCATTATACAAAAAGAATTCAAACAGCTGCGATCGCTTTTCGATGCCTATGCGCCATTGCAAATTTCCCATTGCAAATTTCAATACCTTTCCATGGGTATGAGCAGCGATTATCCGGCTGCGCTTAGCGCTGGCAGCAATATGGTCAGGATCGGCAGCCTGCTGTTTGGCGAAAGATAATTTGAATAAGCTGATGAATGTGCCAGTGGGGTAAATTAAGAAATGAGTTTCCAAAAACATACCGTTAAAACCAATTCAATAACATGTTAGCCCGCGCAAAAGCATTCACAGATTTCCGCCTTCGTCTCATTAGCACACTTGTCACATTAATCACCTTATTCACCTTTTCTGCTGTTGCGCAGGATACCCTCCAGAAGATAGTGCCCGGCCGGATGAATGCTGCAGCGCAGCAGGAGAAGCCATATGTGGTATTGATTTCGGCTGATGGTTTCCGGTATGATCTGGCAACAAAATACCATGCAGACAACCTGCTGCGTTTACGTGCCACCGGTGTGGAGGCCGCCTATATGCAGCCCTCCTTTCCCTCGCTCACTTTTCCCAATCATTATACCATTGTAACCGGCCTCTACCCGGCTCATCACGGCCTGGCAGACAATACCTTTTATGATGAACAACGGAAATCGCTGTATAATATGGGCAATAAATCGGCGGTGGCCGACAGCTCCTGGTACAAGGGCACTCCTATCTGGGTGCTGGCTGAAAAACAACAAATGCTCAGCGCAAGTTTTTACTGGGTGGCATCTGAAAGCGCCATCCAGGGTATTCGTCCCACTTATTACTATATTTACAATGATAAGATTGGGATCGACAGCCGCATACAAACCGTTAAAGACTGGCTGCAACTGCCCGCTGCACAAAGACCGCACCTCATCACTTTTTATTTTCCGGAAGTTGACCATGCAGAACATCTGTACGGACCTGATTCAAAACAGGCGGCCGATGCCGTGCACTTTATAGATGAAAGCGTTGGCAAGATGGTGGCGGCGCTGACACCCCTGCAGCTACCCGTCAATTTCATTTTTGTTTCAGACCATGGCATGACCAGGGTTGACACGGCTGCCACCCTTCCCCTTCCCTCCGCCATCGATACCTCCAAATTCTATATTCCTTATGGCGATGCACTGGTACACCTGTATGCAAAGAACAAGGCTGATATTGCCCCCACTTATAAAGCCATTAAAAAACAGGCCATTGATTTTGACGTGTACCTAATCAATAAAACACCCAAGCGCTGGCATTACCGGAAAAAAGACGATGCCTTCGATCGCCTGGGCGATATCCTGCTGGTGCCCAAACTGCCCAAGGTATTCAGCATCAGCCGCCGGCCTGTTACACCCGGTAAACATGGCTTCGACCCTGCCATTACCGATATGCATGCCAGTTTCTATGCCTGGGGACCAGCCTTTAAAGAACAGCAGCAAATTGCCGGCTTCGAAAACGTGCATGTATACCCGCTGATCGCAAAAATACTGGGGCTTAGCTATGACGCAGGTGCGATAGACGGCAAATTGTCTGTATTACAACCGGTATTGAAATAAGGCGTACAATGGCATACTTTATATCGCAGAGAAAACCGCGAAGGGCTACCACCCTTCGCTTTTAGACAACAGCCCTTGCGCCTTTTCTTACCAGGCCCAAAGGGCTGTTGTCTGTCAGTACCGGGTGAAGCCCGGTGCTGGTAACAAGACGCGGGCAAGAATGGCGTGATGCCGGACATAGATTTACCGGCTGTTTGCGTGGCTTTGTAAACAGTTAAGATGCCTTTATCGTCTCTGTCTTTCCATCTGCGTCGGCAATAATGGCCATCGCAGCCATATTGATAAAAAGACCGTTGTCTACCACGCCTGGCATCATATTCAGATCAATGGATAATTGCGCCGGGTTGATAATTAATTCGAAATGGCAATCCAGTATATAATGCCCGTGATCGGTTAGCAATGGCTGGCCGGCTTTGAGCCGCAGGGCAGTTGCTATTTTATAGGTTGATTCAATCCGGTGCTGCACCTGCTTCCACCCATAAGGGATCACTTCTACCGGTAAGGGAAATACGCCCAGCCGGCTTACCCGCTTGCTGTTATCGGCAATAATGATCAGTTTATCGGAAGCCGCGGCTACCATTTATTCCTGCAACAGGGAGCCGCCGCCGCCCTAGATCAGGCAAAGCTGCGGATACAGTTCATCGGAACCGTCAATGGTAACATCAATTTTTGGCACCTCGTTCAGTCCCATCATGGTAAGACCCGATTGCGCAGCCAGCACATTGGTCTCCTGCGAGGTGGGGATACACCTGATATCAAGCCCCTGCTTCACTCGCCCGGCCAGCTCCAGTATAAACCAGTAAACAGTGGATCCGGTTCCTATTCCAACGGTCATGCCTGGTTGCACATAAGGAATCGCCTGCATGGCCGCCAGCTTCTTTATTTCTTCTTTTGTTAACATCCGCGGAAATTATAGCGCAACTTATCTATTTTAATTGATACGGAATATTTCCAGCGGGGAGGGTGCACCCGGGCCCTGC
>CAXTMV010000082.1:16139-20190 GCA_964245425.1 uncultured Flavihumibacter sp. | reverse complement strand
TTTGATCCAAATCACGGGGTTAGCTTTATTGTACATGTTGATTGGGGTGCACCGCTGTATATTGCAACTGATATCACGGTCCTAGACAATGTTCCTGCTACCCCTGATTATTTCATTCCACCGGTACCAGTGAATATTGGTTTGAGGGTTCAATACCAGGAATGTACAGAGTGGTGCTGGATTGCTGTGGGTACAAGTATTTATCATTTTTACAATCCGTCCAGCTCATTGACACAGTGCCAATTAATGACGCGCATCGGAAATGTTATCAATCAGTATAATGGCAACGGTTGCCCCACCCCTGCTGCAATAGCAGCAGTAAGTGGCCTTGCTGCGCGGATCGCAGATCCGTACAATATCTCAGCATTATATGCTTTTAATACCCCAGGCCTGGTAGTGGACCAAAGATTTCTCAAATCCGGCGGCGTAACAGATGCTTTAAAATATGCAGGAAACGGCGGAACACTCAATGGGTTAAGAGCTGCAAATACCTCATTAAGCGATATTACAAATGAACTTAATGCAAGGCGCCCCGTTATTTCCTCTATTCAATGGAATAATGGTTCAGGTGCAAGCCATGAGGTAGTAATAGCGGGGGTATCTGGTGAATTCTTACTCATTCTTGATCCGGTAAATGGGCAATCTGTTATCCCCTTTGGTTCATTTGCAGGAGGTTATTTTGGTGGCGCCACTGTTATAAATTATGTTTTTACGCGGCCAGGCAGTTAAAGGAATTTCACCCTGCCTAAAGAGCGTTTATTAATTATTACTCTCATTTTATTGTTTTCTTTTAGTATTACTAAAGTATATATCTATTATAGTATCATTTTCCGCGTATCCATACACTTACCGAACCTGCATGCACGTGAAACTCGCCCCAGCCCTCTTCGTTTATTTGCACTTCACCAGGATATTTCCCCAGCATATCAACAAATGCAGTACCGGCAAATTTCTTACCTACCTCCATGCTTTTAAAACCTTCCTCTCCATTTGTAAGCAATACTGCACAGCCAGAACCCTTGTTTTCATCTAATCCTTCTCTTGTCCACCCAATGCAATTGCCATGATCAAAATAATCCCTTTGCGTTCCAAAAGCATAATCTTTACGCGCCAGCAATAACTCTTCAATGTTTTCGCACTTGTCTAAAAAGATTTCATGATCCTGCCCGTCTTGACCTTTATCAATGTAATGGGTACCATATAGATCTGGATAGAAAAGGCAGGGATAGCCTTCCTGTCTCAATAAGATCAAAGCATAGGCCAATGGTTTAAACCATTTTTCTACGGGAGCTTCCAGGGCCTGAAGCGGTTGCGTATCGTGATTGTCTACCACGGTAACCGATAATTGCGGGTTTGCAGCCGTTAAAGTGTTTTCAAAAATTTTCCGCAGATCATAATCTTTTCCTGCGTTGGATGCATGGTGCAGGTTATTGTGCAATGATGCGTCAAACAATGACATCTTGCCTCCTGTTGCGTCAATGTATTTTTGCAGCAGTAGTAAGTCACCAGGTGCCCAATATTCACCTACCGCAAACAGATCGGGCTTTATATTTCTCATGTGGTACAGCCATTCGCTGTAAAATTTGGGAGACATATGTTTTACGGCATCCAGGCGCACACCGTCAAACGGAATTTCTTTCATGTACCATTCACCCCAATATTTAAGTTCTTCCCGCACCGCCGGGTTTCTGAATTCTATATCATCCAGCATTAAAAAATCATAATTGCCCTTTTCTGTATCAATCATTTCTTCCCAATCATTTCCCCAGTCATTCATAATACTAAAAATGCCATTCTCGTTTATATCCGCTGCGTAATCAATTCCGCTGAAACAGCGATAGTCCCAGATAAATGATGAATATTTCCCCTGCCGTCCCGGAAAAGTAAATTTTGTCCACGCATCAATATCAAAGGGTTCGCTGATAAATTTATTCCTGTCTTCTGGATCTACCCTCATTACTTTGATGCGTTCTTTTTCGTCGGCACCACCTTTATGATTTAGCACAATGTCAACATAAACAGCAATACCGTTTTGATGTAAAACTTCTACTGCTTTTGCATACTGTTCTTTGGTGCCAAACTTAGTAGCAATGCTGCCCTTTTGATCGAATTCACCCAGGTCAAAAAGGTCATAAGTATCATAGCCGTTTGACATACCACCTTCTTTTGCTTTATAGGCAGGCGGCAGCCAAACCGCGTTGATGCCCAGTTTTGCCAGTGCCGGTGCCTGCTGGCTGATTTCATCCCATAGCTTTCCACCCGGTTCATTATACCAGTGAAAGAATTGCATCATTGTTCCATTAATCATTTGTTAAACGGTTTTTGTTTTAAATAATGGGTGGCAGGCAGTCATTCGGGTGGGGTAATTAACCTTGACTAAGTTATTTTGCTTTGCAAGATAATTTTTATTTAAACAAACAGTGCGCCATGATTAAACAATACCCATACTATTTTGAAACTACAATATCATTTTCGAATTTATACGCGGGTTTTATTCTTTATCGGTATTAAGGGAACCGTTGGTTCCGCTGGTAATGAAATTCCTACCAGGCACACACCGCTTCAGGCGTTACAAATAGTGTTAAAGTGGGGCGGAAAATCACCGGTAGGTGGCCGGTATTTAGCATGGATTGCAAGTAAGTCCAAAGCAAAAGAACCTGGGTATACTTGTGATCTGTAGAGTCGTGCGACTTCTTTGCGGCAAACAATAACGAAATTGATTTTTCCGTATACATTTAGGTAAGCGGTAAACTGGCTTTTTCATATTCCTTAATGGTATCGATGCCGGCCAGCTCGTATACTGGTTCCTCTTTGTCTTGCTGGGGGTTGTATAAAATCCATCACTGAATGTATATTTCGAAGATTCTGTAGGGGCTTCGCAGAATAGGAATAATATTATCGCCGAAACAAGGAAATTGCAAATGATTCGTTGTTTCTCACAAAGGGGTCATTTAATTTTAATTGTTTTTGTCTTCTCCTTTTTTATTATATAGATTTTCCAGAATATCTTCTTCCCGGTCCTTTTTCATTTCATTCATTTCTTTGGCTTCATCAATGGAATGTGATTGCTGCAGGCTTTCTTCGTTTTTTGTAGTATTGCTTAACTGCGCATAATATTTTTGAATCACCTTAAGTTCATCTTCAGACATGTTTTCTACATTAACCAGGCGGTTGCTGGCAAATTCATGCGCCGCTACCAGTTCATTTAATTTTAACTGAATGGCGAGCGAATCTTTATTTTGCGCTTTTTGAATAAGAAATACCATCAGAAAAGTAACGATGGTGGTACCTGTATTGATAACCAGTTGCCAGGTTTCAGAATAATGAAACAACGGACCGGTGGCGCCCCAAACAATAACCAGCACAAATGCCATTATAAATGCTGCGGTGCTGCCGGTGGCCTTTGTAACGGCAATAGCAAAACGTTCTGACAAGCTTAAATTTTTTTTGTTTTTTTCTTTTTGCATGAGAGATGTTTGACAGTGGGGGATATAAAATTTATTTCACAGCGATGATTGAATAAATACCTTTATAAATGAATTGCATGTGCCTTTGCGTTCAATCAGGCATTTGCTGCTACAGGTTCTTTTTTCTCCATAATAACACTTTCTTTTTTCGCAACTTTGAAAACGCCATTTTTAAAGTCTTTTAAAAATAACAGGTAGTCTTTTTTCACCTGGTGGCTGTACTCAATGGCATATTGCAAAAGCACTTCCTGCCAGCTTTCATCTTTTGCAAAGGCAACCAGTTCATCGGTAATGGCAGAACCCTGCTGGCCGGTTCCCCTCAGTTGCGAAGAAGCGGTTAGCATCGCCATGTCTTCAATAACACGGCACATATCGCGGTAGTCCTTTTTTATCAGTTTGAAATTGATGCTGTCTTTTACTGGTTGCATTTCCTGTATCACATACGATTCGCCACCAAAAATAGTGGTACTTAATAATGCCGGTGGCCGGTTTTGCATCCTGGTTTGTATGGAAACAATTCTTTCCGCTTCAGATGCCCAGGCGGGCTGTTCAACGGTAAAATAGTTTATCAGAGCAGCAGGCGA
>CAXTMV010000082.1:10860-16129 GCA_964245425.1 uncultured Flavihumibacter sp. | reverse complement strand
ATATCAATCAGCAGGTATTTTTCGCCCTCATCGTTTAAAGATTTCAGCAAAAAAGCGTAGCGCTTCATGCCAACACTACCGGTACCGGCTAAACGGAAAATACCATCTACTACTTTGTAATTGTAAGGGCTTTTTCCGTCGTTTTTTAGAAAGCTGGTAATATGATCAAATAATTCCTGCTTTAATTTTTTCTTTAGTTCAAAATGCCTGGGGTCGTCCAGCAGGATTTCCAGTTTATTTTTTTTAGAAATGGTTCGTTTGTCCAGGATTACTTTTTGTTTCCGTTTGGCTGCATCGGTTAAAAATTCGCATACAATACCCTGTGCGGTTTGCCTTTCTATGTAAGTTGGCTTGCCAGACGAAAGGTGCCTGGCATATTTTCTGATGAGTAACAGCGCCATGTTCAATGCCTTTTTTTCTTCGATATGAAGCGAATCGAAAGCCACGAATATACTGGTGAGAATGCGTAAAATTTCGAGGTGGCAGGGGGCCAGTGCCGCTTCGTCGAAATCATTTAGGTCAAAGTAAACCAGGCGGTTATCGCTTTTGTAGCTGCCAAAATTTTCCAGGTGAAGATCGCCGCTTATCCAGGCTAAGGGCGATTGCACCAACAGATTCGCTGTTTGTAGATCTTCATAAAAAATATGATTGGTGCCGCGGTAAAATCGGAACAGGTTTTCTGCCATTGCTTCATATTTTAACTGAACCATTTCGGGCACACGGTTTTGGTTAAAGGCAATAATCCTTTCAGACAATTTGTCCATTTGTATGGTTTAAATGTTAGCGATCGTTGTAATAGAAGGAGTATAAAAGGTGAACTTCATTCATCAAATAGTTCGGACGGGTCAGTAATTATTGAACATATGGCAATAAGTCAGCCAGTTCTGTAGTAGTAACCTACAAAGACCATAGTTACAAAAGGAATCATTATAAAGCGCAGTGTAAATATAGTACGGTATTGTAATTTTGTATAACATGCAGATGCCGGATTGTAGAATTAAATACCCAAATCAATTACGGGTTCTATACAAAAATACTCAGACAAATTTGGCAACTTCGGACAAAATGCCTTTCAGGGAAAGAGGTTTAGCAATAAATCCATCAGCACGGCACCTGGATGCATATAATGCGATATCATGATTGCCTGACATCAGCAATATTTTAAGGTAACGGGTGCGTGGATCTTTTTTTAGATCTATGCATAATTTGCCGCCATCAATCAGCTGCATAGCAATGTCCAGCAGCAGCAACACCGGTTTATATTGTATTACTTCTGCTACAAGATTATGCCCCCCGGGGCATTTATGAACCTTGTAACCTGATTGTTCAAGCTGAGTGGCCAGTAAAAATGATAAGTCCTCGTCATCATCTGCTATCATAATTAATGTAGACCGCATGGTTGATTTTGCCATAATAATCTTTTGATTGTTGCTAACCTGGTTATTAAGGCTGATATGGCACCAGTATAAATTGAAATGTTGTTCCTGCGCCAGGTTTACTTTCTACTAACACCCGGCCACCATTGCTTTCTGCCATCCCTTTTATCATATAAAGGCCGATGCCTTTACCATCTTGAATAGAAGAAAACCGGTTGAACGGTGTAAAAAGCCGTTCACCAATTTGATCCATATCCATCCCTGTTCCGTTGTCTGAAAAACTAAGACCAATGCCTTCTTTTACGTTTCGGGTTGCAATGGAGATGTGTAATTGACGGGATGGCTCGCGATATTTTATAGCATTACTTAGTAAGTTGTGAAAGATGCTCTGCAGATAGCCTTCAATATAAACAATGGAATGGGCCTGATCAAAATTTGTTTCTACAATGGCGTCGGCGGCTTTAATAAACTGCAAATGTTCTTCGCGGATAGCACGGAACACCTCTCCAAAAAGGATTTTCTTTATAATACGGTTGTCAGGGTTTTGCAAATCAAGTATTTCAATAAGGCTTCGAACGGTTTTGTCTAAACGCTTTACAGAACGCGATAAAATTTGTCGGTAAATGGCATTGTCTTTTCCTTTTGGATGTAAGTCAAGATGTTCTGCGGCTATGTTTAAACTACTGAGTGGCGTTTTCAGGTCATGAGAAATAGCGTACGTAAATTCTTTCATTTGCTGGTTACTGCTGGCCAGTTGCTTATTAAGCAGTTTTATTTCTGCCATCTGTTGCTCAACCGTTATTGCTTTTTCGTTTAATTCATCGGTCATCTCCAGCAACTGAATATTGCGGGCTTTTAGTTCTTCGTAAGGCGAGATGGCCGGTTCTTTTTCGAGGTGTTTTACCCATGCCTGTACAACAAGTTTATTAATAACCGCTTTGCCTGGTGGAATATTTTTTTGAATAGTAATGTTTGTACCTTTTGTGGAGGTTTCAATTTTAAAACGGTCTGCCAGTTTACGGGCAAACACAATACCCAGGCCGCGGCCCCTGAACCCTTCTGGTTTGCGTTCCAGGATTTTATTGATATCTTTTATGCCTGGCCCGTTATCGCTGATACATGCCAGCAGCGAATATTGATCATCTGTATCCGTTATACTGAAAGTAATTTTACCTGATTTTGCAAATTCAAGTACGTTTCTGCTGAGTTCAGAAATTGCGGTGGCAAACCTGGTTTGCTCTGCCAGCGCAATGCCGCAGTATTTTGAAAATTGCATGCCTCTGCGGTGAGACAACATAATATCCAGTTCGTTCTGAATATCTATTGTGCAAATATTAATTTCTCTGGTCATCTGCTACTTTAACATTTTACCGATAATTATCGTGGAATCGTCATTGCCCCTGTCAGCATCTTTGTAAATTGCTGCAGCCAGTATCATAGGGTGATGCTGCAAAATGCCCGGGTATTTTGGCACATCCCAACGGGTTGTTAACCCATCACTATGCATTATCAGGATATCCGTTTTTTCGTTCCAGGTAAAGGTATGGTTATTCAAAGATGCCGGCATAATATGGCCTACAATACCGTTGTAAGAAAAACAACCTTTAGCAATACCGGGTGCAATAATTTTCATGGCTATATTTCCCACACCCGAATAAATCAGCTGGTGGTTCTGACGGTCGAGATGAACAACGGTAATAACAGCGCCCCTTGTTTTTCTCATATCCAGGTGGAGGGCCCTCAATTCTTCGTCGGGTTGCAATGTTGAATATCCAAGAAGGCTTTGCACGGCAAGGCTGGCAGCCGTATGTGCCTGCGCGCCATGGCCCAAACCATCAATCATTGCAACCTTAATTTTATTATTTTGTATACGCAAAGACCAGGCATCACCACAAAGAAAATGGCCTTTCTTAGATACGCAAATAGCATTAATAACAAAAGAGCCAGGTTTTGACGCGCTATTTTTGTCCAGGTAATTCCGGGAGAAAACAATAGTACCCCAGCCATGCATTGAATACAAATCAAATTCATTTGATAGACGGCGGATGGCACCCAATCCGTGCCCCAGTGTTTTACTGGTTGAGCGCCCATCTTCCATCATTTTTGATGATTGCCGCATACCAGGCCCTTCATCAATGGCTATAAATTCTATACCGGCATTTACTCCAATCATTTTTCTGCCTAATATCAGACCGCCTTTACCAGCATGTTTCACAAGGTTGCTGGTAATTTCAGCTATAATAATTTCAATTTCGCCCAGCCGGTGCCCCTTAAAACCGGCAGATTCTGCCAACCGCCGCAATTCTGCCCTTACAACTGCCTGGTACGATCTATCGGGGAGCGATAACCGAAAATGCACATCCTCAGTATTATCCATTTTTCCACTTTAGTATAGATACAGTTGTTCCTTTGCCAGACTGACTGCTGAGGTTGAATTCATTTACCAATCGCCGAGCACCGGGAAGGCCCAACCCCAGGCTTTTGCCGGTTGAAAAACCATCTTTCATAGCTGCATCAATATCTTTAATACCAGGGCCTTTGTCAATAAACGTAAGGCGTATGCCTGTTTGTAAAATGGAAGCACTTACCACTTCGCAAAGCACCTGCCCGCCCCCGCCGTAACGCAGCATGTTTCTTACCAGCTCACTGGCGGCCGTTAACAATTTAGTTTGGTTTACCAACCCCATTTTTATTTTAACTGCATACTCGGTTACCCTGTTCCTGAGAAACACGGCATCCTGCTCTTTTTGAATGGTCAGCATTTCTTTATTCAGTATCGTCATGGGTATCTGCACCTGCTTCATCAGTCAATAATAGTTTTTCATTCAGCAGTTCCATTCCTTTTTCTACATTCAGAGCGGTATGCACGCCCGTCATTGGTAAACCCAGCTCAATAAGCGTTATGGCAACGGCAGGTTGCATACCTACTACTACTGTATGCGCATCCAGAATGCGCGACATCTGGGCAATATTTCCAAGAATACGTCCCATAAAAGAATCAACAATATTTACAGACGAAATATCAATAAGCACTCCTTTCGATTCGTATTTATTTATCATAGCTACGAGATCACTCTCTAAACCCAATGCCAGCCTGTCATATAAATCAACCTGAACAGTTACCAGTAGAAACTGTCCCATTTTTAGAATTGGTATCTTGTCCATAGTCAGAACACGCTCTTGTTATTTAATTTCAGTAGTCTTACGAACTTCCAGTTTGGTCATTTTAAATGCGGTACGCAGCGCATGTGCAAGCGAAGATTTGGTATTGATATTTGATAAGTCGATACCCAAATGAACAATGGTTTGTGCAATTTCCGGGCGGATGCCACTTATTATACATTCTGCGCCCATCAGCCTTGTTGCCGCAACAGTTTTTATAAGATGTTGCGCCACCAGCGAGTCAACGGCGGGCACGCCAGAAATATCCAGTATGGCAATGGTACTCTCCGTGTCTACAATTTTCAACAACAGGCTTTCCATTACCACTTGTGTACGCGCGCTATCAAGTGTTCCAATAATCGGCAGCGCCAGGATGCCATCCCATACCTGTATCACCGGTGTAGATATTTCAGAAATTTCTGACGTATGGAAGATAATTACTTCTTCGCGGCCTTTAATGAAAGTTTCCAGCGTTATTAATGCCAGGCTATCCATTAATTTATTCACCTTTAGAATTTCAATGTTAAGTTCTTTCGTGTCTTCAATGTTTTTTTGCAAAACATCAATCAGCACTTCTTTCAGGCTGAAAACAAATGTGGCTGTTTCTCTGGGCGAAAAACCGTTGTTTGCACGGCTGAGTGAAATGCCCGCAAGAATTTCCGTGACTTTCTCAAATTCCGTTGCATTAATATCAGTGAAATTGCCTTTTTTTATGGCTGTTAGTATAGCAG
>CAXTMV010000082.1:0-10821 GCA_964245425.1 uncultured Flavihumibacter sp. | reverse complement strand
AAGAGTGCATTGGATTCTTTGCGCAGATCAACGGTTGACAGCAAATCTCCCCGAAATGCGTCATCTTTTAATTGCTGGTCCATCCACTGCTCCAGTATCTGTTTTTGGTATTTTGGCAAGATTTGCGATGCTGATGATTTCATTATAATACTTTGATTTAATACTAAATGTAGGTAAACAACTATAATAATTTGTTTTTTAAGTCATCTTTCTTATTGTCAAAGAAAGAAGCCAGTAAATGATTTATCTCCATGATAGTCAGGGTTATTTGCTATTAATGGTTGCCCAGCCTAAAAAAAAGCCTCCTCCCAACTCCCCACCGCCGCCGCCAGGCAGGAGTTGAGAGTCGGGATGAGGCATGCTTTTAACAGGTAAATACCTGGCTATTCATTCCGTAAAGCCGCTATCTCCGCTGCTGTTAAAACCCGGTTATATACCCGGAGGTCATCCAGGGCGCCAGTAAGGTATTCCTGCGCGCCATAAGGGTCGCTGCCAAACAGCATATCGCCATCATTGATGCTTACTGCATTATTCTGTGTGGTAAGGGCGGTACCATCTACATAATAGGTTCGCTGACCGTTGTTCAATACCATGGCAATATGGTGCCAGGTGTTCAGCGATAAGGTCTTTGGCAAATTAACGGCTACCGGCGATCCGTCTATCAGGGTGGCTGTTATGGCGATCTGGAGGGGGTTGTTTTGATTGCCATACGATTTACAAATAAAGGGCGCCCAGCTGTTGTAATAGCTGGCAATATTTATCCAGCCGGAAACCGTAACAGTGCCCGACAGGTTTTTTATGGGGATGGTATTGGGCACATCCACCCAACCCTGGCCGTTTAGCGCCAGGGCGCTGTTGGGCTGCCCTCTTCTATTAGTGGTAAAATTATACTTGCCCATTAATTTGCCGTCGTTGCCATAAGGGCTTTTGTCTTTTGCATCGCCATCCAGCGGCAACCATACCACCGGGTCGGGCAATTGCAATGAATCCTGCATGGCCAGCGCACTTTCAGCAAAAACGGGATCGCCCATTACGCCAACATCGATGATGCAATTGTTCAGCGCTGGTTCCGAATGCACACCCGCTATGCTGCAGGCATTTTGAGCACTGGCAATTTGAGCCGCTGTAAGGGCAATGGACTGGGAGGGATAACTATAATCTGTATAATCCTGCGTGCCTTTGCCGGGCTCGTAATAGAAAAGACTTTGGCTATTGCTGATCCGCCAGCTGTTGGCGAAAGCCGGGTACATCATACTGAAATCGGTGGAATTCAGCACGCTGCCGTCTGCCAGCAGCAGATCATTGCCTGCATTGCCATCCCAGTTACCCATTAAGCCAGCTAACTTACTCTTATGCACAGCCGATAATCCAACCTGGTAGTCGAGGTATCCGCGTGCTGCTGAATAGTTGATGGCAATATAGTCGCCGTTAGACAAGCGGATGGTAACCTTACCCGCCGAAGCCTCCACATAGCCACGCCCAGATAAGAAAACCTTTTGAGAAAGATCACGTTCTTTGCCCTGCACATATAATTTCAACGGGCTAACCTGAAATTCAACCGTGTCCGGCCCTTCACTTACGGCCACTGCCTTGTTAAAAGTGACTCTTTTATCTGTATTGATGGCGCCTTGCCTGGCCTGGATCAGCAGTTGATCGTCCTTTAATACCGTAAATTCTCCGAACGACTGAAAATCAAATAACCGGTTGTCGGGGGTCCAGATATGTGCATCCCCGTGAGAGCCTCCCTTTCCTGTTGCCGGCGGAAACGCGCCGGAACAGATACCGCCGTCATCTACGGTTGTGGTAAATAAAGTGGTGGAGGAACTATAGATGGGCACGCTGCCGCTGAATACCGGCGAACTGAACAATTCAATTTGTCCGCCGATATCGCCTTCAATGGTTCGTTTACCCGTCAGCGTAAGACCATTGCCTGCGCAATTCCCTTCCAGTATACCATTGATGGAAAGAGAACCGGTAAGGCCTGTTTTATTTTTCTTGAAAAAGCCCAGGTTTATCTTTGCCTCCAGTCCCGCAGAAAAGCTGCCCGCTACTTTTGAGGTCATGTCCATTTTGTTGATGCTGTCTTTGAGCAAAACGCCTTCCGGCTTCAGGCTGCCATCATATACAAGTCCTACATAGGTAATATTCCTGTAATCGTAGCTGGCAGACAACTGCATGGTGCCGGATGCTTTTACTTTCAGGTTGATAGTAAGCGAAGCACTGAGTACAAAGGGCAATTGGATTTTCCCGATGGTCAGCTGGTCTGTCTGGAACAGCGGAATGGTATTCAATACAATGCTGGTGTCTTTTTGCAGGGTCTGCAGGTTTAGTGTGCTCTTCGCTTTGAAAATAACATCGCCTTCCACTTTGCACTCTGCCTTTTTGAATTTGGCATCTTCGATCAGCACCGATACACCGGAAGTCAGAAAAAGCTGGTAAGAACCCTGTACATTCAGCTTGGCGGTGCCCACCGGTATATCAACATTGAAACCACCCTTGGTCTGAAGGGTGTCAAAACTTTTCTTCCAGTCAAAATCGAGTTTTTTATATAGGCTGTCCACGCCAATATTAACCAGCCTGGCAATGCTGCTGTTACCGGGGCCGGGCTGAATACTGGAAACCTTGGCAAGCAGGCCATTTAAAAATGTACTGTTTTTGCCGGATACCAGCACATCGTTCACATGCAAAGCGGTAACGTCAAGCGGTCCCTGCGAGGGGCGGTTCAGGTTCTTGATGTTAGAAAGCACGGTTACAGACAGGGTAGAATCGTCAACAATGCTCACATCATTCAATGCCTTGTCATTGATCAGCAAAATGTTCTTTGAAGTGTCCAGTACAGGTGTTGAATTGGGTGTTATTCCACCCATGCTGTTGACGGGCGTGTTTGGATTGGCGGGTGAATCGTCCGTTTTCTTACAGCCGTTCACCAGTAAGAACAGGAAAAACACGGCAAAAAAGATTTGAATACGCATATAGTGTCATTTAGTACTAAAATAAAATAGGGTTTATGCAGGTTTTCCAGGGGAAGCGGTTGTAACGGGTGCCAGGCAACAGCAAAAAGCGCTGGATGGGTAAGCGCCAAACAGCTTACCAGGCCAGTAAGCGCAGCCGCTCAGCCGACCAGTTACCGCCTCCTTTTAAGGATGTAACGGGAACGGTCTTATTTGTTACTTTTTTTTAAAAGAATGCGGGACAAGTACGATCAAAAGGGCGAGATCGCTTCAGCGGGTAGAGCTGGATCCGGTTGCAGGTGCGGCAACGCCCGGATTGTTTAATAGAGATGAATAATAAAAGATCTGCCTAAGTTTGAGGTGTATCCGCGGCCTGCAACGACGAGGACATGCTTTCCATTGGCAGGTATTTAACTGGACGCAGGGGGCTGGAAGGTATACACTTTTACAGATGTGCGCGAGTCACTGGCAAAACTGGAGCAAACACTTCCATCCGTTGTACTGATGGATAACTGGATTCCGGATGAAGGCGGGATTGTTTCTACACAGTTGATTAAAAAATCGCCGGCATTTAAAGATATTCCGGTCATCTATTTTTCAGCCAATAGTAATGTGGCTTCCCTGGCCCTCCAGGCAGGTGCAGAAAATTATATTACCAAACCTTACAGCATGGAAGAATTTGAATCTACCATCTTTCAATTTTCCGGTCTAAAAGTTTCCTGACATGGTAACGCGCATTTTTGCGTTGTTACTCAAATCTGCTAAAAAAGCTGCCTGGCCGGCCAGGCAGCGGTGGCTACATTCATCCCTTTTCGTCTGAAGAGGACATTGTTTTTTTCGGTTTATAATAGTTGGCTTTAAGATCGTGAATGGCCTGGTCGCGACTGGCTTTCAACTGGTCAACTATTTTGTTGCGTTTCTCTTTGTCGAGGCTTTTGTCTTGCCTGGCAGATTTGATCTTGTCTTTGTAATCATTTTTTAGATCGGTGATGGCTGCATCCAGTTTTGAACTGGGCCGGTTGGCATAGCCATAGGGATAACCATACGGGTAGCCAAAGGGGCTGTAATAATAGGGCGAATAGCCCAGGCCCCAACCAATGCCGGGCGATACAATTAAGAGGCGGCTTCCCGCTATCACGCGTCCATGCTGGGCGGCTGTTGTTATGACAAGGGCCAACGCAAACAGCATCGTCATTGTTTTTTTCATTGTTACATCATTTAGGATTAAGAAAAGCAAACCGGGCTCACTAAAGTTGTTTCATGCAGGCGATCTTTAAGCGGGTGAAATAATAATGCTACTAATGATACGCAGGGAAACCACCAGACGGTTTGGTGGAATCATTTCCGTTTACCTGTTTAACAAGCCGGCAACAATGGAAAGTATTTTTTTTAACAAATGGCATCGCCTGTTGCGTTGGGCCGGTTACCCCTCTGTTCATCAAGGAATGCTTTTATTTTTGGGCAGATTGGGCAGATGCTGTACCTTCTGCCGCAATCAATACAGGTATGAAAAAAATAGCCTTTTTATTTATTATGCAGGCAGCCCTTGCTGCTTTCGGACAGGACATAGAGAAAATATCAGCGGAGTTCAATGCCCGGTTAAGCGATCCAAAAACACTGTATGGCCATGACTCCACTGCAGGAAAATACTATGACATCCGTGGGTTTAAAATGTATTGCGAAACGTATGGACAGGGACAACCGCTGCTGATCATTCATGGAAACGGTGGTTCTATCAATAACTTTATTTACCAGATACCTTATTTTGCAAAAAAATATAAGGTGATCATTGCAGACAGCCGGGCACAGGGCAAATCCAAAGACCTGGGCGATTCACTATCCTACGAGATGATGGCAGATGATTATGCCGCCTTGCTAACGGCTATGCACATTGATTCGGCCTGTGTAATTGGGTGGAGCGATGGGGGTATCAATGGGTTGCTGCTGGCCATCCGCCACCCCGAAAAAGTGAAGAAACTGGCCGTTACCGGCGCCAACCTCACGCCCGATACCACTGCCGTTAACCAGGATGTGATAGATCTGATCATGCCTTCCTATACAGCCTTAAAGGGCAAGACGGCAAAAGCAGCCGCTGACAAGGAAAGACTGAAACTGTTGCATTTGCTGATGGATGAACCGCATATTCCGCTGACGGCGCTGAACGGCATCAAAAATCCCACCCTTGTCATCGGCGGGGATCATGATATTCTCAAGCCAGCGCATACCTTGCTGATTTTCCAGCAAATTCCCAATGCATATTTATGGATATTGCCCAACTCGGGCCACAGCACGCCCATTGTATACAAAGATGAATTTAATAAAAAGGTAGACGATTTTTTCTCCCTGCCGTATAGAAGGATCCAAAAAGAGGGGAGGTTCTACTAAACCGCCGGTTGGCCGAAAAGCCGCTGCGGTGGCTGGTCAATACATAAAAACAAATAAGCCTGATTGCATGAGCCAGACTAATTTTGCCGCCAACATGCTCCAGGCCATCGGTAACACGCCGCTGGTCAGGTTAAATAATATTGTTCCGCCGGGTGCAGCCAGTGTGTATGTAAAAATTGAATATGGTAACCCCACGGGGTCGTACAAAGACCGGATGGCGCTGGCCATTATTGAAGCAGCGGAAAAAAGAGGCGACTTGCAACCAGGCATGACCGTGGTAGAATGTACCGGTGGCAGTACCGGCACATCGCTGGCCTTTGTTTGTTCTGTAAAAAAGTATCGCTTCCGGGTTGTTTCTTCGGATGCATTTGCAAAAGAAAAGTTACAGGCCATGCGCCTTTTTGGTGCGGAACTAGAGATAATACGCAGTGAAAACGGAAAAATTACTCCGGACCTGATTCCGCGGATGATGGCCCGCGCCGACCATATCGGCGAAGAAAGCGGCTCTTATTATACCCGTCAGTTTACCAATCAAGATGCCATTGGGGGTTATATCCAAATGGGCAGGGAAATAATAGCGCAATTGCCGGAAAAGGCCTCCGTATTTTGCGCCGCTGTGGGTACAGCCGGTATGTTTGTCGGCGTATCAACCGCATTGAAGGCCAATGATCCCACTATTAAAACCGTGGCACTGGAGCCTGCATCGGCACCGCTGTTGTCGAAAGGTATCAAGGGGCACCATTCAGTAGAAGGCATCGGTGTTGGATTTGTGCCGGCCCTGCTGACAAAAGAAAGCTACGACTCGGTACTGGCCGTTGAGGAATCTGCCGCCAGGCAGATGGCAAAAAGCCTGGCAGCTGAGGAAGGAATATTTGCCGGCACTTCCAGCGGACTGAACATTGCCGCCGCCATTGAAATGGCAAAAATACTCGGGGCGGGGCAGGCAGTGGTAACGGTTGCCTGCGACAATGGCCTGAAATACCTGGCCGGTACACTCTTCAATTAATACCAGTTCGCCATTTATTATAAACGAGCTCAAAGTTCTTTTGTTACCGTGTAGGGGCGCCGCTACAGCGTCACCTTCAAACCATCAGACTAAAACCTGCAAGGTTATGATGGTTTTCGGGGAGGTATTTCCCCAAACTACTATTTTTTGTGCCTGATTATTTATGGTATAAAAATTTCTTCCTGTAAACTGGAAGACTTAAAATATATACTATGCAACGAATCAGACAACAGGCTTTTCTTCGTGAAAAGATAATGCAGATAGGAACCGCGGTTCTTCACTGTCCTGAAGATCATCTGGCCAATGTGCAGGCGGTATTTGCCCGTACGCTGGATTTTACAGAAAAGAAAGTGTTGTGGCTGGCCATTGACAAACCGTTCACCTGTTCCGATGCTGATTTATCAGTACCATTCGATATCGTTTTAAATTATCATAAGGCGGGCGTACCGTTTGATTTAGATCTGCTGGGCGAAGCAAGAATGCTGGTAGCCGACGAGGCTGCAGCAGACCTCCCCTCCGCCGTAAAAGCGGCCGCTAAAAAAGGCAAATGGGTGTTGCGTGTGTCAATTATTGCCGTTGATTACTGGGAACAGAAAGCGTCTTTGTTGAGCACCATGGCCCGGAAATTACAAGGTTTGTTCCATACCTCCGCCACGGCTGCGGATAGCCAGGAAATATATCCGGCTCACCAGATGAGTGCATAATAAATGTGCGGATACATTTTATTTTAAACTAAAAGACAGCCTATAGGTTGTCTTTTGCAATTATGGTCCAGTCGTATTTGCCAAAACCTTTTTCCACCCATTGGTCCATTATTTTTGCCACAGCCGGAACAATGGTGAGTGACTTATTGCCATCCTGCGCTTCCTGCATCATCAGGCCGGCATCTTTTCTGGCCATGCTCAATTCCCAGGAAGGATTGTCGAATTGTCCACCCATCATTTTTTTCAGCCTGCCCTGTACAGAATTACCGGGGTTCCAGGCAGACAGCAAAGCATCTATTTCAGAAGCAGGTATGTTCAAGGACCTGGCCAGCGCCAGCATATCCGACAGACCAGCGGTTAGGGATAACAGAAAGAGATTGCCAATGAGCTTCATGCCTGCCGCGCGGTTTGGTTCGGTGCCGAGGTTGATCAGCTGACCCGTCATGGCAGACAGCACGGGTGTCAGTTCCTGAACCAGGTCCTGGTTGCCGGATACCAGCATATAGCCGGTGCTGTCCAGCGCATTGGATGGACCCATAAATACCGGCGCATGCACATAGGTGAAGCCCTGGTCTTTCCAGGCGCTGGTTCTTTTACCCGCACCCGATGCAGAGGTGGTGGTATGATCAATGATAATAACCCCAGCCTTAAATCCGGCTTTTGCCTTTTCGAGTATTTCGTCTACGGCCTTATCGTCAGACAATGCCAGGTGAATCCTGTCTGCATGCTCTACAGCCGCGGCCGGGTCGCCAAACGCTTTCGCGCCAAAAGGTTCCAGCGCAAGGGCTTTTTCCGCTGTCCTGTTCCATACCTGTACGCTGTTGCCTTTTTTAAGCAATGCTTTTACAAAATTTCCACCCAGCAGGCCGGTTCCGAGGAATGCTATCATTTATTATTATTTAAGTTTGAAAAATCAACATTAAAAAGTAAACAAGCTTCTGACAAAGCCTTTTATTCTTTGCAAGAATGCAACATTTAAGATGCGGCATGTAAAATAATCAGTAAGGTAATTTGTCGAGAAACAAATAACGGGCGCGGTTGGTTTCGGTTGCTGCACGGGTCTGTACATCGATGTGCATAACAGCTGCCGGGCCATTGGGTTTTACGGCCGGCCATTCGGGAACACCGACGCCGTTCGGGTTGCCGGTGATAATGAAATTGGCAAAGAAGCTTTCCATAATGGTAGATACAAAATAATCTTCGGCCTGCCAATCGTACACCCGGTTGGTGGGCAGGTTGCCCAATGCATATTCAATTTCGGCCGAGTGCACTGCACCGGTGGCTGCTGGTTGTTTTTTAGCAGCCGAATCGGTATTTCTTATAACACCCCCGGCAAGGCCGGCGCTGGCATTTCCCATTTCTGCACGCATGGCAGGCCTTTGGCGTGCATAGAGGTAACGGTATACCGGGCTGTTGCCTGTTTGGCTGTGCAGGTCAGACCATTTCCAGGTGCTGAAGCCGATAAAACGGTCGCTGGCCAAATCGGTGGCCACTGGCAGTACATCGGCATCAGTTGCCGGGGCATATACTTTCAGTGCGTCTGTTGCTTGTCCGCCATACATTTTTTGCAGGGCAGCCGTAAAGCCTGCGATCGTGGGGTCTTTACCGGTAATGGAACTGCCATTGCCTTCCATCGAGTTCCATCCCACCAGCAGCGGTACCTGTGCCTGCTGGCCGGTGCTATAAATGGTAACGGGTGAAGAAGGAAAAAAGTAGCCATCCACATCCACGGAAAAGCGCGGCATGCCGGGTTTGGAAGAGGCCTTCAACAAAGAGTCTGCCGGTATTGCTCTTAGCAACGCCAGGGTATTGGCGTTTACATTTCCTGCAAATTTGACACCCGCCTGTTCGGCTTCTGTGAGCGGAACGGTAGAATGTGCACCCAGCAGGGAGCCGCTTTCTCCGATAGCCCCGGCGATTAATTTTCTTGAGAGCGGAGAGGCCATCAAAGCACTTACGGCAAATGATCCGGCCGATTCGCCTGCAATGGTAACCCTTGCCGGATCGCCGCCGAAGGCTGCAATGTTTTGCTGTACCCATTGCAGGGCAGCGCTTTGATCAAGCAGGCCATAATTGCCGGAAGCATGGTGGGGCGACTCTCGTGTTAGTTCCGGGTGCGAAAAAAAGCCAAAAATGCCCAGTCGGTAATTAACAGTAACGGTTACGATACCACGCCGCGCCAGGCTCAGGCCTTCATAACGGGGTTCCGACCCATCTCCGGCAATAAAGCCACCGCCGTAGAAATAGACCAATACCGGCAATTTCTCCCTGCCCGTTTGTGCCGGTGTCCATACGTTTAAGTACAGGCAGTCTTCGCTGACGCCGTTCGACCTGAAATTTATATCGCCGAAAATGGGCAGCTGCATCGCCCGGGGGCCGAATTTGTCGGCCTTTCGCAGTCCTTCCCATTGCTGCGGCGGCTGGGGTTCCTTCCAGCGCAATGCGCCAACGGGTGGCTGAGCAAAAGGAATGCCTTTGAAACTATTAATACCCGATTCGTTTACACCTTCTAGTAAGCCGTAACTGGTTTGCACCCTGGGTGCTGTTGCGATTGTTTGGGCCGTCACCGAACAGGCAACCAATATGAACAGGGCCGTACAAGTTTTTTTCATAACCTTATATTAAAGGTCAAAAGTATAGAATTCAACATTCAAAAATAAAAATTCAAAACCTTGGCGCGGATAACAGCCAACATAAAACTGAAAATTAAAAAACCTTTGCCCGGATAAGCCAGTCAAAGGTTTCTTAATTTTTAAATCTTGTTTTTACTTTATAGCTTGTTGGAAAGCGGCGGGTTGTTGATATCCTTTATAAAAAAATGTTTCAGGGCGACCAGTTTATCGGTATTGATTAGGTCTACCCCGCAACCGCGCAGGAACATCCATACTTTTTCATTTTCGGGAGAGCCCCATAGCCGTACTTTGGTTCCTATCAGGTGTGCCTTGGCTACCAGTTGCTGCAGCCTTATCTTTTGAAAAATGGGTATGATACCCTTTCCTTTCCAGGTAATCAGGCTCGAATACCGGCAACTGGCCGTTGTAAACATTTCGGGGTATTCGCCTTCGTCTTCACCGTTGATTTTCTTTAAGTCGGCATCTGCAAATACATACCTGGAATCTTCTGCTTCCAGCAGGTGAAGCGGCCGGTGCCCGGTTAATACCAATGTCAGGTTACGGATGGTAACCTTGCCGTTCTCGCAGGTAGAAAGAATGGATTTATAGTTATCAAGTACTTTTCTCAATGCCAGGTAAGTCTTTTTGCCGTTCGATTTAATATCGATCATCAGCACAATGGTATCCAGAGCAGTCTGTGCGCCGGCTTGTTTATTGGTGATACGGCTTAACAGGGGCTGCAGGTAAAGCCCTTCAATGGTATTTTTCTTTTTGAACAAAGGCAGTTTGTGCGCCACCAGCAGCTTTGAACGCCGCAGGTATATATCAGCCTCAATATGGGTAAACCCATTGTCGAGCGCATCAAATAAGGGACGCTTGTGCCAGTAGTCATTATGGGCATACGCGTTTGGTAAAGGAATTACCTGCGAGGAAACGCTGAGCGATAACAAAAAAACAATTGCAAAAAGCGGACAATGTCGTTTTGCAGAAAGCCGGATCTTTTTCATAATGATTAACAGGTGTAGGGTGGCGGAATAAATCGTTAATTGAATAGGTGTATTTAAAAATAAGCAATTGTTAAATTAAAATTGCATTAAAATTCGAAATTATTTCCACAGGGTATGCATGTTTAACCACTGATTAACTGTCTTTTAGAAAAAACC
>CAXTMV010000081.1:14760-20345 GCA_964245425.1 uncultured Flavihumibacter sp. | reverse complement strand
TAAATAAAATTACATGGCAGAACCTAATCAAACCCAACAAACCGCACTTGGCGATGTAGCAGCCAGGCAGCTTGCAATTGCCACCAGAACCGTTCCGCAGATGGTAACCATCAGTCCGCGATGGCTTACCCGTCTGCTAAACTGGGTACCTGTTGAATCGGGCGTTTATCGGTTGAATAAAGTAAAAGACGCCTCAGCCATCGAAGTCGATTGTTCTGCCCGCGATGAAAGAGTGCTTCCGCAAACCTTTGTGGATTATATTGACAGCCCGCGTGAATACAATTTGTCTGCAGTTCAAAGCATTGTTGACGTGCATACCCGGGTTTCTGATCTGTATAGCAAACCTTATAACCAGATCAGCGAACAGCTAAGGCTTACCATTGAAACAATCAAGGAGCGGCAGGAAAGCGAATTGATTAATAATAAAGAATATGGTCTGTTGCACAGCGTGGCGCCTTCACAATTCGTACAAACGCGTTCGGGAGCGCCCACGCCCGATGATTTGGATGAACTGTTGGCCAAAGTATGGAAAGAACCTGGTTTCTTTTTGTTGCATCCGCTGGCAATTGCTGCTTTTGGCAGGGAATGCACCCGCCGCGGTGTTCCACCCCCCACTATTTCCTTATTCGGGTCCCAGTTTATTACCTGGAGAGGTATACCGCTGATACCCTCTGATAAACTGCCGGTAGAAAATGGTAAGTCGAAAATAATATTGTTGCGCACCGGTGAAAGCAGGCAGGGAGTGGTGGGGCTCTTTCAGCCCGGCTTGCCTGGGGAACAAACGCCCGGACTGTCTGTGCGGTTTATGGGCATCAATGATAAGGCCATTGCATCTTACCTGATATCACTTTATTGTTCTTTGGCCGTGCTGGTAGATGATGCAATCGCCGTATTGGATAATGTTGAAATCGGCAAGTACCATGAGTATAAATATTGATCAGCCCGGTTTTCCGGACACCAAAATACTGGAATCTCTGGCCAACGAGTATTTTAAAGCCGATACCATGGCTAGCCAAAGCGAGGCTGGAAAAGAACTGTTGCAATACGATGTGCTGAGCGAGCAAAGATCTGTAACAGCTCTGCCAAACCCGCCTGTTTCCGTTGGCGGTATCGGTGCATCTGCCGGGGCCATCAACCCGGTACATGCCATCGACTTAAGAAATCAGGCTCAGGTTGTTTCGGGCAACCAGTTTCCGGGCAACCTCAACGCCGCGCCATCCGTGGGGGGCAGCGGTATTTCTTCCTCCGCACACAAACAGGGTAATGAGGTCGATTTGCAGAACCCGCAGACTGCTTTGCCGGATCCTCACTTTGTAGGAAAAGAGCGGGTGCCTCAATCGGTTGCCGGCAGTGGTAAATCACCTGCTGTTCAATATACGGCACAACAGCAGCAACGGCCCTTGTCAACTAATAGTGATCTGCTGCAGGATATCACCAATATTCTTGCAGGCATACCCTTCCTTACCGGCAGCCCGCAATTGCCCTACGGACAAACAATGGGTAATCATGACGGCGCCTATTATTTTTTACAAGATCATAATAGCCTGTCAGCAGCAAAACCGGAAGCCTTTGTTCATGCGAGATCGCATCCGGCCAACCATCCGGGTGTAACAAAACCGCCTTTTGATGTAAACCTTATCAGGAAGGATTTTCCCATTTTGCAGGAACAGGTAAATGGAAAACCGCTGATATGGCTCGACAATGCCGCTACCACCCAAAAGCCCAGGCAGGTAATTGATCGGGTTAGTTATTTTTATGAGCATGAGAATTCAAACGTGCACAGGGCAGCACATGAGCTGGCTGCCCGGGCAACAGATGCATACGAGGGCGCCAGAGAAAAAGTACGGAATTTTCTGAATGCTGCTTCTGTTGAAGAAATTGTTTTTGTGCGCGGTACTACCGAAGCCATCAACCTGGTAGCCAAAACCTTTGGCGAGCAGTTCTTGCAAAAAGATGATGAAATAATTGTCAGCCACCTAGAACACCATGCCAATATTGTACCCTGGCAACAACTGGCCCAAAAAAAAGGCATCCGGCTAAAAGTGATTCCGGTTGATGATTCCGGACAGGTGTTGCTGGATGAATACCGGAAGCTACTGAACCCCAGAACAAAACTCGTTTCTTTTACCCAGGTATCCAATGCACTGGGCACGGTTACGCCCGCCAAACAGATGATAGAACTGGCGCAGGCCAACGGATCAAAAGTCTTGCTGGATGGTGCGCAGTCGGTTTCGCACCTGCGGGTGGATCTCCAGTTACTGAATCCCGACTTTTTTGTTTTTTCAGGACATAAGATTTTCGGGCCTACCGGTATTGGCGTATTGTATGGCAAAAAGGAGTTGCTGAATAGCCTGCAACCCTGGCAGGGTGGTGGCAATATGATCAAGGATGTTAGTTTTGAAAAAACACAATTCCATGATGCGCCTTACCGGTTTGAAGCCGGTACAGGTAATATTGCAGACGCAGTGGGTTTGGGTGCCGCATTGGATTATGTAAGCAGGTTGGGTATCGACAATATTAACCAATACGAGCACTATCTCTTATTATACGCCACCAAACTGATGGAACAGGTGCCTGGTTTGCGGTTGATCGGTACTGCTGCTGAGAAAGCAAGCGTATTGTCATTTACGCTGCAGGGCTATAGCAACGACGAGGTGGGAAAAGCGCTGAATAATGAGGGTATTGCGGTAAGGACGGGCCATCATTGCGCACAGCCTATATTAAGGAGGTTTGGGGTGGAAAGCACCGTAAGGCCGTCGCTGGCATTTTACAATACCTGCAGTGATATAGATACACTGGTGGCGGTGCTCCAGGATATAAAAAACAAATAATATGGGAGAGGGCCGCTCCTTTGAGCAGCCCTCTCTTCCTGCCATTACTTAATTTTTTATAACGCTTTCCGAGAAGCGCTCCATTTCTTCCAGCTGGGGACTGCATTGCAATAAAAAAAAGTCCACGCCCACCTGTTCAAATTCGGCCACCCGGTCTTTGACCTGCTGTGGCGATCCTATCAGCCCCGTTCTTAAACCTCGGTTACTGACCGAATAATCCTCCAGCGAAACAGTTTGTTCCAGCTGCGTACCGTTTATCCATTGCTGATAGTTTTTGTAACCCGCGCTTCCTTCCTGTACATTGGTAATACGCGCCAGTTCTTTTTTTATTTCGCTGTCGGTATTGCGTATGATGCTGTACGCCGCAACACCGAATTTCATGGGGGGCAATCCTTTCTTTTCCCTGCGTTCTTTCAGATCTTCAATCCTTTTGCTGATAACGGACGGGTTGTCGCCATGCATCACATATCCATCGCAGCGGCTGCTGATCAAATCTTTTGCCTTATCGCTTTCGCCCCCCGCATAAATAAACGGCCTTGGCGTAGATACGGGTTTTGGTTGCAGCACATTGCCTTGTACTTTGTAGTATTTTCCTTCAAAACTATAATTATCTTTTTTCCAGACATTGTCCAGCACCGTTAGCCATTCTTCCGTTCTGGCATAGCGGTCATCATGTTGTTCAAAATGGACACCGTACTTTTCGGCTTCATCTTTCCACCAGCTGCTGACTACGTTGAGCGAGACCCTGCCATTGCTGATGTGATCTATGTTGGCAGCAGTTTTTGCCAGCAGGGCGGGATTGTGAAAAGTTGGCCGTACCGCCACCATCAATTCAATGTGGTTGGTTACTGCCGCCAGGGCAGCGGTAGTGCTCCACGCATCCAGGCTGGGTGCCTGGATACCTTTGATATCGTTCAGGTTTAACTCCGCAATCAGCGAAACATCATAGCCAAGATCTTCGCTTCTGATAGCCAGGCGTTTTACATAATTCCAGTCAGCCTGCATATGTTCGTCTTCCACATTTCGCAACCATCCGCCAAACACAGGGAGCCAATAACCATATTTCATAATAAAATTTTAAGCAGTGTTGATAGTGCTGCCAAGTCTCTGTAAATTTTTTTACTGCGGTCGATTCATTTATTTCATGCTGCTCGACGATAAGGAGCCAACGCCGGTATATACCTGCTTTTCCAGGAAGTCAACCAGTTTCTCATGGGGGTTGAAACCTATAACGTTTACGGCATCTGCTACAAAATTGGACAGGGCATTTATATCGTAATATAAAATACTGCCATCCCGGTCGTCAATAATGTACTCTATGCCGCCCACATCAATACCTGCCTGCTGAACAATGTTTTCGATGGCATCAATAACCTGCCGGGGCGGTGTATAGGCCTCTACGGTCAGCCCGTTTTTGGGGGCGTCTACGGCACAGGCATTTCTTACCAGCTCCTTACCGTCGTTTGTCTGGCATATATCTGCGGGGCAGAGATTGAAGCTTTCGCCCGATGTATAGACTTTTATGCCATATAAATACTTTCCGCCCAGTGTTTCTACCCTTGTAATATAGCCGCCGCGTGCCGGTATATATTCCTGCACCAGCGCCGTGCGATCAATGCCAAAATCAATGGCATGGTTATCAATATCTGTTTGCAAACTCTCGATTGAATTGTATTTGGTAATGCCGGCGCCACTGCCGCCGATATTAGCTTTTACAACAATGGGGAAGCGCAAGCCTTTTGTGGCGGCAATCAATTGTGAAGTATGGTTTACCACTTTTGCTTTCGGGTAACCATAGCCTAATTTTTTGATAAGTGACAGCTGCTCCGCTTTAGATGTTTCGTAGGTGAAAGCTTTAAAGCCATTGATGGTTTTGGTGCCAAAAAACTCCAGGTGCTTGAGGTATGCCAGTGTAAAGAATATGCCCTGCTCGCCTGCTCTTAGATAGGCGGAAGGACTCATCCTGTTAAAAAACAAAGCGTATTTGACCTCCGTGTCTTCTATGTCGAACTGGTGTTCCGCCGGATTTATCCTTTCATATGGAAGGCCTCTTTTTTCAAGTTCCGCAAAAAGCGGTTTAAACCAGTCGGGGTGCTCATGATATATGGCAATTGACTTCATTGTGTATTCATTTATTGAATGATAATTTTAGCGCAGCTGCAATTTATGAAAAATAAATTTGTCGGATGCGAAAATATAATTTTATATTTGTCTACCAATTTAGTAGACTAACAATTTTTGAAACTTTTTATGATGCAATCATTTGTTATGAAAATTCCTATCAGGTTAAAGGTGCATGCTTTTCCCGCAGCGCCATTTGGTTTAATTACCTATACTTCTTCTTTCTGTTGCCCTTGCTGCTGTTGAAAATCTGAATAACAATTCGATCTCTGATTTACCGCGGGTGATAATCTTTCCTTGCCGGGGAGGTATTGCTGCGTGCTCTTTATTCAAAACAACTATACGATGACACTATTTTTTAAAAAGACCCTATCATTCTTATTCCCGGTTTTTATTTCGCAATTGGTTTTTTCACAGATAATTATTAAGGGAAAAGTGATAGCCGACGACAAGCAAACACCGCTGGAGGGAGCGGCCATTAACATAAAAGGACAAAGACAAGGGGTGCTTTCAGACAAGGATGGCAATTTCTCTATTAATACGGCGCTGCAAAACCCCGTGCTGGTGATAAGTTTTACGGGCTTTGAGCGCCAGGAGATAAACGCCACACCAGGGGCTACTGCGCAGGTAACT
>CAXTMV010000081.1:7623-14750 GCA_964245425.1 uncultured Flavihumibacter sp. | reverse complement strand
GTTACAGTACCCAAAACAAAAAATTTATTGCCGGTGCTATTGTAACCGTTAAAGGAGATGATATAAAGGACAATCCCGCTGCAGGCTTTAACCAGTTATTACAGGGAAAAGCCACCGGCGTACAGGTATTATCCAATTCAGGCGTGCCGGGCGGCGGCATTACTTTTCGTATCAGGGGTAATAACTCTATTAATGCTTCTGTAGATCCGCTTTATATTATTGACGGCGTATTTATCAGCAATACAGACCCCATACAAACAGGACTTGGAAGTCAGGAGCCGTCTAACCCGATAGCGGATATAAACCCTTCAGACATTGAAAACATTACAATCCTCAAAGATGCTAACGCAACGGCCATTTATGGGTCACTGGGTGCTAACGGAGTAGTAATTGTTACAACCAAGAGGGGGAAGCTGAATACAAAGGCGAAAATTAATTTTAATACTTATTACGGATCTTCCAGCGCCATAAAAAAATTCAACGTAACAACCGGACCTGAAACAGCACTGCTTACCAATGAATCCAGGATCAACACCGTAAAAGACGGCGGCGCGGCTGTTGCGCTGATCGCCAACCCGGAAACACAACCCACTTACGACCGTACAGATGATTTATTCCGTAATGCGTCATCCGTAAATACCGAATTATCTGCGCAGGGAGGTACCGATAAAAGCACTTATTATACCGGCTTCGGCTACCTGAAGCAACAGTCAATTGTAAGACCATCTAATTTTGAACGGTTTACTGGCAGGTTTAATTACGATAATTACCTGACGGACCGTTTAAAGATCGGAACCAGCATCGGTATAACAAGGACCCGTCGAAATGTGAGCAGTAACGATAATAACCCGCAGGGGGTTATCAATTCTGCACTCTTTGTACGTTCTTACCTGCCTATATACAATCCAGACGGCACTTATGCACGGTATGGCAGTTTTGATAACCATATTGCGCTTATCAACAACCTGAACAACGACGCAGTAGGCTGGCGCACGATCGGGAACTTTTTCGGCGAATATTCTTTTTTGCCGGAATTAAAATTGCGCAGCAGCTGGAGCATCGATAACAATAGTGAGTATGAGAATAACTACATCAATACCCTGCTGTCAGCCGGTATTTCAACAAACGGATCGGCTGCCTCCTATGAAACCAAGAACCAGGTACTTACCAACGAACAGGTCATTACCTATATCAAATCTTTTGGAAAAGATAGAAAACACAGTATTAATGCGCTGATTGGAAACACGATTAATACGGTATTAAGCCAGGGTACCAGTGCCACCGGAACCGGCTTTGCCACCAACAGCCTGACATCGGTTGCAGTTGCCGCTACCCGGTCGGGCTCTTCTTCGAGTGCGCAGTCTAAGCTGCTGTCGTTTTTTGGTAAATTGAATTAAACTTACAATAATAAATATACCATTGACGGAAGCCTGCGGGCAGATGCTTCTTCTAAATTTGGGGTGAACAAACGGTGGGGTTATTTTCCTTCGGGCGGAGTAACCTGGCGGGCCGGACAAGAAGATTTTATTAAAAATCTCGGCCTCTTTGATGATCTGAAAATAAGGGCCAGTGCCGGTCTGTCGGGCAACCAGAATGGTATCGGCTCTTACGCAGCCCTGGGCCTATGGAGTTCAGGTGCCAACTATCTTGAACAGCCCGGCTCCGCCCCTTCGCAACTGGCAAATCCTGATCTAACCTGGGAAACAACCCGTCAATACGATGCAGGCATTGATATTGCCCTGTTTAAAAACCGGCTTACTATCAATGTTGATTTTTATGATAAGCATACAACGGATCTGTTACTGAATGTGCCGGTTCCTTCGCGCAGCGGCTTTACCAATTACCTGCAGAACTACGGAGCAGTCCGCAACAAGGGATTCGAAATTGCGCTCCATTCAACCAATATCAATACCAAAAATTTCAGGTGGGCCAGCGATTTCAATATATCCAGGAATATCAACCGGGTAGACAAGCTTGCTTCTGATATTGCGCAGGGCGCTTCCGGCAGAAATATTTCAATCCTGAGACAGGGATATGCCGTAAATTCTTTCTGGCTTTACAAGCAATTGTATGTGGATCAGCAAACGGGCAATGCGGTTTACCAGGATTTGAATAAAGACGGCGTGATAACAGCGGCAGACAGAACCATCGTTGGCAATGCACTTCCCAATTATACAGGTGGTTTAAACAATACACTTACGTATAAAAGATTCGATTTTGGTTTCTTCTTCTATTTCCAGCAGGGAAACAAGATCATGAACATGAACGACTTTTTCATGGTGCACGGGAATACCCAGGCAAATATTGGGTTTTTGCCCCGCCAGTTGGAAAGATGGCAGAAGCCAGGCGATATCACTGACATTCCTAGGATGACCACTTTTAGCGGTAACCCTTCGGCCAATAACAGCCCTGCTAATAATTACGGGGGCAATGTTGCCAGCTTAAGCAGCCGTTACCTGCAGGACGGCTCATTCATCCGCCTCAAGACAATTACACTGAGTTATACCGTGCCCCCCGGTGCCGGTAAACGGATCGGCTTCAGCAATGTCCGTATATATATACAAGCAACCAATCTGCTCACTTTCACCAAATATGATGGATTGGATCCGGAAATCAGTTCGCAAAGTGCCAATCAGAATACCGCTGGCTACGACTGGGCTACGGTGCCCCAGCCCCGTACGCTGCAGGCAGGCGTAAACCTTACCTTTTAATCACGTCAAAAATGCATAACAATGAAACAGGGTTATACAGTTATTTATAGTTTGTTAACCATCGGATTGTTTTTTTCCTCCTGCAAAAAATACCTGCTGGAAACGCCTAATAATGCCATTGCCACACAAGCTGCCATTGTAGACGCCAGCACGGCAAGAGCTGCTATCATTGGTGCCTATGATGGAGTGCAGGGCTATTATGCGGGTAATTACCCAACACTGGGAACCATTACTGCAGATAATGTTGTTTTTAATGGCACACTCAGCCAATACCTGCAGTTAGACCAGAATGCAATACCGGCAGACAATGTAACAACTGTTGCCACCTACCAGGGTATTTATAAGACGATCAACACAGCCAACAGTGTGATCGCGTATGTGCCGGCCGTTAAAGATCCTTTGCTAAGCGACGCCGAAAAAAACAAAATACTCGGCGAAGCCTATTTTATCCGAGCGCTTGGCTATTTTGATTTGGGAAGGGGATGGGGCGGTGTACAATTGCAGTTGAACCCAACCACCAGCCTGGAAGCTGTTAAAGGAGTCAAAAGAAGTACACTTACCCAAACCTATGACCAGGTGCTTGCCGATCTGAACCAGGCGGAAACATTGTTAACGGATGATGCAAGTACCAGGAACCGCGCTCAAAAAAGTACTGCCAGGGCATTAAGGGCGAGGCTTCATTTGTACAGGAAGGAATGGGCGGCAGGAGAAGCCGATGCAACTTTGGTAATTGCCAATACAAAATATGCACTAACCAGTACGTATCAGTCATTTTTTACCGCGCCTTTCTTAAGTTCAGAATCTGTTCTGGAACTTACTTTTTCTGCCAATGATAAAAACAGTTTCTGGAATCTCTGGTATCCCAGCTCTGCCGGCGGCCAGTTTACCTTAAAACCATCTGCCTCTTTTGTTGCAAAAGTAACAAATGCAAATACCGGCGGAAGCCGGTCGGCATTAATTGCCGGCACCAGTCCCAATAATTATGGTGTTTTGTATAATACAACCGCTACCAGTACAGACCCGTCTTACCTGATCCGCCTGGCGGAACTATATCTTATCCGTGCAGAAGCGCGGGCACAACAGAATAAACTTTCCGGTGCAGCAGGTGCACTGGCAGATCTGAACGTGATTCGGGCAAGAGCAGGCGTGCCGCCCTCCACGGCTGCCACGCAGGCCGATGTTTTACAGGCAATCGAAGACGAAAACAGTATTGAATTTGCGTTTGAGGCCCACCGATGGTTCGACCTGGTGAGAACGGGCCGGGTAAGTGCCGTACTTGGCATCAGCAACCAACAATATTGGCTGTTTCCGATTCCGTTGTCTGATGTATTGGCAGACCCCGATACCAACCAGAACCCTGGCTATTAAAAACAATTGGAACCTATAAATATGAATGTCATAAATCAAATACAATGAAAGCAACAAATAAGATTATCGTCATTATTGCAGCTGCTGCATTGCTGGCTGTTCACATTGCATCCGCACAGGCAAATTATTATTTCCCGAAAGCAACGAAACTGGATGCAGCCATCCCGTCTCCGGAAAAATTCCTGGGTTATGCCATTGGTACGCATTATACGCGGCACGACCAGCTACTGGCATACTTTAGGGAACTGGCAAGGGTTAGTAACCGCGTGCACGTACAAAGTATCGGCAAAACCTACGAAGAACGGGAACAGATTATCGTAACTTTTACCGCTCCGGAAAATTACAGCCGACTGGAAGAAATCCGCAAGGAACATATTACGCTGGTTGATCCGTCTAAACCCATCATCGACAGCAAAGCCCCTGTTATTGTTGCCCTGGGTTACAGTGTGCATGGCAACGAAACTTCCAGCGGAGAGGTAAGCCTGCTGACCGGTTATTATTTAGCTGCCAGCCAGGACGATGAAACCAGTAACTGGTTAAAAGAAGCTGTAATATTTATCGACCCATCCTTAAATCCTGATGGCCGCGACCGTGCTGCCAACTGGTACAACAGTTTTAAATCATTCCCGGAAGTGGCAGATCCGCTTGACAAGGAACACCAGGAAGGATGGCCGGGCGGCAGGACCAATCACTATTTTGCTGATTTAAACCGCGACTGGCTGAACCTGGTACATCCTGAAAGCCGTAACCGCGTTACGTTCTTTCACCAGTGGTATCCAAATGTGCAAATAGATTTTCATGAACAGGGTTCAAACGCTACCTATTATTTTGAACCAACGCCTAAGCGCCATGAAAGCCCCATAGTGCCGCAATTTTTATATGATGAAAATGCCGTTTTTGCAAAATACCATGCCAAAGCACTTGATGAAATCGGTTCTTTGTACTTCACGAAAGAGAATTATGATAACCTTTCTCCGATATACGGCAGTACCTATCCGAAATTCTTTGGCAGCATAGCAGCAACTTTTGAAGAAGCCAGCAGCGGCGGCATTGCAAAAGAAACACCCAATGGTACACTCACTTTTTCTTTCTCTATCCGCAATCACCTGGCTACCAGTTTTTCTACCATCAAAGCGGCAGTAGCTGAGAAAGCAAACCTTTTTAAAATACAAAAAGAATTGTTCAAAAATGCGCTGGAACAAGGCAGGGCAAACTCCGCGAAAGCCTTTGTATTCGGCGACAGCAAAGATGAAAATCTTACCCAGCGGTTTCTGAATTTATTGCTGCTGCACCATGTTAACGTGTATGAACTATCTGCCAATACCACGCTGGAGGCAAAAAAGTTTGAAAAAGGCAAAGCCTATATCGTACCGTCCGAACAGCCTAATTTCCTGATTGTCCATTCAATTTTCGAGGAAAATATTCTCAAAGACAGTATTTATTATGATAATACCGGCTGGAATATCGTGCAGGCTTATGGTTTGCAATACGCAAAAATAAACACCGCAGATTTTGTCAAAGGCAGCCCGGTAACATCGGCCCCCTTGCCAAAGGGAGAAGTGGAGGGAGGCAAATCTTCGTATGCTTATATTTTGGGTTATACAGATTACAATGCCAGTAAGGCATTGTACCAATTGCTGGCAAAAGATATATTGGTAAAAGCAAGTTTTAAAACTTTTACAGCCGACATCAATAATGCAAAAAAATCCTATGGCTACGGCACTTTGGTGATACCCGTTGCGGGGCAAAAGATTTCTGCCGACAGCGTTTACAACTTATTAAAACAGGTAGCAGACTTGGCCAATGTAAAATTTGTTGCAGCCTCCACCGGTTTTAGTGTAGACGGAATCGATCTTGGCAGCAGTAATATAAAAGCCGTACGCAGGCCTGAAGTAGCACTGGCTTTTGGCCAGGGAGTAACGGCTTCAGAAGCTGGTGAGGTGTGGTTTGTGCTGAACCAACAGCTCGGACTGCCGGTTACCAAACTAGATCTGCAGAATTTTCAGCGGGCATCTTTAAAACGATACAATACCCTGGTCTTACCCGGAGGCAATTACACGACCTGGGACAAAGCCGTTGTAGATAAAATAAAAGCGTGGGTAGCTGAGGGTGGTACACTGATTACCTTTCAAAATGCAACAGCCTGGGCAGTACAGAATGAATTGGTGCGGGAGAAACTTTCAGAAACAGAAACAGCACCAGGGCGCGGTAACAATACCAACCAGATAGCCAGCGCTGTAGCTGTTACCGCCGGGCGAAACGGAAATAATACCGGTATAACGCCGGCAGTGCAGGGAGTGCAGCCACCCTCTCAAAACGGTGTCAGCGTTCCGGCTGAAAGAACAGCCGAAGTTCCTGCCGGCAGAAGAAGCAATGCGGGGCCTGCTGAAAGGGTCGATTATATCAACCAGCAGGATGTGGAAGGCGCTAAGCGCATCAATGGTGCCGTATTTCTTGCAGATATTGACATCTCCCATCCCATCGCGTTCGGATTGACAAGCCGTAAACTGTTCATCAATAAAAACGGATCGACCCTCTTGCTTCCCAGTACCAATAAATACGCCTCCGTGGCCCAATATGCAGAAAAGCCCTTTGTGAATGGATATACCTCCAGACAAAACATTAATAAAATAAGCAACAGCGCAGCCATCATATTCAGCCAAAGCGGTAATGGACAGGTTGTTTTATTTGCTGACGATCCTACTTATCGTGGATACTGGCTGGGTACCACACGTTTATTCCTGAACAGTATATTCTTTTCTAACCTGGTGGGGGGTGCCGGAAATTTTGCATCAGAAGAAACAGAACAGGAGTAAACACCTGCCTTCTTATAATTGCATTTAGTTTAGGTCTGGCCTGTAGTGTCTACTACGGGCTTACTACCTGTTAACAAATCAACAAGTCATTATTGTAACCATTAAAATCATATATATGAATCTTCCTGTAAAATCTTTACTGTTGCCCTGCCTGCTGATCGCCATCAGCATCGGTGGTCTGGCCCAAAATAAAAAAAAAATTATAACCTCCGGGTTTGCCTTTGTAGACTCT
>CAXTMV010000081.1:0-7613 GCA_964245425.1 uncultured Flavihumibacter sp. | reverse complement strand
ATCACTTCCACTGGAAGGCGTCAGTATTACAGCAAAAGACAGCAAAAACAACACAGGTACACAGGCCGACGGCACTTTTAGCCTTGAACTGTCTACGGAAGACAAGATATTGAGCGTAAGCCTGGACGGGTATGAAAAAAAGGAATTGAAATTAACAGCTGCGCGTGACTATGATATTGTGCTAAAAAGGACGGGCTCATTCTACGCAAGCAAAAATATACTTCAATAAGAAATTTCCCGGATCAAAATGCCTGTTTTTGCAGACCATTTTGATCGTTATTAAGATCGCACCGGTGTTGAGGATGTGTTATGAAAAGTTAGCGCTGTCTATTTTGTCAATATTATAGATCTTTTCGGCCGACTGGTTCGTGTTTTTAGCGCTTCCGTCTGCTACGGGCCTTTTGTTTTCCGTAAACCCATCTGCTTCCAGTCTTTCCAGTTCTTTATTGAACTGGTTCCAAAGATCGTTACTATCACTGAAAGTGGCATAAAAATGCTTTAACTCATTCAGCTTATTTTTAAATGCAGCCAGGCTATCCTCCGCAACGGCGCCGGCAGGCGGGTTTTTAAAATAAGTATAAATAAACGGCTTCTTAGTTGAATTGAATTGGCCAAAAGCATTTTCAAATTCTTCTGCCGTGTACATGCCTACCTTGGTATAGGCGAGAAAAACAAAAAGATCAGCATTTTTTACAAATTTATCATATTCGCTTTGCGAGCCAGTGGCCGAAAAGCGGGCCGACATATCTTCCCAAATATCGAGCTGCAGGAAAATGCCCCTGTCGAACCAGGCCTTACATTTCCGGTAGATTTCAATCTCAAACTGCTCTCTTTCCGGCTTCAGTTCATTGGAAGAGGCAAGAAAAATAGTTATTTTTTTCATGGCGGGTAATTAAGTTTCTGATGGCTGGGGTGGGCATATCTTTCGTGTAAAATCCAACATTCATCCATCGGGCCACCAGGTCCATTCTAATGTAGATCTAATCTCCTAGTAAAAAAAATCAATTTTACAGGTTGCTGTTCATCATCCCGTTTTTAAAACAGCCGGTAGTTCGTTTAGGTTACCATCGCTATCAATTTGGCCGGTTATCTTTAGGTATAGGGTGGAACCTGTTTTCAAGGCGTCGCTCATTCCTGGCAGGGAGTACTCTATAGCATACAGAATCAATGGTTCGGAACATATACTGTGGGGAAAAGCGTCTACATCCTGCGGATTAATGGGAGATTGGAATTAATTACCGGAAACCCCGGATTTAAAGTACAGCAGCATGGCAGAAAGCCTTTTCAGCTTTTACAGGGGTACCTGCCATTTATTTTATGAAGACCTGGTAAAAGCAACTGATTTCCCCGCTTCTCCATACAGCTGGATCTGCGGAGATCAGCACCTGGAAAATTTTGGCAGTTTTAAAAGTGATAACCGCCTCGTCTATTTTGATCTGAACGATTTTGATGAGTCGTTGCTGGCACCGGCGCTTTGGGAGATTGCCAGGCTGGTCGGCCGCATCTTTATTGCTTTTGATTCCCTCGGAATTGAAAGTGAAAAATCCGATAAAATGGCGGCCTTGTATGTAAAGAGTTATGCAGCTACGTTGGCCTGCGGCAAGCCAAACTATATAGAACCAAAGCCCGCAAAAGGTATTTCACGGGAGTTGTTGCTGGATGCGCGCGACCAGTGGTCGAAAGGCATATTATTAAAGCGGATCTTAAAAAAGAATAATGGGCTAAAAAATCAGCCTGGAACACCCTAAACACCGGAAGCTGGAAAAGCAACTCAGAAAACAGTTGGTTGCACATATGGAAACCTGGCTTAAAAACGATGGAAACAGTCCTTATAATTATGAAATCATCGACGTTGCTTTTCGGGTGGCGGGTACCGGCAGCCTGGGCCTGAAGCGTTACGTGTTCCTGATGAAATCACTCAACAAAGAAGGCGAACAGTTCATACTTGTTGACATGAAGCAGGGGTCGATTCTTCCCTGCAGCCTTTTTCAGACAAAAGCCAGCCAGCCTGGGAGAATAATGCGCTGCGTATAAAAGCCATCCAGGAACGCATGCAAAACCGCCCGCCTGCCCTGCTGAGCACAACTTTCCTTGAATTCGATCATTACATCGTCCAGGAGATGCAGCCGCAAAAGGACAGTATTGATTTTAAATTATTGACAGATCGATAAAAGGATATGTGCGGCGTAATTCACGACATGGGAATGCTGACCGCATCATCGCAGCTGAGAAGTTCAGGACGGCAGGGCTCGGCCAATACCGATGCGTTGATTTTATTTGGAACCCATTGTAGCTGGACAGAACCGGTAATTAATTACGCAAAAAAATACGCGGCCCAGGTGAGAAAATATTATACAGCCTTTAACGGGAACAATAATCCTCAAAGCAGCGAAGAAACACGCGCTATCATAGCTGGCATTGTTTTCTAATGTAATTAAGAAAACATTATTTATGCAGACTACAAAAAAAACAGGTACGAAAAACACCGCGGCGGTGCAGGATTCCAGGCTGACCGAGTTTTTACACGACGAAATAAAGGATATTTATTGGGCCGAAAAACACATTGTTGCTGCTTTGCCTAAAATGAAAAAAGCGGCCACTTCGCAGGAACTGAAAGATGCTTTTGAAGAGCATCTGACCGTAACGAAAGGCCATATTGAGCGGCTGGAAAAAGTTTTTGAAATCATGGGCGCCAAGCCACAGGCAAAAAAATGTGAAGCCATGGAAGGTATTTTAAAAGAAGGCTCTTCCATTATAGAAGATACAGAAGCAGGAACAGCCACACGGGATGTGGGTTTGATCCTGGCCGCGCAGAAAGTAGAACATTATGAAATATCTACCTATGGCGGCCTGAGACAGGTTGCAGCAACCCTGGGCCTTGACGACGTTGCCCAACTTTTGCAGGCAACCCTGGATGAGGAGAAGCAGGCAGATCAGGCGCTGACAGGCGTAGCAGAAAACAATATTAATTACGAAGCGGCTTCGGAGGAGGAATAATGATTTGTTTTTTGCACATCAATAGAAAAAAATAACATCTCCCAAATAAACAGAACAATATATTACAAGATAGCCCGGCTTATTCGGGCTATCTTGTGATATATTGTTTTCATGCTTTCTGCATGTGGTAATGTACAAATTCAAGCAGGTGGGTAATCATCCTGCACAGCGGGAGGCAGAAAGTGCTTGTTCACTACATTAAATATTGCCCGATTAATATGGAACAACCAAGTGTGTCTGACAGTTCCCCAAAAGTAGCCGACTATTCGCTGTTTACAGCGGCAGATATACAAAATTTCAAGGCCGGAACGCATAATAGATTATACGAAAAACTGGGTTCGCATTTTGTAACTGTAAATAATACGCCGGGGGTTTATTTTGCTGTCTGGGCGGCAAATGCCACCGCCATATCTGTGATCGGTGATTTTAACCAATGGCAACATGGCGCCCATCCCCTGCGGCTCCGGACAGATGATAGCGGTATTTGGGAAGGGTTTATTGCCGGTCGTAAGACAGCTGAGCTATACAAATACCATGTGGTAGGTAATAATGGCTGGACCATGGACAAAGGTGACCCGTTTGCGCATTGCTGGGAACTGCGCCCGGCCACCGCATCACGGACCTGGGATCTGCAGTATGAATGGCAGGATGATGACTGGCTGAAAAAAAGAAAGGATCGGAATGCCTTAACGGCGCCCTGGAGCGTGTACGAAGTTCACCTGCTGTCCTGGATGCGTCCAGACAAAGACAATGAACAATCAGTCAATACCTACCAGCAGGCAATTGAATTGCTGGTACCTTATGTGAAAGAGATGGGTTTTACACATGTAGAGCTGATGCCCATCATGGAGCATCCCAATGATGCCAGCTGGGGTTACCAGGGCACGGGTTTTTTTGCGCCCACTTCCCGGTTTGGCAGCCCACAGGATTTTATGAAACTGGTGAACGCCTTCCACCAACAGGAAATCGGCGTGATCCTGGACTGGGTGCCTTCACATTTCCCTTATGACGCACATGGCTTGTATATGTTCGATGGTACGCATGCCTATGAAAACCCCGATATGCGCAGGGGTTACCATCCCGACTGGCATTCGTATATTTTCAATTATGGCAAAGGAGAGGTTAAATCCTTTCTGATCAGCAGCGCCCGTTTTTGGGTTGATATTTTTCATGCGGATGGTATACGCGTGGATGGCGTTTCCTCCATGTTGATTTTAAGCTATTCAAGAGGGCGCGACCAATGGGAACCCAATGAATGGGGCGGTGACAGCAACCTGGAAGCCATTTCTTTTTTGAGAGACCTGAATGAAAGCATTTACAAAGATTTTCCGGATGTGCAGGTAATTGCAGAAGAGTCAACGGCCTGGCAGGGCGTTTCCCGGCCGGCCAAAGACGGTGGCCTGGGGTTTGGCATGAAATGGATGATGGGGTGGATGCACGATACGCTTGAATACTTTACACTCAACCCGTTGGATCGGAAAACGCATCAGGATAAGTTTACCCTGAGCATGGAATATTATTACAATGAAAATTTTATGCTTGCGCTGAGTCATGATGAAGTAGTGTATGGGAAGCGGCCTATGATCTACAAAATGCCAGGCGATGAATGGGAACGGTTTGCCAATCTCAGGCTATTGTACAGTTATATGTTTACCCATCCGGGCGGCAAATTGCTGTTTATGGGAGATGAATTTGGCAGCACATCAGAATGGGATTTCAGAAGCGAACTGCCCTGGAATCTCCTGCAATGGGAACCTCACCAGAAATTGAAAAAATGTGTACGTGATTTGTGTTTCCTGTTGCGGGCAGAACCTGCTTTATACGAGTGTCAGTTCAGTGAAGCGGGTTTTGAATGGATCGATCGATCGCATCAACAGGAGATGGTGGTTGTTTACCGGCGCAAAGGATTGGACCCTGCAAACGATTTGCTGGTAATCCTGCATATGGGCGAAGCGCCCAGGCGCGGGTGGCAGCTAATGGCAACCGGAAAAAACAACTGGAAAGAAATTTTCAACAGTGATGCGGAAGAATACTGGGGCAGCGGTCAATCGCTTAATCCGGCACCTGTCATCAAGTCATCGACCCCAAAGTCGGCCGGCTACCAGCTTACTGTCAATTTGCCTGCGCTGGGAGCAATTGTCCTCAAGTGATCATCCGAGCGTGGCAATAGAAATTATCCTTACGTTTGTTTATTTTCTATTTTTGCCGACTCACATGACTAACCAAAACTCGAATAACCGGCATTCCCTGTTAAAAGGAACAGGAGAAATGGCCGACCTGACGCGCAATTTCGACTGGGCATCCACCTCAATTGGGGCACCGGAAGCCTGGCCTGTAAGCTTAATAACAACCATCAATAGTATTTTACGATCTCGCTTCCCGATGTTTCTGTGGTGGGGAGATGAGCTCATCCAATTTTATAATGATGCCTACCGGCCAAGCCTGGGCAATGAGGGTAAGCACCCAATGGCGCTGGGCCAAAAAGCGGTCGATTGCTGGCCGGAAATATGGGAGGTTATAAAACCGTTGATAGACCAGGTGCTTACAAAAGGCGAGTCTACCTACAGCGAAAACCAGCTCATTCCCATTTATCGCAATGGAAATATAGAAGAAGTATACTGGACTTTTAGTTATAGCCCCGTTGATGATGACGATCACCAGATAAAAGGGGTACTGGTGGTCTGTAACGAGACAACGCCCCAAATCAGGAAATTGAATAACCTTAACCAAAGTCGGGTTGACCTGGAACGTAGCCAGGATAGCCTGACCAACCTGATTAAACAAGCCCCGGTTGCCATCGGATACCTGAAAGACAAAGACATGATCATAGAGGCCGCCAACCGGAGGATGCTAAAGATATGGGGCAAAGACGAATCGATAATAGGATTGCCGCTGCAACGCGCTTTACCTGAATTGGAAGGACAACCGTTTTTAAAAATACTGGATAATGTTTTTACAACAGGTCAATCATTTAATGGAACGGATTACCGGGCAGTTCTTGAACACGAGGGTGTTTTAAAGGAAATGTTTTTTGATTTTGTTTACCAGCGTATTACCATCAATAATGAAGATGCTCATGGTATCATAGTGGTGGCCAATGATGTTACCGAACGCATCGTTATTCGCAAACAAACCGAACAGAGCGAAAACCGCTTACGGCAAATTGTGATGAAATCGCCTTATATCATGCTGGTATTAAAAGGTGCCGATATGGTAATTGAAATTGCCAACCAGGCATTGTACAGTTATTGGAATAAGACGGATGATATATTGGGTAAACCCCTGCTGGAAGTACTGCCGGAATTAAAAAACCAGGCTTTTCCCGGCCTGTTGAAAAAAGTGTTCGGCACAGGTGTTCCGTACGGGGAAAAAGAAGTGCTAAATTATTTTGAAACAGCGGAAGGGGTGATTGAAAAATATGTCAGTTATGTATATGAGCCCATTATAGATGAAGACGGGCAGGTGTCCGGAATATTGGTAGCAGCAGAAGACATGACGCAGGAAGTACGCGACCGGACCGTTATTAAAAATGCAGAAGAAACCCTGCGCCTGTCGAGAGAAGCTGCTCGCCTGGGAACATTTGACATGGATTTGATTAACAATACCATGTTCTGGGACGCCCGTTGCCGTGAATTATTTGGTATCCAGCATTCATTGCCTGTCAGCTATGAAAAAGATTTCCTGCCCGGTCTACATCCTGAAGATGCCAGCCGGATTGCCAACATCATTGAAGACGTGCTGAATAAAGAACGCAGTGGCGGTGTGTATGATGTAGAATATCGTACGGTAGGCGCGCAGGACAATATTACCCGCTGGGTGAGGGCAAAAGGACAGGCTTTTTTTGACGCGGCAGACAGGCCCATCCGGTTTATAGGTTCCGTGCTGGAGATCACCGATAAAAAGATCGAAGACATGCGGCGGGATGATTTTTTTGCCATGGCCAGTCATGAATTGAAAACGCCGCTGACAGCGATAAAAGCGTATACCCAATTACTGCTGGTCAAGGCTAAGCGTGATACAGACGGGTTTAATACGGAGACCCTTTTAAAAATGGATAAGAGTGTCAACAATATGACGAAGCTGATACAGGGCTTTTTGAACAATGCCCGCATTTTGGAAGGCAAACTCGATATCAGGATTGAACCGGTTAATATCACGGCGTTGATACAGGAGATCGGGGAGGACGCCCGGTTTTTATCTTCCGGCCACCAATTAGTAATTATGCCTGGTGAAGAGCTATGGCTGGCCGCCGATCCGGAAAAAATCAGCCTGGTGCTTGAAAACCTGATCAGCAATGCGATTAAGTATTCACCCGAAGGCGGAAAGATTATCATTGGCTGTGCGTTGGAGGATGAATTGGCTGAAATATATGTGCAGGATGAGGGAATAGGTATCAGTGAATCTGATCAGCGAAGACTGTTCGAGCGTTTTTACCGTGTGGAGGACGAGAAATTAAAAAATGTAGCGGGGTTTGGAATTGGACTTTACCTGGTGGCTGAAATACTCCGTTTTCACAATAGCCAGATTAAAGTGAAAAGTGCACCTGCTAAAGGTTCTCGCTTTTCCTTCCGTTTGCCCATCGTTCCAGCGGCGGAAAAAAAGTTATAATATTATAA
>CAXTMV010000080.1:0-20390 GCA_964245425.1 uncultured Flavihumibacter sp. | reverse complement strand
GCGAAATACTGGAAAGCCATATCAACTGGTACCATAACGTAATGAACCTGCTCAGGAACTGGTATTTCATTCAATGCGCGGCCGTTGACCCCCGTGCGCACAAAATGCAGTTCGATGATGCACTCATGGGCGATCTCATCCGCTTTGTATCATCGCATGAAGTTGGCCATACCCTGGGCCTGCGCCATAATTTCGGTTCCAGCTCTACGGTGCCGGTAGAAAAACTGCGCGACAAAGCCTGGGTAGAGGCCAATGGCCATACGCCTTCCATTATGGACTACGCGCGCTTCAATTATGTAGCACAACCAGAAGACAATATTTCGTCTGCCGGTCTTTATCCACGCATTGGCGATTACGACAAATGGGCCATCGAATGGGGTTATAGAAAAATGTACGAAGCCACCACCCCGGAAGCGGAAGTGCCCATCCTCAATAAAATGACCACCGAACGCCTCAGCGCCAACAAACGGCTTTTCTTTGGTACCGAAATAAATCCCGACGACCCCCATTCGCAGAGCGAAGACCTGGGCGATGACGCCATGAAAGCCGGCGGATACGGCATCAAGAACCTGCAGCGAATTGTACCCAACCTGATGACCTGGACAAAAGAACCAAATGAAGATTACGGCAACCTCACCGAAATATACAATGAAGTAACCACGCAGTTTAACCGCTACCTGGGACATGTAATAAAAAACATCGGCGGCATCTATGAGACCCCTAAAAAAGTTGAACAGGCAGGCGCCGTATACGAATATGTACCCAAAGCCACGCAACAGGAAGCAATGTCTTTCCTGAATAAAAATGTTTTTATCACCCCTACCTGGTTAATCAACAAGGAAATATTCAGCAGAACCGGGGGGGATGCCCTCGTCATTGTGGGCAGCCGCATGGAAAGCACGCTAAACGCCCTGCTCACCAACGGCCGTATGAACAAATTGGTGAGCGCAGAAGCCAGCCTGGGCACCAGCACCTATACTTTAACCGACCTGATGAGCGATTTGCAGAAAAATATCTGGACGGAACTATATACCCGTAAACCGATTGATGTATACCGCCGCAACCTGCAAAAAGCATTTATTGAAAGGTTTGCCGGCATCATAACGCCCGCTGCGCCGGCAAGTGGCTCTTTCGGCGGCATCGTTATTATTTTTGGCGGAGGCGATATCAAGAAAACAGATATCATTTCTGTAGCCAAGGGAACACTTCGCAGCATAAAATCAGATATCAGTGCCGCCATGCCTTCGGTAACCGATAAAATGACCCGCTATCATTTGCAGGATATGCTTGACAGGATTGAAAAGATCCTGAATCCCAAATAAGCAATAAGAATATCAGCCATAAAAAATCCCGGGAATGTTCCCGGGATTTTCTTTTATAAAGTAAAAAGTCAACAGTAAAAGTCGGTAGTCGACACACCATGACAAAAAAATCCCTTATCAAGCCTGCCTTTTTGATGAACGAACGAACCAGCAACCATCGACTGATTATTCGTAGCGCAGCGCTTCAATAGGGTTCAGTTTGGAAGCTTTATAGGCAGGATAAATACCTGCCGCCAGTCCTACAATGGTACAGATAAGAATACCCAGCGCCACCCATGCCCAGGGTACCACGAAACCGGTACTCATTAACATGCTAACCCCGTTACCCAGCAACACGCCCATAAATATGCCAAAGGCAGCACCCATCAGGCTGATGATAATGGATTCGTATAAAAACTGGTTTCGCACATTCCGTTGTTTTCCGCCGATCGCTTTTATCAGGCCCACTTCTTTGGTGCGTTCCGTTACCGCCACCAGCATAATATTCATTAACCCGATGGCAGCGCCCATCAGGGTAATAAAACCAATCACGATGGCCGACACCGTTAGCCATCGCAGGTTTTTGAGCAGCATATCCACAAAGCTGTCGCTCTTATCTATCAGGAAATTATCGCCCTCGGTGGTGGTCAGTTTCCGCACCGCCCTGAATGTACCCTGTGCCTCGCCAATACCCGACTCCAGCAGCTGAACATCGGGTACTTTTATGCCAATGGAAAAAGAGGTATTGGAACCACTGCTGAAGAACCGGCGCACGTTGTTATAAGAGGTAATAATGGCATTGTCCCAGCTAAAGCCGAGGGTAGAACCTTTTTCCTGCAATACGCCGATGACCCGGAAGGGAATATTATTGACCTGTACTATTTTTTCCAGCGGCCTTTCTGCGTTTTCGCCAAACAGCGTGGTGGCCACGTCTTTGCCCAGCAGGCATACATTACGGCCGGATTCTACATCCAGGTCATTCAGGTTGCGGCCGGTATTAATCTTGTAGCCGTTCAGGTCAACAAAATTATCATCGCCACCCGACACCCTTACCGTTGGGTTGGTTTTTTTATTCTCGAAATTAACCGTGGCATTGCCGGTACCAAAAATAGAAAGCGCTACCTGCGAAGGAAATTGATAGGCCTGTTTAAAAGCCTCCGCTTCATTTTTGGTAATAGGCTTATTCTGGTTGGATTGCTTTTCTTTTTTCTGCCCTTTTTTTTCTTTTTGCGCCCCCTGGTTATTGTGCATGCGCCATATCTGCCGGTAGCGAAGGCTAAAACCATTCGCACCCATGGCAGAAAAACTTTCCGTAAACTTCTGCGTCATGGCTTCAATGGCGGTACGGATGCCCACCAATGCGGCAATGCCCAGCGCAATAATGGCAACGGTAATGCCTGTACGCAGTTTATTGCTGCGGATGGTCCGGAACGACAAAGAAATATTGTCAAATGAATTCATATACTAAAAGTAAGGATTCCCCGCCTGAATTGCTCAATTCTTACATGAGCGGGCCGGGCTGTAGCGGGTAATTGGTTACCACAATTTCGTTTACAGGTCCCCTTTTAGAGGCATCTGCATTGATCAGCCGCCTGGCCGGCACCCGTAATAGCTGAAAGCCCTGGTACAGGTGGTCGAAAAAACCGTCGCCCGTATCAGAATTGCTGAGCATGATCGCCACCTTCTTTTTGGTCAGCTGCCGGCAAACCTGCGCCAGTTGTTCCTGCTGTGCGTCTGCAAAAGCCAGTTGGCTATAAGCCCTGAAGCTGGCCGTGGCACTCAATGGCCGGTACGGCGGATCAAAATAGACAAATGCCGCCGGCCCGGTATTTTTTAGCGCTTGTGCAAACCCAATATTTGAAATGGTAGCCCCGGCCAGCACATCAGCCACCGCCAGCAGGTTTTGCTCGTCGCAAATAGCCGGTTTTGCATAATCCCCCGCCGGTGTATTAAACTGGCCTTTCGAATTAACACGGAACAGCCCGTTAAAGCAGGTACGGTTTAAGAATATAAGCTGTGCTGCCCTTGCAATGGCTTTGTCTTTAGTGCGACTGCTTTTTTTATCAACCGGCGCCTGGTTGAACACAGCCCGCTGCGCATAAAAATAGCGCATCCTTTCGGTCTTGTTCAATGGCAGGTATTGCTGCTGGTGCGCCCATAAATGTTCAATCAGTTTGGCAACAGATGACTGCACCACCTGGTAGGTGGTCACCAGGTCTTTATTAATGTCTGATAAAAAGATATTTCCAGGCTGGTAGCGCTGTACAATGTCAAAAAAAACCGCACCGCCGCCCAGGAAGGGCTCATAATAATTTTCTATAGCCCCCGCCTTAAGTGCGGGGGGATACAGATGGATGAACTGGCGCAGAAGCTGCCTTTTGCTACCGGCCCATTTAAGAAAAGGCTGCGCGGCAAAGGGCTGAACTATTTTTTTTGCTGGCACCGGTTAAGGGATTTTGGGATTTTTGGTTTTGATTTTTAGACAGCTGCCTGACAGTCATCTCCACGTATGACGGTCATTTTGATGGTGACGATGCCGGCCCGTAGAGAATACCTCCCTGCGGTATTCCTTTAAAAATACAAATGTACCGTAATCAGTTGTGGGAAGAGCCCCAACAAGATAATAATGCCTGCAAGAACAGCCAGTATGATTTTGAAAACAGGTGATACTTCATTTACCTGGCCATTGCCTTCTTTGAAATACATGGCCTGTATAACCCGGAAATAATAATACACGCTGACGGCCGCGCACAATACCGCGAAGATGACCAGCCACAAATAGCTGCCGTTTTTGATGGCGGCTGTAAGCATATAATATTTTGCAAAAAAGCCGGCTGTAGCGGGTATGCCTGCCAGCGAGAGCAGGAAGATGGTATTGGCGGCTGCGAGTAAAGGCTGTTGTTTGGCAAGACCGTTGTAACCATCAAAAGTGTAGTCTTTCATTTTAATGAGGATGGCAAAAATACCAATGGTTGCCAGGCTGTAGGCGGCTGCATATAAAATAATGCCTTCCTTGGCGTATTCATTGTATCCGAACAAGGCAAAGAACATGAAACCAGCCTGTGCAATGCTTGAATAGGCAAGCATTCTTTTAACACTTTGCTGAAAGACCGCTGTGATATTGCCGATAAACAGTGTGGCGGCAATAATAAATGCAATGGTTAAGCGCCATTTTTCAAGTGCGCCGCCGTAAGCCGCGTCGAACAACCGTACAAATGCAATAAAAACGGCTGCTTTAACAATGGTGGCCATAAAAGCGGTAAAAACGGTGGGTGCGCCATCGTATACATCGGGGGTCCAGAAATGAAAAGGTGCTGCATAAACTTAAAAATACATAGCGATCAGAAACAGCAGGAGGCCCGCATCAGCACGGGGGCAAACCCTTCCAGCTGCCGGGCCATATTATCCATGGCAAAGGATCCGGTGGCACCGTAGATCAGCGCAATGCCCATCAGCATAATACCGGTAGAAAAGGAACCCATCAAAAAATATTTCAGGGAAGCTTCGTTGCTTTTCAGGTTGCGCTTATCGCTGCCCGTTAGTATGTACAATGGTATGGAAATGATCTCGATACCCAGGAAAAGCATTAGCAAAGTATTAAAGGAGGAGGCGATGCCGGCGCCGCACAATACAAAAAAGATAAGGGCAAAATATTCAGCCTGGTTAACCCCTACCGCTTCCACATCTTTTGCACTGAGCAATAAATAAATGAGCGTTGCCCCAAAAGCAATGCTGTTGAACAGCAATCCGAAGCTGTCGAACACCAGCATGTTCTTAACATCAATATGAAACAGCGTAAAATAATGGTTTAATTCAGCGATGTTCAAAAAAAGCAAGATCGCCACCCCTGCAATGGCAAGGTTGCGTATAACGGCCTTTTGCGAAATAAATATGCCGCTAAACATCATCAGTACGCCCCAGATGGCAGAAAAAATTATTGCATTCATACGTTGCTTACGGTCTTCTTTATATTGCTGTTTTCAAGTATTTTAAAATGGCATCAACCGTATCGTTGGTCAGCTGCAGCATAGGCTTCGGGTATATACCCGTAACAAAAATCAGCACCACAATAACGGACAGGGAAATCAATACCGGAAAAGAAGTGGGCGAACCCGCTTCCACCACCGCACTGCTGTTGCCATAAAATGTTTTCTTTATCATGTTAAGCATGTACACGGCAGACAAGATAATGCAGATGCCTGCTACTGCGGTATCCAACACGCCATACCGGGTGATACCGCTTGAGAAAACGCCGTTAAACATCATAAACTCTCCCACAAAACCATTGGTAAGGGGCAGGGCGATATTTGCAAGGGCCACCACCACCAGCAAAATGGCCAGGGCCGGATCTTTCTGCGCAAGACCACCCAGCTCAGACAGCTTGCGGGTTCCATATTTGGTTTCGATGGTATTGGCAACTATCCACAACCCGATGATATTGATGCCATGCGAAAACATTTGCAGCATGGCACCCTGCAGGCCGCTTTTGTCGGATGCAAAAATGGCCAGGCACATCAAACCGATGTGTGCAATGGATGAATAGGCGATCAGTCTTTTCAGGTCATCCTGCTTAATGGCAATCAGCGAAGCGTAGAGCATCCCGATCAGGCAAAGCAGTGAAACCGTATCGCCCCATGAATAAAAACCATCGGGTAATACAGGCGCCAGCCAGCGGATCAATGCAAAAACACCCATCTTGACCATGATACCGCTTAGCACCATGGTAACCGGTGTGGGTGATTGTTCGTAAGCATCGGGTTGCCAGGTATGAAAAGGCCAGATGGGCATTTTAACCGCAAAAGCACCAAATAACATCCAGAAAAGCCATCCCTGGGTTTCGGGCGTTAATTTCAGGCTGTACCAGTCGTGCAGATCAAAAGACTGGTGCGCCCTGAAATAAATAAATATAATGCCCACCAGCATAATCAGCGATCCTACAAATGTGTAGATAAAAAACTTAAAAGTTGCGGCAATGCGTCTTTCGCCGCCCCATATGGAAGACAGAAAATAGACAGGTACCAATGCCAGTTCCCAGAAAAAATAAAACAGCAGGGCATCCATTGCCAGAAATACACCCATCAGGCCCGCCTGGCTCAGCAGCAGCAGCGCATAAAAGCGGTTGGCATCTTTATAACGGTTTCCCCAGGCAGATACCAGTATCAGCGGAAAAGAAATGGCTGTGAGCAGGCAAAGCAACTGGCCCATTCCATCCAGCCCTATATGAAAACGGCTGTTCAGCATGGGTAACCAAGTAGCACCAAAATTTAATTGGGCAGCGCTGTTCATAACGGTAAGGCCCAGCAGCGAAACAACCAGCACAACCATACTGGCAAACAAAGCAATGCTTTTGGCACCTGCTTCGCTTTTTACTGCAAACAGGAACAGGCCGCCAATCAAAGGAATCAATATCAATAAAACAGCTATCATATCCCAACTTATTACTTAAAACTTTCCACCCGCCACTTATTACTTATCACTTACTACTTATCACTTATTTTAACTACTTCTTAAAAAAGAACTGCAATACAAATAATATCAGCATGCCTGCAATCATCAACAAAACGTAACTGCCTACCAGGCCGCTTTGCAGCAGGCGCAGCTGACGGCTGCCATACTGCACCGCCTTGCCTACGCCGTTCACCAGCCAGTCGATCCCCGATTTCTCTACTGCATTATCTAAAAATTTGCCCAGTGCACCCAATGGTCTTACAATCGTTGCATCGTATAATTCATCTACATACCATTTGTTGGCCAGCACTTTTCCCAATCCTTCGGCTTCCTGCAAATCAGGCTTCTTACTGAATTTTCCGATGGCGATCGCAATGGCAATCGCTGCCAGTGAAACCGAAGCGGCCATTAACAACAGTTCCGGGGCATGTTCGGTGGCCGGATGCGCCTGTATCCATATATTGGAATGATAAGAATCGCTGAAGATGGGTGCAAGAAAAGCTTCCAGCCGGTGATCCAACCCAAAGAATGTATTTTTTAATACTTCCGGTACACCTACCAGTCCACCCACCACTGCCAGTATGGCCAGCACCACCAGGGGTATGGTCATGGCAGCGGGGCTTTCATGCAAATGATGCTCCTGTTCCTGGGTGCCCCTGAACTGGCCCAGGAAGGTGGTTGCATACAAGCGGAACATATAAAAGGCCGTGATGGCAGCGGTGGCCACCCCAATTATCCAATAGGCTTTATTGCTTTCGTAGGCAGCCGCCAGAATTTCATCTTTGGAAAAGAATCCGCTGAAAGGCGGAATACCGGCAATGGCGATACAACCCAGCAGGAAAGTAATATGCGTTACCGGCAGGTATTTTTTAAGGCCGCCCATTTTGCGGATATCCTGCTCATGGTGCATAGCATGTATTACCGAGCCTGCACCGAGGAAAAGCAGGGCCTTGAAGAAGGCATGCGTCATTACATGAAATACGGCGCCCGTATAAGCACCGGCGCCCAGGCCAAGAAACATATAACCCAGCTGGCTAACCGTAGAATATGCCAGTACTTTTTTAATATCATTTTGCTTTAACGCAATGGTGGCGCCCAGCAAAGCCGTGGCCAGGCCAACAATGGCTATTACCGTGGGTGTGATGGGTGCCAGCGTATACAATATATTACTCCGCGCAATCATATAGATGCCGGCAGTTACCATGGTAGCGGCATGTATCAGGGCAGATACCGGCGTTGGACCGGCCATGGCATCGGGCAACCAGGTATACAGCGGAATCTGTGCGCTTTTACCGGTGGCGCCTACAAATAACAACAGGGTAATAATGGTGAGCGTAGGCCCCGACAATTGGCTGGCGCCGGCAAATACAGTACTGTAAGTAACCGACCCTACTTTGGCAAGCAAATAAAAGATGGCGAGCAGGAACCCCAGGTCACCGATACGGTTCATTATAAATGCCTTCCTGGCAGCATTGTTAAAGTCGTTGTTCTTAAACCAGAAGCCAATGAGCAGGTAAGAACAGAGGCCCACTCCTTCCCAACCGATAAACATGATCACATAGTTGGCGCCCAGCACCAGCAGCAACATGGAGAATACAAAGAGGTTGAGGTAGGCAAAATAACGGGCAAAATGCGGATCCTCCTCTTCTTTCATGTAGGCGGTAGAGTAAAGGTGAATGAGGAACCCGACGCCGGTAATAATCAGTAAAAATAAAGCAGACAACTGGTCTACCTGGAAAGCAAAGGGAATATGTACCTGCCCAAAGCTGATGAAATCAAATAATTCTACCACCCCTGTCTTGCCTGCTTTTACATCCAGGAAAAGCATCATGCTTACAACAAAAGAAGCAAGGATGGCACCACTGCCGATAAAGCCGGTTACGGGTTTTGGCAATTGTTTGCGCAATAGTCCGTTGATGAGAAAACCCAGCAGCGGAAACAACGGAACTAAGAATACTAAATGACTCATACCCCAATCCCCCAGAGGGGTTTTAGTAACCCGGGTGTACAACCGCCCAGGTTATTTGTAAATGAATAAATCTTATCGCGGCATCCCTGTTCCTCTTTTCAGCAACAGCAGCGGTTAATGTTTCAGCCTGTTCAGGAAGTTGATGTCTACAGAATGTGTATTCCGGTACATCATTACAATAATGGCCAGGCCCACACTTACCTCCGCCGCGGCCACTACCATAATAAAGAAAACGAATAATTGTCCGTCGATGCCTGCACTGGCGTCGTTTGCAACATTCAGCAGATGGTGCATTTTTGAGAATGCCACCAGCAACAGGTTCACTGCATTCAGCATTAATTCGATGCACATAAAAACGATGATCGCATTACGGCGGGTGAGCACACCTATTACGCCGATGCAAAACAGCGCAATGGAAACAAATATGTAATAATTTACCGGCATAGTTCAAGCTTTTTACCATGAGCTGCCAGCCAGGCGTTTGTTGCCCCAGCCACCAGTTCAACGCTGATTTATTCCTTCTTCCCGATCACCACCGCCCCTACCATGGCGCTTAAAAACAATACGCTGCTCAACTCAAATGGCACTACATACTGGTTGAACAAGGCCATACCCAGGTTTTTTATTAACCCGATATCGCCACCGCCTGTTTCCACCACCTGCTTTTTAATGGCCGCATCTTTTAATGCCGCCACCAATACCAGGAAGAGGCATAACCCAGCCAGGAAACCGGCAAAGCGGATCAGTTTATTTTTCTGCAGGTTCATATCTGCATTAAGGTTCATCAGCATGATAACAAAAAGAAACAATACCATGATGGCCCCGGCGTATACAATAATATTTACAATGGCCAGGAATTGTGCATTCAGCAGAACATAATGCCCCGAAATAGCAAAGAAGGCAACGATTAAAAACAACACACTGTAAACAGGGTTTTTACTCAGTACAACCATTAAAGCACTGCCCAGGGCCAGTGCAGTTAATAACCAGAATAATATTTGTGTTATTCCCATTTAAAAGTCAAAATTCAAAAGTCAACAATCAAAATTTTCCAGCAGCTCCCTTTCCGAATTCGTTATTACTCATCAACCTTCAACGGATCAACCAATCAACTTTTCTTCACCCTGCCGCCCGCTGCCTTGGCATATAGTTCGGGTTCTGTAACTGGATTGGGTATCAGCAAATCGGGTTTACCGTAGATAAATGTCTGCCGTTGAAAATTTGCCGGGGCAAATGTTTCTGTAAGATAGATAGCATCTTTCGGACAAGCTTCTTCACAGAGCCCGCAGAATATACAACGAAGCATGTTGATCTCGTATTTGGCGGCATATTTTTCTTCGCGGTACAGGTTTTCCTCGCCTTTTTTTCTTTCTGCCCCTTCCATGGTAATGGCTTCTGCCGGACAGGCTACTGCGCAGAGTCCGCAGGCTGTGCATCGCTCCCTGCCCTCTTCGTCGCGGTTCAGGATATGCAATCCCCTGAATATCGGGCTGAACGCCCGTTTTTGTTCGGGATATTTTATGGTTGCTTTTCTTTTGAAAATATGTTTAAACGTGATCAGCATGCCCTTGAAAATATTCCATAAATAAATCTTTTCAAGCCATGTCATTGGCTTGCGCTCCACTGGTTTCATCCTGTTTGTCAATGCCTGCATGATATAGCTCCCAAATTTAAAGGTTCGCAAAAATATTTTTATCAACCCAACCTACCAATTAAACTTTTATTCCCGCATGGGTCCATTCATTCCGTGTCAGCGTCTAGAAGTGCCAGTGGTTCTGCTTTAGCAATACCACTGCACCGGTAATCACCATATTTACCAGCGACAATGGTATCAGGCTCTTCCATCCCAGGTTCATCAACTGATCGTACCGGAAACGGGGAATGGTCCAGCGCACCCACATGAACAGGAAAATAAAAAATACCACTTTTATTAATAAGGCAAAACCGCCCAATATGGCCACCGGTGTGGCGCCCCAGGTTTGTATATGTGCTGCCTCATTAAAAAAGGGAATATCGTATCCGCCAAAAAACAGCGTGGCCATTACCGCACTGCTGATAAACATATTGATATATTCTGCAAACAGGTAGAAGCCCAGCTTCATGGAAGAATATTCCTGGTGGTAACCAAAGTTGAGTTCGTTCTCTGCTTCCGGTAAATCGAAAGGGGTACGGTTACATTCTGCAAAGGCGCAAATAATAAAGATCAGGAAGCCGAGCGGTTGCAGGAACACGTTCCAGGTGCCGCTGGTCATTTGCTGCTGTACAATTTCGCTCAACCGCAATGAACCGGTCAGCATCAGCAGTGCAATCAGCGAGAGGCCCATGGCCAGTTCATACGATATCATCTGTGAAGCGCCACGCAGGGCGGCAATCAGTGAGAATTTATTGTTGGAAGCCCAGCCGCCAATCATAATGCCATACACACCCAAACTTACCACTCCAAAAATATACAGGATGCCAATATTGATATCGGCAATCTGGAGCGATACCATACGGTCCATACCAAACCAGGTAAAATGAATGGAACTGCCCCAGGGTATAACAGCACTGGTCATCATGGCCGTCATCATGGCCAGGCAGGGACCCAGTATAAATAACAATTTATTAGAGGTATTCGGAATGATCTCTTCCTTCATAAACAGCTTCAACCCATCTGCCAGCGGTTGCAGGATACCAAAAGGGCCTGCCCTGTTAGGGCCTATCCGATCCTGGATAAAGGCCGCAATTTTGCGCTCGGCATAGGTTTCGTACATGGCAATTACCAGCGACACAGAAACGATCACTATCACCAGCAATAATTTTTCTGCCAGTAAAAACCAGTCTATAGCAAGTAGTATCATTTATTGAATGTCTTTTAAACGTTCTTTTTCCTGAATCAGTCTTTCTTTGTAAAATCGTCGCTGTGCGCCGGGCCGTCTATCTTGCTTAAGTGAACAGTAGGCCTGTTTACCTCGCTTACGCTGTGAATGTCCATCAATAATTTCGGACTGCGGCCATGCAGCACGTTTACGATGGTTTCATTGGGTTTTTTCAGGCCTTCATAATGCCCTTGGGCAATAACGGAATGCCGGTTCACATGCGCGGGGCCTTCAATGATCCAGTCGGCAGTGTCCTTTTTTTCAAACCTGCATTCGTTACAGATCCAGTCTTTTACTTCTCCCCACTCATCTTTGCGGGCAGTAACCCTAAACACTTCCTTACCTCTTAGCCATAGCTGTGCTTTGCCGCTGCATTTGGGGCAATCTCGGTGTGCATCTACGGGTTTGGTAAACCAGACCCTGTTTTTAAACCTGAATGTTTTATCTGTTAACGCACCTACGGGACAAACGTCGATCACGTTGCCGATAAAATCATTGTCGAGCGATTTTTCTATATAGGTAGCAATCTCTGCATGGTCGCCGCGGTCTAAAATGCCATGTACTCTTTTATTGGTGAGCTGGTCGGCGGTATATACGCAACGGAAGCACATGATGCAACGCGTCATATGCAGTTGTATATACGGGCCAAGGTCGTGTTTCTCGAATGTTCTGCGCTGAAATTCATAGCGGGTGCCTTCCTTGCCATGGTTATAGCTGAGGTTCTGCAGGTCGCATTCACCGGCCTGGTCGCAGATGGGGCAATCCAGCGGATGGTTGATCAATAAAAATTCCACCACGCCGTTACGGGCATCAATCACTTTTTCGCTGGTAATATTCTTTACGATCATGCCGTCCATTACATTGGTGCGGCAGCTGGCCACGAGTTTTGGCATCGGGCGCGGGTCTGCAGTAGAGCCGGCTGCCACTTCTACCAGGCAGGTACGGCATTTACCGCCGCTGCCCTGTAGTTTGGTATAATAGCACATGGCCGGCGGGGCCACTTCACCGCCAATTTGCCGGGCCGCATTTAATATAGATGTTCCGGGGGCCACTTCGATGGTGATATTATCGATGGTGACCTTCATCAGTTTGGGTGCTTCTTTTTTTATTTCGTCAGGCATAATTTCACGCAAAGACGCCCAGCTTTCGCAAAGACGCAAAAATTTATAATTATTTATGATTCGATCTATTCATTTTTTATTAAGCAATGCTACATTCATCCCTGGCAATATCACCGACTATCTCTACCAGGCGCTGTCGCTTCAAAGTTCTGTTCCCTGCATTTCTTTACCGTCTTTGCGTGTCGTTTAAGCGGGCGTTGCTACCGGTCTCGCATCCGCGTAATGCGCCAGGCCGTAATTTCTTTTCTGGCTCTCATCGGGGTTCAGCACATGCCATTCAAACTCATCACGAAAATGACGGATGGCGGCTGCTACCGGCCAGGCTGCTGCATCGCCCAGGGGGCAGATGGTATTACCTTCTATCTTGCGCTGTATATCCCACAACAAATCGATATCACTTATTTTCCCCTTACCGTATTCAATATTCTTTAATATTTTTTCCATCCAGCCGGTACCTTCACGGCAGGGTGAGCATTGGCCGCAGCTTTCGTGCCGGTAAAACCGCGCCAGCGTATAGGTATGCCGCACCACGCACTGGTCTTCATCAAAAACAATAAAGCCGCCGCTGCCCATCATGGAGCCGGTGGCAAAACCGCCATCGCTCAGGCTTTCATAGGTCATCATGCGCTGTTCGCCCTTGGCTGTCTTCAACAGCAGGTTGGCAGGTAAAATAGGTACGGAAGACCCACCCGGTATACAGGCTTTTAATTTTTTTCCGTTGGGGATGCCACCGCAATATTCATCGCTGTAGATGAATTCTTCTACGGAGAGGGTCATGTCTATTTCATAGACCCCGGGTTTGTTGATATTGCCGCAGGCAGAGATCAATTTAGTGCCGGTAGATTTGCCTACGCCGATCTTTGCATATTCTTCTCCACCCAAATTGATAATGGGTACAATGGCGGCCAGGGTCTCTACATTATTAACCACGGTGGGCCGGTCCCAGGCGCCTTTTACCGCCGGAAAAGGTGGCTTAATGCGGGGATTGCCTCTCTTGCCTTCCAGTGATTCTATCAGGGCGGTTTCTTCACCACAGATATAAGCGCCCGCACCGCGGTGCACATAGATCTCGCAATCGAAGCCGGTGCCCAGGATATTCTTACCCAGGAAGCCGTTGTGCCTGGCTTCTTCAATAGCCTGTTCCAGTATATCAACTATCCAGGCGTATTCGCCGCGGATGTAAATATAAGTGGCATGACTGCCCAGCGCATACGAACTTACAATAAGGCCTTCTACCAGCAGGTGCGGTATAAGCTCCATCAGGTATCGGTCTTTAAAAGTGCCGGGTTCGCTTTCATCTGCATTGCAGACCAGGTGGCGCGGAACGCCTTCCGGTTTGGCGATAAAGCTCCATTTCATACCGGTAGGAAAGCCTGCGCCGCCGCGGCCGCGCAAACCACTTTTCTTTACTTCTTCCACTACATCGGCAGGCTGCATTTTAAAGGCTTTTTCTACGGATGCATAACCGCCGTTCTTCCGGTATACATCGTAAAAACGGATGCCTGCTATATTTACTTTGTCTATTAAAACTTTTCTTCCCATACCCGAATGCAAAATTTAAAATTCAAAATTCAAAATAACCCGGCCCTCAGGGCTGTGGGTTATCGTGATTAAACATCCAGTTCACCCCAAACTTATCCTGCAGCATCCCAAATGTGGCGCCCCAGAATTGTTGCTGTAAAGGCATCACTATTCTGCCGCCGGCTGACAGGTTATTAAATACCGTTTCCAATGTTGCCTTATTGCCTATTTCAACACTCAATTGTATATTCCCGTTTGTATGCACCGGCTGCCCTTTGAACACGTCCGAGAGCATAAGCAGGTTATCTCCAAAAGCCAGGCGGGCATGGACGATCTTCTGCTTATAGTCTTCGTCTGTGGGCATGGGTGTATCGCCGTAACGGTTCAATGCAACGATTTCTCCGCCCAATACTTCTTTGTAAAAGTGTAGGGCTTCTTCTGCATTGCCCGCAAAATGGATATAGGCTGTCAGTTTCATACTATAACTTATCAATTATTAGCCGCTGCATTTCTCCTGCACTCTTCTATGATGGCATCTACTTTTTCTTTTGTCAGGTGCTCGCGGAATGTTTTGCCCAGCTGCATCATGGGTGCGTATCCGCAGGCGCCCAGGCATTCCACGGTCTTCAGGGTAAACAATCCGTCTGCCGTTGTTTCGCCAGGTTTGATAGACAAGGTATCTCCGATGTACCTGATAATATCATTGCTGCCGTTCACCATACAGGGACCGGTCTGGCAAACTTCAAACATGTATTTCCCTACGGGTTTCAGGTTATACATACTGTAAAAGGTAGCTACCTCATACACTTCAATGGGTTCAATATGCAGCAGGGAGGCCACATAATCCATCGTGTCGGGGCTTAACCAGCCACCAAATGTTTCCTGCGCCAGGTGCAGCAGGGGTAGCAGCGCGCTTTTCTGTTTTCCCTGCGGGTAGCGGGCAATGATCCTGTTTACTTCCTGTAATTTATCGTCTGAAAACTGTATCATATTTTTTTAACCTTATCCCCGCCGCTCTAAAGGAGCCGGGGAAGAATGCATTATATTAATTGTGTTAATCTTATTATCATGTCCTTTAAAAACATCCATTATTTTAAAAACGCTTCCATTCTTCTTCAGAAAAGATCAAGAATAGTTATTTAAGAATCCAATTCCCCTGCAATCAGGTTCAGGCTGCTCATGGTCATGATAGCATCGCTTAGCATGGCACCCTTGGTCAGTTCGCTGTAGGCCTGGTAATAAATGAAACAGGGTCTCCTGAAATGAAGGCGATAGGGCGTACGACCGCCATCGCTGATCAGGTAAAAACCAAGTTCCCCGTTGCCACCTTCCACGCTCTGGTATACTTCTCCTGCCGGGATTTCCGTTTCACCCATGATAATCTTGAAATGCCAGATCAGCGCCTCCATTTTGGTATACACATCTTTCTTCTCCGGCAGGTAATATTCTGGTACATCGGCATGGTATACTTCTGCTGCTGCACCAGTAAAAGCCTGCACTTTGCGGTATGCCTGTTCAATGATACTAAGTGATTGCCGCATCTCTTCATTGCGCACTAAAAACCGATCGTAGTTATCGCCGGTGCTGCCTACCGGCACAGTGAATTCAAAATCTTCGTAGCTGCTGTAGGGCGCATGCACGCGTACATCATAATCTACTCCGGCAGCCCGCAGGTTAGGACCTGTAAACCCATAGTTCAGCGCTCTTTCCGCCCCAATGGCACCGGTACCCTGGGTCCGTTCTATAAAAATGCGGTTCCGTTTAAACAGGCTTTCAAATTCAGTGAGTACAGCTGGGTACTCGTCCAGGAATTTTTCCAGTTTGGTGAAGGCGGTATTGGTGAAATTTCTTTCAAAGCCCCCGATGCGGCCGATATTGGTGGTAAGTCTTGAACCGCAGATCTCTTCATATATTTCATAGATCAGCTCGCGGTATTGCATTACATACAGGAAGCCGGTATAGGCACCGCTGTCTACGCCCACAATGGAATTACAGATAAGGTGATCGGAGATCCGCGCCAGTTCCATGATGATCACGCGCAGGTAATCGACCCGTTTAGGCGTTTTTACTTTCAGCAATTTTTCGCAGGTAATATGCCAGCCCATATTGTTGATGGGTGAAGAGCAATAATTCATGCGGTCGGTAATGGTGGTGATTTGGTACAGGGGCCGGCGCTCTGCCAGTTTTTCAAATGCGCGGTGTATATAACCAATGGTTTGGTCGGCCGAGACGATCCGTTCTCCATCCAGCTCCAGGATATTTTGCATGACACCGTGTGTAGCCGGGTGCGTAGGCCCCAGGTTCAGCGTAGTGGTTTGCTTTTCGATAGAGCCTTCCGGTAATTTAATATGGTGGTGCGCTATTTCAGACATAATTTTTCAATGGTTTAATTCAATCAGCCGGAGACAATTCCACTCATTCTGCAAAGGGATTATTTCCGCATTCACCCCCATTCCTTACATTATATGCTACCTGCCAAACATGGCATCATCTTTATCTATCCGCGTGCCGTCTTCCAGCGGGTATTCTTTTCGCATCGGAAAATAATCCATCTCGTCTACATTCAAAATCCTCTTCAGGTTGGGATGGCCTACAAAATTGACACCGAAAAAGTCGTACGTCTCCCTTTCCATCCAATTGGCAGCGGCGTACAGGTTGGTCGCCGTAAAAACATCAGGTGTATTGATATCCGTAAATACTTTAAAGCGGAGGCGGATATTATCCCGCAGGTTATGAACATGGTAAACAATGGCCAGTTCCCTGCCTCTCTGATCGGGGTAATGAACTGCGCAAAGCGTTGTAAGAAATTGAAACCGCAGTTCTGTATCATCGTACAGGAACTGCAACAGTTTCAGGTTCATGTCTTTTGGGGCCTCAAAAGCGAGCAGGCCATAAGGTTCTTCAAAATTGCTTAGCTGGTCGCCAAATTTAGCTATTAGCTTTTCTTTGATTATCTCGTTGGTTAACGCCATGTTAGCTGTTAGCGATTAGCCTGTAGCGGGTAGCTGCGGGCATGTTAAAATATTTTCCGAAAGAGTGACTGCCTGCTAAAAGCCAAGCGCTGATAGCCAACAGCTGCTCCTACTGTATTCCGTAACTCTCCATCAATTGCCTGTATTGTTCACCATTTCTGCGCCGGATGCTTTCCTGGCCCACCAGCTCCTGTATCTTCATAAAACCATCCAGTACTGCTTCCGGGCGGGGCGGGCAACCGGGTATATAAACATCTACCGGTATAATCTGGTCGATGCCCTGTAGCACACTGTAGGTATCAAAAATACCGCCAGAGGATGCGCAGGCGCCCATGCTCAGTACCCAGCGGGGCTCGGCCATCTGCAGGTAAACCTGCCTTAAGACCGGTCCCATTTTTTTGGCGATGGTCCCCATCACCATCAGCAGATCGCATTGCCGGGGAGAAAAACCAACCCGCTCTGCGCCAAACCTGGCCAGGTCGTAATGCGCGCCCATGGTGGCCATGAATTCAATACCACAACAGGAAGTGGCAAAAGGCAGGGGCCAGATAGAATTCTTCCGGGCCAGGCCAACCACATCGCTTAGTTTGGTGGTAAAAAAACCATCGCCTGTAACGCCTTCCGGCGCTTCGGCGATATGAATGGGTTTACCACCTTCATTTTTTACATTGTATTGTACCGGACGGGCCATATTATTTTTTTAAATCGGTTAATAAACCATCACCTCAAATAACAAACGCTATAACTGATTGTTTGATTGCCGTATTTCCCGGCAGTCCCAGGCCAGCGGGGATGTGCCATTTATTTTATACACGTCCTTTATATTCATTTTTGCGCTGCCATTCAGTCTCCCATTACATTTGCCACCTTCATCCCATTCACCACATTTATCGCATTCTTATTATTCCTCCCAATTAAGGGCACCTTTCTTAATAATATAAAAGAACCCTGCCAGAAAAAAAGCAACAAACATCAGAACGGCACCAAAGCCGGCCCAGCCCAATTGCCTGAAATTAACTGCATAGGGATAAAAAAAGATCACTTCTACATCAAACAGTACAAATAATATCGCCACCAGAAAGTATTTAATGGCCATGGGCTGGCGGGCATCGCCATGACTTTCAATACCGCTGGCAAAATTTTCGAGTTTGTCGGAGGTTTTGCGTTTGGGGCCAATCCAGTGGGTAATGCCCATCATGGCGCCTATAAAGATGATAGCAAAAATAAGCTGGATGGCGATGGGGAGATAGCTGGCGGCACTGTTCGCATCCATTACAGGGACATTGGTTTTGAGTAGGTACCACGATAGCATGAATATTGACATTGGTATCTGCAAAAATAAGGCAGCATGGCCAAATTCCCGCTTTCGTAAACTAAATTCCTGAAATTAAAAGTCCCCCGCTGTTTGGCGGGGGACTTTTAATTCACTTATATCAAACCAGCTGGTCTGTATCATGTTTAAAACGGTTTCTTATCAGGGCGCCGCTTTTTACAGGTGTTTTAGGCTTTGCGGGTGTTGAGGAGGCAGGTTTTGCCTGCGCTTTTGCAGGTGGTTTTGACAGAATGGTCTGCATCCTGAGTAAATCGGGGTTGGTGGGGTCAAACTCTACTCCCCTGTTTGCATAATACAAGGCTGAATCCCTGTCCTTTTTCTGATCGTTATAATAGGGAATCAATGTGTAGTATGACTGCAGGATCTGGGATTTATATTTTACAGAATCCAATTGCTTTGCTTTATCGATAAGCATTTTATAGGCGGGTATGGCCAGGCCGGCAGAATTAACTGAATCGTCCTGCGCCCTTTTACTACGGGCACACCACAAATAGCCAATAATCTCATCTGCATATTTTGTTTCATATACGCCACAGTAAATACTGTCTGCTGCTACGTAATTTTTAGCCTGGTAATAAGCCTGTCCGAGATTGTACAAATCTACATTGGAAGGATTTTTCTTCAGTCCGTACAACTGTTTCAGGAAAGCGGCTTCGGCATCGCGCTGACCTACTCTTTTGGCCAATGCACCTGCCTTGGCCAGTAGATCGAGCTTGCTTTCCAGTGTGGTGTCGGCATCCACCGCCTTCTGGTAGAAGGCAACGGCATCTGCCTGGCTCTCCGGAAATTTCGCCATTACTTCAGCACGGAACGAGTAGTCCATTGGCACAAATCCTTCCGGTTTCTGGTGGGCAAAATAATCATCCATGTATTTTTTTGCGTTGGCAGAATCGCCCTGGTCGTTATAAGAATAGGCAACCAGTTTGTAGTAACGCGGATCGGCAGAATCTTTTTCTGTTGCTATTTTTGCCTGCGACTGGGTAATGGTTTCAGCATATTTTTTTGCCGCGTACAGGTTAGAGATTTTATCGTATTCATTAGAAGGTTTGGGATCTGTTACAGTCAGGTATTTATCAAAATAGGTAATGGCCTTGTCAACATCGCTGTGGTAATAGTAATAGATATACAATTCATAATAGGCGGGAGCATAATTGGGATCCAGCGAAATGGCTTCTTCAAATGCCGGCAAAAATGCTTCCTTGTTATTCTGGGTAAGGTAGATCCTTCCTATTTTCCATTTGGCTTCTGCATATTTAGGATCGGCGCTCAAAGCTTTTCCGTAAGAGGTTACCGCACCGCCGCCATCTACCATCTTGCGGTAGGCGTCTCCCATGATTGAATAGGTGAGCGGATTTTTAAAATTCTTTATCTGGGTAGCCAGGTTCAGTTTCTCGATGGCATAATTGGGGTCACCGCTTTTTGCACTTACGTCGGCATTGGCCTGCCCGATGGCATTGAGCACATCGATGTCTTTTGCCTTGCTTAGGCTGATAGCCGTCTCAAAACGCTGGTGGGCATCCGTGGCATTGCCTTCCAGCAATTCTATATGGCCCACACCTGCCAGCAGCAGGGGTGCACTGCCATTGGTTCCCAATGCTTTTTGGTATAAGTCTTTCGCCATCTGCTGGCCGTTTTTCAGGCTTTTATTGGCCAGGTAAGTTTGTCCGAGCCAGTATACTGCATTAATATCGTTAGGATTAGCAGCCAGTACTTTTTCAAATTGATCCTGGGCGCTTTTGTACCGTTGATAATACAGGAATTTTTTTCCAGCATCAACATTTTGGGCCAACAAAGCGCCGGCGCTTACCGCAATTGCTATCAGGCTGAATGTAATTTTCTTCATTGTTGATTCCTTTTGTTTTTTAGT
>CAXTMV010000079.1:9342-20522 GCA_964245425.1 uncultured Flavihumibacter sp. | reverse complement strand
GGTGAAAGGATTAACTAAAAATAGTAATTAATAAATCAGACAATAAAATTCAACATAAATGCTAAGCTGGATCTACGCACACGAACAGATGATCTACATTGTAGTGCTGATGGTATTTTTAGGGATCGAAGTGATAGGCCGGGTACCGAGCGTATTGCATACGCCCTTGATGAGCGGCGCGAATGCCATCCACGGGGTGGTTATTATCGGGGCCATCATTGTAATGGGCAAGGCGGAGGCAACTAATTACCTGGCCCTGGCACTCGGCTTCCTGGCAGTGATACTGGGTACCGGCAATGTAGTGGGCGGTTTTGTAGTAACAGACCGAATGCTGGAGATGTTTAAGAAAAAAACCAAGCGGTAGAAAGATTTTGAGCATTAAAAGAATGGCCCTTTGATCATGCCATCTTCAATGGAGCAGATTAATTTAGTATTTAACTATGGAATTAAACATACTCACCATTTGTTACCTGGTAGCCTCCATCACTTTTATACTGGGGTTGAAGATGCTGTCGAACCCCGCAAAAGCCCGGAGAGGTAACCTGATTGCTGCAGGCGGCATGACGATTGCCATTTTTGCAACCATTTTTTTATATAAAGATGATTACGGACAAGCATTACACAATTATGGGTGGATCTTTGCCGCCCTTGTTATTGGCTCCATTGCAGGAACCGTGGCCGCCAGAAAAGTAAAGATGACCGCCATGCCGGAAATGGTAAGCCTGTTCAATGGCATGGGCGGCGCCTGTGCGGCATTGATCAGTATTGTAGAGTTTAATCATTTCATAACAGCACCGCCGGTTATAGGCTGGACAAGTTACCCACCGCTTTTCGCATTGGGGAATCAACATATCCCCATGCATTTTTCCTTAGGGTCATTGGTAATAATATTAGCCGGTTTAATTATTGGCGCTATCTCTTTTGCGGGTAGTATGGTGGCCTGGGGAAAATTAAACGGGCGTGTAAAAGACTTTTCATTTAAAGGACAGCATATCGCAAACCTTTTTATATTTTTCCTGATATTGGCAGGAGCTGCCTATTTACTCTTTAATATACAGCATTCCTTTTTCGAGTCAGCCGTACACACGGTGATAGCAGGCCCCTGGGTCAGGCGGCTTTTTTACAGCGTTTTCTTCCTGTCCGTTTTGTATGGTGTATTTTTTGTACTTCCCATTGGCGGCGCAGATATGCCGGTGGTTATTTCCTTACTAAACTCGTTTACCGGCGTAGCTGCAGCCTGTGGCGGCTTCCTGTATAATAACAAAGCCATGTTAACCGGCGGTATACTGGTAGGGGCCGCGGGCACCCTCCTAACCATCCTGATGTGCAAGGCCATGAACCGATCGCTGACCAATGTGCTGATTGGTTCCTTTGGCGCCAAAGCCATAGCGGGGCCGGCCGGCACAAAAGAACAGGGCGCTTATAAAGAGATCAGTTTAAGCGATACCGCCCTGCTGATGAGCTATGCCAAAAAAGTGATGATTGTTCCCGGTTATGGATTGGCGGTAGCCCAGGCCCAGCATGCCTGCCATGAGCTGGAAAAAATACTGGAAGAAAAAGGCGTGGAAGTAAAATACGCCATCCACCCCGTGGCGGGCCGCATGCCCGGCCACATGAATGTATTGCTGGCCGAGGCCGATGTCAGTTACGACAAACTGCTGGAAATGGAACAGGCCAATGATGAATTTGCTACTACGGATGTAGTGCTGGTACTGGGTGCCAATGATGTGGTAAACCCTGCTGCCAAAACAGATCCGGCATCGCCCATTTACGGCATGCCCATCCTGGAAGTGGAACTGGCTAAAAACTGCATCGTTAACAAACGAAGTATGAAGCCGGGTTACGCGGGCATAGAAAACGATCTCTTCTTTCGCCCAAAAACCTCTATGTTGTTTGGCGATGCCAAAAAAGTGTTGCAGGATTTGATAGCTGAAATTAAGAATGTGTAATTAATTTGAACGCTCCTTTTGATACCTGTTCATGTATAAACTACCGAAGCCGTTGATTGATTCGTTGATAAATCTAAAAGAATTTAGCAAAGAATCATTTGAACAGGTACATGCATCCGGCCAACAGGTTACTTCCATTCGTTTCAATCCCGCAAAATGGAAGCCGGTCCATTCGCAGCTGTTGCCTCACGACTCCCGACTAATAAAAATCCCCTGGTCCTCTTATGGCTACTACCTGCCCGAACGTCCTTCTTTTACATTCGATCCTTTGTTTCATGCCGGTGTATACTATGTGCAGGAAGCCTCCTCCATGTTCCTGGAACAGGCGTTGGTACAAACCGTGGATCTGACCCGTCCGCTGCGGATACTGGATCTTTGCGCAGCACCGGGTGGCAAATCTACGCTGCTGCAATCGCTTATCAGCCAGGAAAGCCTGCTGATCAGCAATGAAGTGATCAAGGCCCGTGCGGCCGTACTGGAAGAAAATAGTACCAAATGGGGCGGCGCCAATATGGTGGTGACCAATAACGATCCTGCTCATTTTGCACGATTGGAAAATTATTTTGATGTAATGGTGATTGATGCGCCCTGCAGTGGCAGCGGCCTTTTTCGCCGCGACCCGGAAGCCATTACCGAATGGAGCGAAAACGCAGTACAATTGTGCAGCCAGCGGCAGCAAAGAATTATTGCCGATGCCTGGCCTGCATTGAAACAGGACGGTATTCTCATTTATTCTACCTGCTCCTATTCTAAAGAAGAAGACGAAGATATACTGGACTGGATGCAAGAGGGATTGATGGCAGAAGGTGTAAGGCTGGCAATAAAAGACGAATGGAATATAGTGGAAACACTGTCTGAAAAAAAAGGATGGTATGGTTACCGCTTTTATCCTGACAAAGTGCAGGGGGAGGGCTTTTTTATCGCCGCCATGCGAAAAAAAGAGGGGGGCTCTTTTGCAAGCGGTAAGCCATCCAAAATCAAATTGGAAAAACCGGCGAAAGCGGCAGAAGCGATTGCGACATCCTGGTTGCAACCCGGTACAGCCACCGTCTTATTTAAACAGAAAGATGATATCATTGCACTGCCTGCTGCCCTGGAGCCGGATATTCCGGTATTGCAATCGGCGCTCTATATAAAAAAAGCCGGTATTACATTGGGTAAACTGGCGGGCGACGATTTGATACCCGCACATGCACTGGCGGTCAGTACATTGCTGCATGCCAATACAACAGCACTTGAACTTAATAAGCAGCAGGCCATACAATACCTGCGCAGGGAAGAATTTCAGCTGGATACCAGCCGTAAAGGCTGGGCATTGGTCACTTACCAGGGGTATCGGCTGGGATGGATCAAAATACTGGCCAACCGATTCAATAATTACTATCCCAAAGAATGGCGCGTCATGAAACAGCCCTTATAAACCTGCGTTCGGTTTGCCTTTATCAGAACGCCGCCTATTTTAGCTTTAATTTTGCCAAATTTGGATAAAAAGTTTTCATATTTGCACTGCTAACTTAAAATATAGTGATGATAAACAAATGGTTGCTCGTTTTGATAAGTGTTTGCTGTGTACAATGGAGCATTGCGCAGGGGAATGATCTGCAAGTGCAGGGTGCATCTCCCAACCTTTATGTGGTACATGCGGTGCAGGCCAAAGAAAACTGGTACAGCATCGGCCGTATGTATAATATCAGTCCCAAACAATTGGCCCCTTTTAACGGGTTGGGTTTAGACAAGGCGCTGGCCATCGGGCAGTCTTTAAAAATACCGCTCACAGGAGACAATTTTTCGCAGGATGGCAATAAGGCAGCTGACGAGGTATTCGTACCCGTGCACCATACCATACAGCCCAAAGAATGGCTGTTCCATATCAGTTCCCTGTATAACAAAGTGCCGGTAGAAGACCTGGAAAAATGGAATGGTATCAATAAAGACCAGGCCAAAGCCGGACTAAACCTGGTGGTTGGTTACCTGAAAGTAAAAACAGGACAGTCTTCCCTTGCTTCCAAAGGCCAGGTAAAAGTGGTAGTAACAGCGCCGCCTGTTGCTTCAAACACAACAGAAACAAAAGACAGCAAAAAGCCGGAAGAAAAAAAGCCGGAGACAAAAGAAGAGAAGAAGCCGGTAGCTGCACCGGTGGTGGAGAACACAGATGTTGCCATAAAAACGCCACCCTCGCCTGCACAAAAAGAAGAGGCCAAGCCCGTTGTGGTGACACCCGTTGTAAATACGACGAATGGAACAAAATTGAGTTACTTCGGCAACCAGTATGAAGAAAGCGGCAAATCGATCAGCGGCAACACAGGTGTTTTTAAAAGTACCAGCGGCTGGAACGATGGTAAATATTATGCACTCGTAAACAATGTGCCCGTGGGAACCATTGTAAAAGTGAACAACCCTGTTTCAGGCAAAACCATCTATGCCAAAGTGCTGGGCAACCTGCCAGATATGAAAGAAAGCCTGGGGCTGATAGCCCGGCTGAGCGATGCGGCAGCGGCACAGATTGAAGGCGCGGGCATTAAGTTCAGTGTAGAAGTGCGGTATTGAGCATGTATTAATTTAATATAAACCTTCATTCATGAAAGCACATGTATTGGTTACCAGTTTTATTGTGGCATGTATGATAAGCGCCTGCAACACACACAAGGATACGGTTGTGGTAAAAGACGTTCAACTTGAAGAGATTGTACATGAGGAATCGAAAAATGAACCACCGCCGCCGCCACCGCCTCCTGCCTCCGGCATCCCTAAAAAATCCAAATATTCAAAAGATAGCCTGGCCAGAAAAAGTAAAGACTCAATACAGCACAGGTAGTGGGTTGATTTTGTTGTTTATTCTTCATTGGCAATAGCGGGAAGCTGTGAGCCTAACAGATCCTTCGTACCCAGGGATGACAGCTGGCCGCCCGGCAACAGGCGCAAGCGGACCCTTGCGCCTGCTTCCGGACCGGAGCAAGTAGCCTTAAAGTTTCCAATACTCAAAACCGATACCCCCGCAAAAATTCATCCACCATCATTTTCTTTTTACCTTCCAGCTGGATCTCCTTTACATGAATATACCCATCGGAAGCAGCAAATTTTAAATAGGTTTTGTTGTCTGTAAGAAAAGCACCTGCTGCAACAGACGGAACAGTCGTTTCTTTTTTGGCGGTATAAATTTTCAGCATTTTATTATTGAGGGAAGTAAAGGCCGAAGGGAAAGGCGATAAGCCCCTGATAAGGTTGTAGATTTCGTCAGCTGTTTTTGTCCAGTCAATATTACCTGTCTCGGTAAATATCTTTGGCGCGTGTTTTAGTTGGTCGTCGGGCGCAACAGCCAGGCCTGGTGAGACCGGACTGTCGACTATCGATTCCCGATTCCCGACCAACGCTTGCGGCTGCTCCTGCAGGGTGCCTGCTACCAGGCCATCAATGGTTTTTACCAGCAGGGCAGCCCCTATCTCTTTCATGCGGTCGTGTACATCGCCAGCCGTTTCTTCTTCGCCTATCGGAAAACGTTCCTGCAACAGGATATCACCGGTATCAATTTCGTGCTGTAGTTTAAATGTGGTTACGCCGGTTTCTTTTTCGCCATTGATCACCGCCCAGTTAATGGGCGCCGCACCGCGGTACTGCGGCAGCAAAGAGCCATGGAGGTTAATAGTTCCCATGGGCGGCATATTCCATACTATTTCAGGCAACATCCGGAAAGCCACTACTACCTGTATATCTGCCTGCAGGGCTTTGAGTTCTTCAATAAACAAGGGATTTTTTAGTTTCTCCGGTTGCAGCACGGGCAATCCTTTTTCTACCGCATATTTTTTTACGGCGCTTTCTGTCAGCTGCAACCCTCGCCCGGATGGTTTATCAGGGGCTGTTATAACCGCAATAACCGGATAGCCGGCTTCAATCAATGCGTTCAGGGAAGCAACTGCAAATGCAGGAGTGCCCATAAAAATGATGCGTATCTTCTTTTGTGCCGGCATGGGCGCAAAGATAGAGCTAAGCAAACAAAGAGATAAAAGTGCGTGCAACACGCATTTTTATCTCTTTGTTCTTTTAACTCCGTACGATACGCTACTCTTTCATGATTTTTACTTGCTGCTGTTTTCCGTGGTTTTCATATTGAATAATGTAAATACCACCGGCAAGCCTATCCAGGTTTAACTGCATACTGTTACCAGTAGTGGTAAAATGCTGTAGTAGTCTGCCATCTGCTCCCAGCAGATGCAGGCTGCCATTGACTTCCATGCCCCTGACATTGATAAACTGGTGCGCAGGATTTGGAAAGGCTTGTAACACTCCGCTGCCTTCGCCTTTTACCAGTTGGATGCCTGAATAGGTAAACTGCCCATCCAGGTCTATCATCTTCAGCTGGTAGTAATGATTGCCTGTGCCCAAGCCGGTATGCAGGTACTGGTAATTATTAATGCCGGGCAGGTTCAACGCTGCTACGGTGCCGAGATCCGTAAACCGTATGCCGTCTGTACTATGCTGAACGGTAAACCGGCTGGTATGCAGTTCCGCTGTTGTTTGCCAGTTTATCAGTGCATTATTGCCCTGCCTGGTTGCAGTGAAAGACAGCAGTTGAAGCGGTAATGCCTCGCTGATACTGGTAACAGCAAATGGTGACAAGCTGTTATAGCCGCTTTGTGATCTGCTGAACTGTGCAAGGGAGTCGGCAATGGCAGCACCGATATCGCCCAGCAGCCAGCTGTTGACAAAATGAGCGGTTCTGCTGATGTTACGGTCAAAGCCGGGTAATTCATCGGCCCTGTTCCAGAAGAAAGTTACCGCTGCATTACTGCCACCGGCTGTTTCTTCTTCCAGCAGCCAGGTGCGGTTTACATAGGCCGTTCTAATCGTGTCACCATTGTTGCCGTTGTTCAATACATAGGGTAGTACCCGCACCGAGAAATTATCCGGCGTGCCGGTATTATTGACCTGTACAAAATTCGGGCTGAATATAGAAGTGCCCACGGGAAAGATATTTACGGCATTGCTGTTGATGAACTTCAATCTGCCCGAACCATTGGTTACAATAAAATGCGCGGTATCGAACCCGGTGACGGTACCGTTGATGGTCAAATCGTAATCACCCAGTACCAGTTTGCCGCCAATCCAGCCCGGCAACGAATCGGGCAGGGCATTGTCCATATCCAGGTTATTGGGAACAACCAGGTTGTTGTGCAGCATGGCAATGGTGCTGAAAGCCAGCGTATCGTCGTTGTTGAGCAGGTTGAACTCGGTGGGTGAGCAGTTGACTATCTGTGCAATCACCCTGCCTTTCACTGCATCAAATTGCATTTGCGTGCTTACAATGGTGCTGGCGCCGCCGGCCAGGGTAAATTGTACACTATCGATGGCCGTTAGTGCATCCCCTTCATCCATTATCAGGAAGCGGGCCCAGGCCGTGGCCTGTGCGGAACCATTGTTGCGGACGCTGTAAGAAACGGCCACGTTATCGCCTTTCTTAAAGCCGGATGGCATAAAGCTGATGGCACCTGCCTTGCTGCGAGCCATATCCGGCGCATCGCCTACAATCAATGCGCGGGTGGCAATATTATTGTCTTCACGTTCTTCCACCTGTGTACTGTCGGGGTCTACCACTATCTTCATAATCTTTACGCCGGGCAGCAGGGAAGAATAAATGGCTGTTGCGGCAACGGTTGTATCCTGGCCGGGTTGCAAGGTGTTCAATGGAACATCGTCGCCCAGCTGTATATCGTCTACCAGGAACCGCAAAACATTGGCCTGCGTGGCTTTGAAACCGATGTTCTTTACCGTGCCCACCAAACTTACCGACTGGCCCGGGTTGGGATTGAGGCTGGTGGGTGAAATATACTGCGACAATACCTCAAAGTCGGGATTGGCATCCACCACCTTCACAAAGAAACTGCTCTCATTATTTGTTTCATCTGCTTCGCAAATGCTGTTGGCGGTATCGGTTAGTACTTTGATGCTATAGTTGCCCGGGGTACCGAATGCATGTACCAGGTTGCCCGGTGCCGGGAAGGATGCGCCGGCTTTGATAAAGGCAATATTGTCCGTACCAATTACATTACCGTTGAGTGAGTAGCTGACGGTAACATTACTGATATCACGCGAACCGATGTTCCGGATCAGCGGATGCAGCGGCTCGGTGCTGTTGATGCGCACAACAACCGGATTGCCGGCAGCAATGCCCTTGTCAGTGGGTAGCAGGGCAGGAGACAGGTCGGCAGCCAGTTTCAGATCATTGCTATTATTATTTTCCAGCGATTCGTCTATCTCGCCATCGGCATCCGCTATTGCTTCAATAATAACGGGGCATTCAAAATCGGCTGTGGATACTGTAAATGGATCAGAGTTCACGGTAAGCGTTCCTTTCTCGGCAATGGTTCCAATTAATTGTTTATTGCCTATCTGTACCCCGTTGGCCAGGAAGGCGACTTTACAAATGCCTGACCTGCTTCCGGTATTATTGATAGTGGCTGTAAAATGCAGGGAACTGCCCACAGAGATTGCGGTAGAAGAAGGTTTGATATTGCTTACCGCCAGATCGGGTTTCGGCACAACGATGGTGGTAGAAAATACATTATTGGTTTCATCCAATTCTGCTACCTGCTGGTCGGCATCGGTTGTAATGCTGATGAAATGCGTACCTATCTGCAGGCTGGCATCGCCGAAGGCGAGTTGCTTTTTCGTTTTGCCTGCAAGGGAAGATACGGACAGCGTTTGCAATATTACCCTGTTGCCTCCGGGCATGGAATCGGATATAATGACCTTGTGCGAAGCGGCCGCTGCACACCTGGTATTGGCATCGGAGAAAGTGAAAGCGGTAAAGCCTGTTTGCGTAAAATCAGTAACGGTAAGGTCTGGTATATTGGCTTCTGCAATCAGCGTTACGGTTCCGGTATTGACAATGGGCTCCAGTTCGCCGGTATAAAACAGGCCTGGCAGATCAAAGAATTCATCATATACGTATGATTGGATGGCTGTGATGGTGTTCGGACCTGAGGTATCCAGTTTAACAAAAACCGGTATGTTCTTGGTGTCGCCGGGGCTGGTGGTGCCGTCTACCGCCCAAACGGTTTGTATCAGGTTGCCATTCTGGTATATTTTGATGGTATCTTTTAGTATCTGGTCCCAGCCATTCCAAAAATTATTCAGGTTCCTGGCCTTGTATTTGGCAATGACATCCACCCTAACAGTATTGCCTACTGTCTGGTCGCAGGGAGCAGCAGTGGTTGAAGCGAGGCTGATGCCGGGCTGCGGCGTTACATTGCAGGTATTGGGTGCCGTGCAGGGAACGTTGATATTGCCGGTGGCGGTATTGCTGGTTAAAGTAAAATCAGTGATGCTCACCGTATAACTCATTGCGCCACCACAGGCCGGGTTCTGTACCAGGAAGCTGTAATTACCACTGGCATTGGTAGTGGTAATAAAGGTTGTTGTACCGATAGTAATGGTAACCTGCGCACCGGCAACGGCTGTTATGGACGAAATGCCAAAGTACTGCGCTGTTCCGCTGATAAGAACGGCCAGCGGGCATGGCTGCAGCGAAGCAGTAGTGGTAACATTGATACCACCTGGCAGGGCAGGCTTGCCCACTACAATGGGACGGATGGCATAATTGTTCAATACATTGGTTTCGCCGAGGGTATTGCTGCTGTCTATCCATACTTTAATAGGATAATAACCATCGGTTGCAAAGGAGAAGACCTTATTGATGCTAACCGTGCCAAAGGGATTTACTATGGGCACCAGGGCACTGTCTAACAAGATGGTGTCCCTGTAAAAACGAACGGGTACATTGGTTGCTGTAAAGGCACTGCCATTGGTGATATTGGCCGTTACCGTAAAAGCTTCGCCCGGTAGGGGATTGGGTTTGCTGAAAGAAATATCGTTGGCAAAGATCTTCAGGTCGAGCAACTGGTACGTTATCACCGGGCCACTCTGGTAAGCAGTATTCACGGTAGTGGCGGCATTGCCCAGGTCGTCGGTGGCAAAGAACCGGTAACCCAGCGTATTGCTGTAATCGGCCAGGCTAACGGTATAAGAATAAGTGACACCTGTAACATAGTCGGTGCTATTGCCTTCTTTTGTCATGGTATACACGCCTTCATTGACATCATCAAAATCCTGGTCGCCGTTTTGGTCGATGCCCAGTTTGGGGTAGCCGGTTTGCGGTGCGCGGTTGGTGGCGGATCTGTAGACGATTTTATAGGCATAGAGGCCGGGTTGTCCTGCTTCCGCGTTTACCCCGCGTATATTGCTATAGGGCGCTGCGGCCACATAGGTAAGTACGGGTGGGGTGCCGGGGGTAAAGCCGGTGCCGGTTAGTGTCGTGGTAACTGAATCGAGTCCTGCGGTGGACGATTTAATTTTTAACTGGGCGGTATAACCGGCAATGGCCGAAGGCGTAAATACAACAGGCAATGATAAGGAGCCGCCCGCTGCGATGGAACTGCCCCTTGTATAAGCGGGCACAAAAGCTGCATCACTGGTTACAACACTATCCAGCACAACGGCAATATTGCTGTTGTTGCGAACGGTAAAATCAAAGCTGCCGGGCGTACCCGTTTGCACCGTACCGTAATCGTGCCCGGTGGCAGGATCGATATTCCAGGAAATGTTTTGTTGTATGCCGTTACCGGTCAGCAGGGTTTTATAATTACCGGCAGACGTTTGAATTGTCACAGAATCTTTGTACGCAATGGCGTTGGCGGGTCTAAAGTTGACCTGCACGGTAGCCGACTGGCCGGTGTTGAGCGTAAGGACGCCCGTAAAGTTGGTACTGAAGGGTGCGGCTGTAGTGATGCTGTTGATGGTTTGGGTGGTGCCGGCATTATTGGTGATCACCAGGTTTTTTGACAGGGTGCTGTTAACCGGCACGTTGCCGAATAAAATAGTATCGGCTGAAATATGGATCAGGCTGGTGGCAAAAACATCATTGCTGGTAAGGCTCCAGTTACCTTCCTGGTTCAGCGTGCGGATGAATAAATGATGGGTGCCATTGGCGAGGCCGGCGATATTAACACTGACGCTGGCATTGTTGATATCGGTGCCGGCGGTGATGGGTATAGCGGAGGCTTTGCCAACACCCGGATCCGCATCCATGAAATATTCCGCTGCCTGTATATGCTGCGGAGCGGGTGGCGCAGACGGGTAGGCAAAATCGGTATTTACTAAAAAATCTTTGTTATTGGTAATGCTCCAGCCACCTTCCTGGTTCTTGGTTTCAATAAATAAATGATGGATGCCATTGGC
>CAXTMV010000079.1:7316-9242 GCA_964245425.1 uncultured Flavihumibacter sp. | reverse complement strand
TTGGTTTCAATAAATAAATGATGGATGCCATTGGCTAAACCGGCTGTGTTAACAACCAGTGTGGTGTTGTTTATATCGGTACCGGCAGTAAGCACAATGGGCGTGCCATTGCCAACGCCCGGGTTACCATCAATAAAATAGTCTGCTGCAGTGATGTTCTGGGCAGCGGCCGGGGCAGACGGGTAACCGAAGTCAAAGTTTACAATAAAGTCTTTTACACTGGTAATGCTCCAGCGGCCTTCATTGCTTTTGCTGCGCAGGTACAGGCGGTGGGTGCCGTTGCTGAAGCTGTTGGTACTAACGATAACGGGTATACTGCTCAGGTTGAGTCCGGCTGTGATGGTAACTGCCGTGCCATTGCCAATGCCCGGGTCGGTGTCAATAAAATATTCTGCTGCAATAATATTTTGTGCAGCGGGTGGTGGATTGCCGTAAACAACATCCGCATCGTATAAAAAATCTTTTGTGCCGGTAATGCTCCAGCGTCCTTCATTGTTAAGGCTCCTGATATATATTCTGTGTACGCCATTACTAAGCCCGTTTACATTAATGGCAGCTGTAGCTGCGTTGATGGTAACCGCCGCCGAAAGGCTGATAGCGGTTGCTTTGCCAATGCCGGGGTCTGCATCAATAAAATATTCTGCTGCTACAATGTTTTGTGGGGCAGCAGGGGCTGCCGGGTAAGCAGGATCCTGTGCCGAAGCAGACAGCATGGCTGCCAATAATAGTATAAGGGATAAAATTTTTTTCATGGCGATGGTTTTGGTTAGCTGCGAGGTATGGGCTGCGAGCCATCAGCAACTGGCGCATCGCAGCTAATGGCGCACGGCTAATTATTATTTCGGGTGCTGAAGCTGATGTTCATGGTAGCACTGCCGGAAGGAATAGAGGTGGGTACAGTAAGGCTGTAGATACTTGGCACATTGGGAATACCGGACAGTTTATACGGATCGGTGGCGCCAAAAGCCCCGCAATCAGGTGTGGTAACGGTGCCCACCGTAAGGCCTGCAGCAATGGCGGGGGATCCTGCTTTTAAAACGGCCCTGGAATCGAGACTGCCGGTGGTGCCCCCCACATATACGTTGGTCATGGTTACGCTTACTACATTGCCCACTGCCGTGCCGGGTAAGGTTTGGCTACTCTGGAAAAGATTATTTTTGACCGTGCAATTGGTAAAGGTTCCCTGCGCGCTGGTGCCAAAAATATTATTGGCGAGATAAGTATTGGCGAGCAAGAAAGCACTCCCGCTGTTAAGGACACTGTTGTTCCTGACCAGGTTGCCGGAGCCGGATAAAGTAGCCAGTGAAATATAGGCACTGTTATAAAAAATAGAATTTTCACAGGTGAAATTGCTGATGACAGTGGTGGCGGCAGCCGTAATGCCAACACCGTTAAAAAAACATTTCCTGAAACTAACGGCATCGTTGGTACCGGTTTCGAAATAAGGGCTGGCGGGAAAATACACTTTTTCGAAACTGATATTACTAACGCCATTCATGTAGACAGAACCTGAAATGGTGATACCCATAAACTTGCTTCCATTGGCGCCGCTGGCGATCCTGAAAAAAGGAATCCGGCCATCGCCCGTGGCAAATTGCAAACCGGCATTGCCCGGCGTGCTGGTATTGGCGGGGTCAAGAAAATAACCTGGGCCAATCACTACCAGGCGTTTTGCGAGCGTAAGACTGCTGCTCGTATAGTCGGTTGCACTGGGCTCCAGGTGAATCGTATCGCCTGCGGCAGCCGCATTTACAGCATCCACAAAAGTGGCAAAATCGGCGGTTACGCCTGGGTTGTTATTAACCCGCCAGATCTTGGCTTCTGACGAAAAAGCAGCGAGGAGGCACAGCAGCAGGAAGGATAAATGTTTCATGATGTTTTGATTTAGATAGCAAATCTATTTTGCCGGGCAAAACGGGCCTATCC
>CAXTMV010000079.1:0-7306 GCA_964245425.1 uncultured Flavihumibacter sp. | reverse complement strand
TCCCTTAAAAACAGGATATTTAAAAAAATAAATCATGTAAAAAAGGGATGGCCGGCGCGGTGATAGTTTATTTTATTTGCAGCTATTATGATGGGCAACCTGATTGTGACACCGGAAAATATGCTGGCTTTTGAACGTAGCATGGAGCTGCTTGACAACTCTATCCGTGCATTGCGCCAGGTGGCGTATAACCTGGTACCGGAAGCACTGGTTGCCTCAGGACTGAACACTGCCCTGAAAGATTTTTGCCTCGGGATGAGCCAAAGTGGCGCTTTACAAGTAAATTACCAATCGGTAGGGATGGAAAACGTTGCCATCGATCAGACCGCTGCCATCGCTGCTTACCGGATTGTGCAGGAGCTGGTGAACAATACCATTAAACATGCAGGCGCTGCTACGGCCTTTGTGCAGGTTACCAAAGAAAAAAATCAACTTTCGATAACAGTAGAAGACGATGGGAATGGATTCGATACCCGGATTTTACAGTCGCCCCTTGGAACTGGCCTACATAATATCCGGCACCGGGTCAGTTTCCTGAAAGGAAGGATGGTGCTGCAATCGGACCAGATGAAGGGAACTTCGATTTACATTGAACTGGCGCTATGAAAAAATATAGCCTGATAGCATTTTTTTATTTCTGCGTGGTTGCACCTGCAATTGCGCAAACACCCGCTATTGACAGCCTGCAGCAACTGGTAGATCATTTACCCGACGATACAGCCAAAGTAAGCCGTTTGAACGACCTGGTGGGCAAACTTCAGTTCGTTGACCCGGTGCGGGCTGCGGCCGTGGTGAAACGATCTATTGATTTGTCTGCGCTGCTGCACGATACCCTGGGTCTTGTTATTGCCAGCAGGTTGCGCGGGGTATTGTATATCGATAAGATGTCTTTAGACAGCGGGAAATTATTTTATGATAAAGCCTGGCAGCTGGCAAAAGGCAACCCCACGAAAAATTTTCGCAAACAGGTTGGGTTGCTGACACATAACTACGGCGTTATCTTTCACCTGCAGCAGCAATATGAGCAGGCAACTGAAAACTACCTGGCCGCAGCAAAAATTTACAGGGAGATAGGCGAGGAAGGGCTGCTTTTTTTCCCTTATAATAACCTGTCTAATATTTATGCTTTCCTGGGCGATTGTAAGCGCTCGCTGCAATATGCTACAGAAGCGCATACTGCAGCTGTCATCCTGCAGGATCCCAATAAAATACTGATAGCCATCAATACCATCGGCTTTGCAAAAGTAGAATTAAAGCAATTTGATGGCTTACTGCCAACCCTCCGCGAAAATCTGCAAAGAGGCCTGGCATTGAAAAATATGATGGCGGTGGCGCTTATTCATAAACTGATAGGCCGGTATTTTCTTGAAGGCAGGCAATTGTATGATTCCTGTATTTTCCATTTTAAAGAATCGCTGGCGTTTAGCGAAAAGATAAATAACCAGTATGAAATTGCGGGGCTGAACAGTAATATCGGCTTTGCCCTCGTTAAACAGGGAGCCTATGATGAAGCGGTTGCTTACCTGAAAAAAGCCATTGCCATAGCAAAGCCACTACAGCTGGACCAGGTGGTATATTATTCGCTGGGCGCGCTGATCGATGCCCAGGGACTGGGGGGGCGTGATACAAGCGGCTTATATAAGCATTTTGAAGAATACCTGCTGTTAAAAGACAGCCTGGCGGCGAGGAATAACCACTCGCAGCTCAATGAACTGGAAGCGAAGTACCAGGCAGAGAAAAAAGAAACCCAAATAAGAGAATTGCAGGCGGAAAAAAAAATCCAGGTACTCTCCCTCAGGCAAAAAAATGTACTTAACTATATCTTAATCGGCGGCACTGTTGCCCTGTTGATCATTTTCGGTTTGTTTTACCGCAACCGCCGGCAGAAACAAAAGCTGCAGCAGCAAAGAATCAGCGAGCTGGAAACACAGCAGCAGCTGACCGCAACGGAAGCCGTGTTAAAAGGAGAAGAACAGGAGCGGAGCCGCCTTGCAAAAGATCTGCACGATGGGTTGGGCGGCATGCTGTCCGGTATCAAATATTCATTAAATACCATGAAGACAAACCTGGTCATGACCCCCGATAACCAGCAGGCTTTTGAACGCAGCATGGATATGCTCGACAGCTCCATAAAAGAGATGCGATTGGTAGCTCATAATATGATGCCACAGGCCCTGGTTAATTTTGGCCTGGAGGTGGCCCTGAAAGATTTTTGCAACGACATCAACCAGAGCGGTGCCATTGCCATCACCTACCAGTCGATCGGCCTGCAAGGCAGTGATATGAACCAGACCGTGTCCATCGCCATTTACCGTATTGTGCAGGAGCTGATAAATAATATACTCAAACATGCCGCCGCAACAACTGCGCTGGTACAGGTCAGCAACGGGCAGGGCGTTATTGCTATAACGGTAGAGGATGATGGAAAAGGTTTTGATACCGTTTTACTACAGCAGCCACCCGGCATTGGCTGGGGCAATATCCGAAGCCGGGTAGATTTTTTAAAGGGCAAACTGGATGTTCAATCGCAACCGGGTAAAGGTACTTCTGTTCACATTGAATTAACCGCATAATGGCCATACGTGTTTTTATTGTAGACGATCATTTCATGGTAATAGAGGGCATCCGTTCATTGCTGCAATATGAAAAGGATATTGAGTTGATGGGCCATGCCTCCACCGCAGCTTCCTGCCTGGCTTTTTTGCGGCAGCAATTGCCCGATGTTATTTTAATGGATATCAGCCTGCCCGATAAAAGCGGTATTGAATTGTGCGAAGAAGTGAAAAAACGACATCCTGCTGTGGCCATCCTGGGGCTGAGCACTTTTAACCAACTCAGTTTTATTGAGAAGATGATGCACAATGGAGCATCCGGTTATGTTATCAAGAATGCCTCGCAGCATGAATTGATGGAAGCCATCCATACCGTGGCAAAAGGCCGGTCCTATCTTAGTTTCGATGCTGCCCAAACGCTCAGAAAGCCCGCCACCGGTAGTCATACCCCGGTTATTACCCGGCGTGAAAAAGAAATACTGGAGCTGATTGCAGACGGACTAACCAATAACGACATTGCCCATAAACTTTTCATCAGCCCTGCTACCGTAGATACGCACCGGAAAAACCTGTTGTCTAAGCTGGAGGCAAAAAACACCGCTTCACTCATAAAGATAGCAGCACAGCTTCGCCTCATCTGACCATGGCTGGCAACCTTAGAGCTCCTCTCTTGAGCGGGATACGCTCAAAATTTTTTGATGGAAAATGTGAAACATTGCCTTATTTTCGGGCCTCAATCATCTTTTATTTTATCTTTTTGTTCATCATGGATTCACCTGTAGTGTAGACGATTCTGCAGCCAGTGAGGAACAGGCATAAACAACGCTGATTGGAAAGAGGTGAGCGGAACCTAATTATTATTATAAAAAACAATTTATGCAAACAGTGAAAAGCGGTGATACCGTTAAGGTACATTACCACGGCCGGTTAACAGATGGAACAACTTTTGACAGCAGCGAAGGACGTGAGCCATTGGAATTTGAAGTGGGCAGTGGTATGGTGATAAAAGGTTTTGATGATGGCGTAACCGGTATGAAAGTAGGGGATAAAAAAACAATCAATATACCTGTAGACGAAGCGTACGGCCCCGTAAATGAGAGTATGCTGGTAGAGTTTCCCAAAGCCAATTTCCCTGCTGAAATGGTGCCCGAAGTAGGCATGCAGCTGAACATGACCAGCGGAGACGGCCAGGTAATACCAGTTGTTATCACTGCTGTTAAAGACGATATCATATCACTCGATGCCAACCACCCGCTGGCAGGCGAAGACCTGGTCTTTGACCTGGAACTCGTAGAAATCGTGGGTGCAAAATCATTGATAATAATGCCGTAGGACCTTACTGCTGCCCCTCTCCAAAGCCTGTCCGGCAGGCAGGGGCGGGGTTGTAGTTAACGTCTGACAATAGCGGAAGTAGCTATCATATTTTTTGCTGTTGCTCCTGCACGAAAATAAACTGATTGGGTCTAATTATTTTTAATTACAAATCATCCGCCCGCTCCTTTGGAAAGGGACGGGTTGAGATCTTTTACCAACCCATATTTTTTCTGATACACCCAGGCCAATGCAGCAATCGCCGGCAGGTACAATGCCGTTGCCAGCAATGAACCCTCAAAGCCAAATTTACCACCTGTTAATAAATCACTGCCCGATACATCATGTTCCAGCAGGCTTTGCAGCCGCAGCCCGCTTACTTCATAACCCAGTACAGACCCCTGGAAAAAGTTCCAGGTAAAATGAAAACAGATGGAAAACCAGAGATTCCTGGTATAGATATAATTTAACCCCAGTAAAATGCCCGCCAGTAAAATATTGACAGCTGCAACAATAGAAAACGATGGATTGCTGGCATGAGCCAGGGCAAAAACAAGGGCCGAGATCAACAGGGCCGGCCACTTGGGCAATGATTCAAGCAGGTTATTCAGTATATACCCCCTGAAGGCAATTTCTTCATAAAAAGAGATGATCAGCATCAGCCCAAGGCCAATGAAAAGATCGTTGCCATTGAAGGTTATATTGGTCCAGGCAAGATGTTTACTGAAATATAAAATACAGCTGCCCACGCACAGCAAAAAAATACCGAGAAAAAAACCGGTACCGGCATGCAGGCCGTTTTTATCAATGGCAAAACCGATGCTTTCGAAAGAACGCCGGTCAATAAGCTTCCGGAACAACCATACAGAACCGATGGTAATGGCAGCATCGGCAATGAATAACAGGTAGGGGGTTTCGGCTAAGCCGGCACTTTTTTCATCGCCTGCGGCAGTTGTTTTATGCAGCAGGAACCAGATAAAGCCGGCTCCCAGTAACAATGAAAAATAGAAAACACAAAACAGCAATACCCTTAGCCAGCCCTGCTGTACCACGGGTTTGTTATGGAGATTCGGTTTCATTTATGTTAATTTGCTTTTTACCACAAAGACGAAGCGGTTCATGGTTCGGTAGTGGGTCATTTTTGCAGGCGTTCTGAACAGCGCGGTGAACGACCGAAACGATGAACTTTCTTCCCTGGTAAAACAGTCTTTAAAAATACAACTATGTTTGATAATTACGCCTATACGGCAGCGGAACGATTGATGCGGTATGTACAAATAGACACCCAGAGCGATCCAAAGTCTGTAACCTGCCCTACCACCGACAAACAGAAAGACCTGGGCCGCGTATTGGTAAAAGAATTGCTGGAACTGGGCATTACCGATGCCCACCTGGACGAATTCGGATATGTATATGCCACCATAACCGGCAACACGGAAAAAAAGGTACCGGTTATCTGTTTCTGTTCGCATATGGATACAGCGCCCGATTGCAGCGGCACTGCGGTACAGCCTATTTTACACGCTGCCTACGACGGGGCGGATATCATACTGCCCGATGATAAAAGCCAGGTTATTTCCACTAAAGATCATCCCTACCTGAAAGAAAAAATAGGAGAAGACATTATTACCGCTTCGGGCACCACGCTGCTGGGCGCCGATGACAAAGCCGGCCTGGCCATCATTATGGACCTGATTCAATACCTGGGCCAGCACCCCGACATAAAACATGGTACTATTAAAATCTTGTTCACGCCCGATGAAGAAGTAGGCCGCGGGGTAGATAAAGCCGATCTGGAAAAACTGGGTGCCGCTGTTGCCTATACACTTGATGGAGGTGAACGCGGCAGCCTGGAAGACGAGAATTTTTCTGCTGATGGGGTTGCCATTACTTTTCATGGCATCAGCGCACATCCCGGTGCGGCCAAAGACAAACTGGTGAATGCGTTGAAAGTAGCAGCCTTTTTTGTAGACTCTTTGCCCAAGGATGAATTATCGCCCGAAACAACGGAGGATCGCTATGGTTTTGTGCACCCGGTACATATGGAAGGCATTGCCGAAAAAGCCAGCGTACACTTCATCATCCGCGATTTTATGACGGCCAAACTGGAAGCCTATGAAAATTACCTGCGCGATAAAATGGAAACGGCATTGGAGAAATTTCCGGGTGCTACCGCCGATTTTGTTGTAAAAGAGCAATACCGGAATATGAAAGAAGTATTGGATCAGCATCCGCAGGTAGTAGCGCATGCGCGCACTGCCATGGAACGGGCCGGCATTGAACCCATCACAACCGGTATCCGCGGCGGCACCGATGGCGCGCGCCTGTCTTTTATGGGATTGCCCTGCCCGAATATCTTTACCGGCGAAATGGCCCTGCATGGAAAACAGGAATATGTAAGCGTACAGGATATGCAAAAGAGCCTGCAAACGCTGGTGCATTTGGTGATGGTGTGGGAGCAAGCCTGAGCAGCCAAAACTGTTCGACAAACATCGTTCCTTTGTGAAATGCCAGGTCGCTTTGGTGCTGAAAAGAAATCAGGCGTTATCAGGTCGGCCATCAGCCATTATCGCAGTTCCACTATCTCCAGGTTTTTCCACCTTACTTTTATACCGCCGCCATCGTGTATCTGCAGGGCAATAAAGCCCAGGCCTTTTCCAATAGTGGTATCGCTGATGTCTACCATCTGGTTGCCATTGAGCCAGGTAGTAACATGGTCACCGTCTACTTTTATTTTCATGGTATTCCAGTCGCCTTCTTTGAGGTATTTTTCATGATCGGCATCGGGCTGGCGCAGCCATCCCCGGCCATAAGATTCGTAAATACCGCCGGTATGCAGGTTGATGGGCGCTACTTCTACCTGCCAGCCACTTATTTTTACCCCTTCAATAGAAGAACGGAAAAAAACACCGCTGTTGCCATTGGCCTCCTGTTTGAACTGCAGGCTCAGCACAAAATTCTTATAATTCTTTTTGGTAGACAGGTAACCGTACTGCTTGTCCGGGCCGCTTTCACATACCAGCTGGTGACTGCTGTCTACATACCATTTTTCGGTGCCATTGATTGTCCAGCCAGTGAGATCCTTGCCATTAAAGATAGAGACGACTTTCTGCGAAAAGGAAAGCTGTGCAAAAAAGCAGCAAAGCAATATGGACGTTATTTGTTTCATGCTGGCGTTTTCTTATGTCAGGTAATTGTGTTATTTGATCGCAACGTGCCGGGAAAATGTTGATTTTTAATTTTTATTGTTGAATGACTTCCGTTTCCGCCGCCTTCCATACCCGCATGTACCAGTAAATTGGAAAGCTTACGATGCCGGCGAAAATAAAAACCAGTACCCATATTATTTTTTCCGTGCCCTCTATTTTTTTATTATTGACCACATGTATAATAAAATAAATCAGCAGGCCGGGGCCGAAAGCGGCCAGCCCGTAGGCGACAAG
>CAXTMV010000078.1:2280-20638 GCA_964245425.1 uncultured Flavihumibacter sp. | reverse complement strand
CGGAAAAATTGTGGTAGTAGCCCCCGACAAACCGCAGAGCGGTATGGGGCATGCGATTACCATCGGGCACCCCCTTCGCCTGCACCCGGTGCAGTTTATGGAAGGCGTGGAAGCCTGGGGTTGCAGCGGCACACCAGTAGACTGTGTAAAACTGGCGGTAGATAAGGTATTGCACCGCAAGCCGGATATCTGCCTGAGCGGCATTAACCACGGCGCCAATCATTCCATTAATGTTATCTACAGTGGCACCATGAGCGCCGCTGTAGAAGCCGCCATCGAAAGCATTCCCTCCATCGGTTTTTCACTGCTGGATTACAGCATTGAGGCCGATTTCACAGCCGCAAGAAAATATGTTCGGATACTCACTGAAAAATTGCTGACGATGCCGGTCGATAAGCACCTAATTCTGAATGTAAATATCCCGCCCGTGGCAGATGAACTCATCAAGGGCGTAAAGCTTTGCCGGCAGGCTTACGCCAAATACGAAGAGGATTTTATTGAGCGGAACGACCCCCACGGACGTAAATATTTCTGGCTGCCCGGCGAGTTTAAAAACCTGGATAAAGGGCGCGATACCGATACATGGGCCCTGGAAAATAATTATGTAAGTGTAGTGCCCGTACAATTTGATCTCACCAATTACGTTCTTAAGACTAAATTGGAAAAAAAGTGGAAGCTACAATAATGCTCAAAAGAGATAATATACGCTTTGGCCTGCTGCTGGGTTTCCTGGGGCCTTTACTGGGCATGCTGGTCTATTATTTTCTCGCTTTTTTCTCGCACAATGTAAGTTTTGTCGAATTCCTGGGCTACCTGCGCCAGTATAAAACCCTGCTTACCGCCGTGAGCAGCATTTCACTGATTGCCAATGCAGTGCTCTTCACCGTGTATGTAAACGCCCGCAAAGATCAAACCATCAAAGGCATTTTTATTGCAACACTGATTTATGGCATCGGTGTATTATTACTGAAAGTGATCGGGTAGCATTTTTCAAACAAAGACAGCTAAGAAAGTAAAAGAAGCAAAGGCTTTTGCTTCTGTAAGCCTTGATATCTTTGCCTGCCTGTCGTCTTAGCGTGACCCGACCAAACAAATGCCCATGATCATCTCCGAAACAGATCACCTCGTTATAACTGAGTTAAAGAAAGAGGACGCGCCTTTTATACTGGCGCTTGTAAACAGCCCGGGCTGGCTGCAATACATTGGCGATCGCAATATCCATGACATAGCAGCCGCCGAAAACTATATCAGCAACGGGCCCATGGCCAGTTATGCTGCACACGGGCACGGCCTGCACCTGGTTAGCCTGAAAGAAACGAAGGTTCCCATCGGCATTTGCGGCCTGCTGAAAAGAGACAGCCTCGAATATGCCGATATCGGCTTTGCGCTGCTGCCAGCATATACCGGCAAGGGATATGCGCTGGAAGCAGGATTCGCCAGCCTGTTGCATGGCATGCAGGTATTACACATGAAAAAGATACTGGCCATTACCCTCCCCTCCAACCAACCTTCCATCAACCTGCTGAACAAACTGGGCCTCGTATTTGAAAAAAAGATACAGCTGCCGCACACGGCAGAAGAGCTGCTGTTGTTTTCGGTTGAAAATGAACAAATGAAAATGAAAAGACCTTTGCATGGCTAAACCAAACAAAGGCTTTTGCATTTTTTCCTTTCGCCGTTTTCTACGGCTTGGTAAATTTTTGATTTTTGACCTATCTTTAATGCGCTCCCAAATAAATTTATTATGAAACGCATTACCAGCACCTTCTTACTAGCGGCCCTGTTTTTTTCTTTCGCCAGGGCCCAGGCAGACAGCGTTATATTGTACCGGAAAGTAACTGCCATGATACCCATGCGCGATGGCGTAAAACTGTTTACCAGCATTTTTGAACCGGTGAATGCAAAAGAACCAGCGCCTGTATTATTGCAGCGCACACCTTATGGTTCTGACTGGGACATGGGAAAAGACTCTACCTTCCGGCTCGATGGCTGGCCGCAGATGGGGTTGTTTGCAAAGGAGGGCTATATCTTCGTGATGCAGGATGTGCGCGGCAAATACAAAAGCGAAGGCAGTATGCAGATTCACCAGCCGCTGATACATGCCACGCAGAAAGGAGCCATCGACGAAAGCACCGATACCTGGGATGCTGTAGACTGGCTGGTAAAGAATCTGCCCGGCAATAATGGCAAGGTGGGTATACTGGGCATCTCCTACCCCGGCTGGCTGGCATTGGTGGGCGCAGTAGACCCCCACCCAGCCTTGAAAGCATCTTCGGAACAGGCCTGTATGAGCGATTTGTTTCGGGGGGATGACTTTCACCACAACGGCGCTTTCCGTCTCAGCTATGGAATGGAATATTCGTATGAACTGGAAAACGATAATACCAAAGACAGCGATTTCCCTTTTCCGCAATATGATTTGTTTGACTGGTACCTGCAGCTTGGTTCATTAAAAAACGTAAATGATAAATATTTTCACAACAGGATTCCTACCTGGAACAATTTTGTGCAGCACCCTAATTACGACAGCTTCTGGCAAAAGAATTCACCGCTGAATTATTTGTCTTACGCACAGATACCTCAGCTGCATGTAGGGGGTTACTACGACCAGGAAGATCTGAACGGACCGCAGCTGATGTACGCCCATATGGAAAAGAAAGACAGTTTTAACCGTAACCATATTGTGCTGGGCCCCTGGAACCATGGCCAGTGGGCTTCCAGAAAAGCCGATAGCCTTGGAAAAATAGCTTTCGGCAGCAGTACAGCAGAATGGTTCAGGCTATTGCAGAAAAAATGGTTCGATTATTACCTGAAAGGAAAAGGCGACGGCAAATTTGAAGAAGCCTATTGCTTTCAGACCGGCAGGAATGAATGGAAAACATATACCAGCTGGCCACCCAAAGAAGCAACGATCAAAAATTTATATGCCGCAGAACATAACAAGGCCTCTTTTGAAAAACCGGTTGCTGCGGAGGGAAAACTAACCTATACCAGCGACCCGGCCAAACCGGTTCCCTACCGCATGCAACCCATCGAAGCTACTTATGGGCCCGGCAGCCGTTGGTACCCCTGGCATGTAGAAGACCAGCGTTTTGTGTACACCCGCCCGGATGTAATCAGTTTTGCCATGGATACGCTGCAGGATGATCTGACCGTAACCGGCCAGATTACTGCCCACTTGTATGCGAGCACCAGTGGCAGCGATGCCGACTGGATTGTTAAACTTATTGACGTATACCCGGATTTTAATGCAAAGAGTACTGTCATGAGCGGTTACCAGTTACCGGTAGCCATGGAAGTGTTCAGGGGCAGGTTCCGGAAAAGTTTTACCAGGCCGGAACCACTGATACCCGGAAAGCCGGAAGAATTTGTGATCGATCTGCACCAGATCAACCATACTTTTTTGAAAGGGCATAAGATCATGATACAGGTCCAGAGCAGCTGGTTCCCGGTTATCGACCGGAACCCGCAAAAATATGTGCCTAATATCTTTGAAGCCAAAGAGAGTGATTATACAAAAGCAGCGCAAACCATTTATTATTCGGCACAATACCCAACACATATTGAATTACCGGTGATGCAGCAGTAATCAGCTTTTTGAATGCATCCACAGGCGCAAGCGGATGCTTGCGACTGATGGGAAAGAAATCGACCTATTATTTTGACCACTATTTTATTTAGACTACTGGCGTTTATTGGGTTAGGTTTTTTATTACCAGCTTTGTTTTCCTCATCGGGTACCGGGCAAAAAAATCTGTGATAGCCGGGAAAAGATCACTTGTATTTTTCCTGGTGGGTGTAGCCTGTTATGTGATAGCCGTTTTATCGATTACAGCCCTCAACTTTCTTTCTGCACCGCAACATTAGATAAGAAGATATTACTTGAAAAGAGAACCTACGATGGTCTTAATTTCCCCACTGCTCAGCAACATCTCTCCGCCAATGATTATCATTATAAAAACAGGTTTTTGAAGGAGGAGGCTGTATGCCGGGAGCTGGCATCACCAGGCGCCGGTTTACCTGGTGGTCTGCTGAAAAGATTTGTTTAATGTACCTGGTTTTGATCCGGTGGCCCGCAGGGGACATTGCCGGTAAATCGTTTTTAAAAGAGACATTTGCCTGTATTACTTCTTTAATGCGTATTTAACACATTCCTTAAACCCTCCCCATTAAATTTTGTTTCAGCAGCCTAGTTTGGCTAACTTAGCCGCAGCCGTTAAAATCAATTTCCTCAATATATTCAATTACCTCCCATGGGCATTATCAAAGAAAGGTTTAAGGCAAAAGCAGATGCAGCCAACACAGAAATAAAGGAGCTGCTGAAAGAAAATGGCACAAAAGTAATTGGCGAAGTAACACTGGCACAAGTATACCAGGGTATGCGGGGCATTACCGGCCTGGTATCAGAAACCTCCCTGCTGGATTCGCAGGAAGGCATTCGTTTCCGTGGTTATTCCATACCTGAACTGCAGCAAAAACTGCCCAAAGCAAAAGATGGCACAGAACCATTACCAGAGGGTTTATTCTACCTGATGCTGGTGGGCGATCTGCCGTCTGAAGAAGACTCGGCGCATATTACCTCTGTCTGGCAGCGCCGCAGCCATGTTCCCAACCATGTTTTTGCTACCATTGATGCTTTGCCATTGAGCACGCACCCCATGACCATGTTCACAGTAGGCATTATGGCCCTGCAGACGGAAAGCAATTTTGCAAAAGCCTATGCAAAAGGCATCAATAAAAAAGATTACTGGAGCGTGGTATACGATGATGCCATGGACCTGATTGCCCGCCTGCCCAGGATTGCAGCCTATATTTACCGGCGGAAATACAAGAAGAATGAACATATTAACCCGAATGGTTTACTGGACTGGGCCGGCAATTTTGCCCATATGATGGGTTTTGAAGACGAGGCTTTTAAAGAACTGATGCGGCTGTACATGACCATTCATGCCGATCACGAGGGCGGAAATGTATCTGCCCATGCCACCCACCTGGTGGGTTCGGCCCTGAGCGATCCTTTTCTGAGCCTGGCCGCCGGCATGACTGGTCTTGCCGGCCCTTTGCACGGCCTGGCCAACCAGGAAGTGATCAAATGGATATTTGAATTGCGCGATGAATTGAAAACCGATCTGCCGTCAAAAGAACAGATAGCGGAATATGTAAAAAAGACCTTGGGCGAAGGAAAAGTAGTGCCGGGTTATGGACACGCCGTGCTGCGCAAAACCGATCCGCGTTTTACCGCACAGATGGAATTCGGAAAAAAACATATGCCGGACGATCCCCTGGTGCAAACCATCTGGAACGTATATGATACCGTGCCGCCCATTCTGCAGTCGCTGGGCAAGATCAAAAACCCCTGGCCCAATGTAGACGCCCACAGCGGCGCCCTGCTGGTGCATTACGGCCTGGTTGAATATGAATTCTATACCGTATTGTTCGGCGTAAGCCGCTCACTGGGTGTACTGGCCAGCCTTTGCTGGGACAGGGCCCTGGGCTTTCCGCTGGAAAGGCCCAAGTCGGTAACCACCGAACTGGTAAAGAAATGGCTGAAAGGAGAAGATCATATCTGGGGAGAATAAACAAATAACCAACCCGGCTTTGCTCTTGTAAACACTTTAACAAAAAGAAAGGCTGTTTTATTTGGCTGTTCAATGTTTAAACATTATTTTTACACTCTAAATACACAATTATGGCAACATGGGTTATAGACGCCAACCATTCAGAGGTTGGCTTTAAAATCAAGCACCTGGTTATTTCCAATGCATCCGGAAAATTTACCAGTTTTGAAGGCACCGTTGATGCCGACAAAGATGATTTCAGTGACGCAAAAATCAATTTTTCTGCAGACATTAAAAGTATGCACACCGGCAATGAACAAAGGGATGGCCACCTGTTATCACCCGATTTTTTTGACGCCGAGAAATTTCCAAAATTGACCTTTGTTTCTACTGCGCTAACGCCCATCAGTGGCAGCGACTATAAACTCACCGGCAATTTTACGCTCCACGGTGTTACAAAACCCATTGAACTGGATGTTGACTTTGGCGGCGTGCAGAAAGATCTGTACGGACAAACCGTTGCCGGTTTTGAAATTACGGGGAAAATAAAAAGAGCTGATTTCGGACTTAGCTGGGGCGCCGTTACAGAAGCCGGCGGACTGGTACTGGGTGAAGACGTGAAACTGCATATTAATGCAGAAGTGATCAAGAAATAAGGTTGGATATGATACAATAGAAGAAAATACCCGGCAGGTTACTGTCGGGTATTTATGTTTGGATCACTCAGCCATACCAAGCAGAAACACGGTAACTGGTAACTGCAGCCAAATGCCTGCTAATTATTACCTGCTGTTTTCCTTACAGAAAAGAGTCCGCGGAATCTTTAATAACTTCAATAGGCTTTTATGGTACTATTCCGTTTTAAAAGCGCCTTTTAGATTCCGCACATGAAAATACAAAGGCTGGTAAGGCACTTCCTTTGTACCCACTATTTCGCCAAAAGCCACCGCCCCAATATTATTATACAGTTCCAGTTCTTTCAGGCTGGCGGAAATAACGCCCAGGTCGTACCCCTGTGCAATCAGTGAAGGTATCAGGGTTTTCAGCAGGGCGATCGCAATACCTTCCTTGCGCCGGTTCTTTTTTACGGAAAACAACCTGATCTCAACTAATTTATGGTGCGCCGGCAGGTAGCTGTCCAGGTTGCTCATTTTTTTGTCGAGCGAAAAAGGCCGCTCCGCATTGTAACAAACCATACCCACCAGTTCTTCGCCTTCCATGGCAACGACGTAGGTATTTTTTTCATGGAAGGCATCTACCAGCCTGCCATCTGCTCTTTTTGCGTGCTGGGGTATCTCATCGGCAAATACCTGGTGGTTCAGTTCATGTATCTTATCGAACTCGGCCTGGCTGGCCAGTTTGACGGTGAGGGGCTGACTGTTTTCTGTATGAGGAGAAGGATGCATATGCTGCAATTTGGTTGTCGATTAAAGATACAAAGAATCATTGCACCTGGCTGCCGACAGGTCCTTTAAGGCTTATTGCTAAGCGTCATTTTCATGAATACCGCATGCCATGCCAATGGTAAGATGGATTTATATTGAAATGGCCAGTATTTTTTACTTTTTTTTATTTTTCTCAATATCCCTTCTTCCCCGGCCTGAAATCAAACCAGAGCGTACCGCTTACCGGGGCATTCAGCTGAATGTTTGGCTGGCTTTGAGGCCCCATTTTGTCGGCCGACTGAAACTTGGTGCCGATGGGCGGAATGAAACTCATTAAACCAATAGCACCATCAGGGAAAGGTGGACTGGTATTGTCGTTGTAAGCGCCTTTTGGCTTTTTCGGCTTCAGTAATTGCAGGAATACGCCTTCGTTCTCATTATAGATTTTAAATGACCCTTCTTTTGTTTCGATGACCGCCCAGTACAATTCTGCATGATAACCTTTGAACTCCGGGTAGTCCCAGCTTTCTCCTGTAATGCTGTTATTGTACGCTTTCTCCCAAACCCCAAACTGCTGACCCTTTAAGCGATTCTTCCAGGCACGATAGGGGCCCCGTCCCATCCATCTGACACCGGTTATTTTTTCTTCAGGATAATTGAAACTGATGCCGGCAAAATCAGCCGGCCCTTTCTGCCCATAACTGTATTCCAGCTTTACCGGGTGCCCTGTTTCAAAGATCCATTTTACTGAAAATGAAGAAGCCCCTTCGTATACCGGTTCAATGATATACTGTGCATCTTTCTTATACTGCTTTATTTCTTTAAGCGTATGTGCCACACCGGCAGTAACCGGTCCGTCAGACAGAGAAATAGCAGACTGGCTGTTCTCCACTTTCTGCAAACACCCCGTTCTTTTATTAAAGTAGTATTGAATATTGTCTGCCTTTAGCACCAGGCTGCTGTCCTGCTCCGTGGCAGTAATGCCGGTAGGGCCGGAAGCGTCATATGAAGCAACAGCCTGCAAGGCCATTGCTGCCGGTCTTTTCAATGGCCAGCTCCAGCTGCAGATTTCTTTTTTATAGGCATCGTAGGCTGCCAGGTATAATACATCCTTATTATTCCAGGATGCTGGTAAGGGCAATAACAATACTCCTTTTGCCCCCGGTGCCAGGAAGGGTGAAGTCAGTTTGCCGCTGTCGGTTATCATTGGCAGGATGCCTTTACCACCCGCAGTTGGCAAATTGGCCAGCTTCCATTCAAAAGAACACTGGTTGAGGTTGGTATAGAGATAACGGTTCTCTACCGCCAGCTCGCCGGTAAAACCCGGCGCAATGGAATGTTGCTTGATGTACACCGGCGACCAAATCTCTTTAATGGTATAAAAACTGGCTTCCTTCTCGCGGTGTGGCCCTACGATGCCATCGGGTGCATGGTTGCCATCGGTATCAATACTGTCTTTTTTATCCCTTCGTACAATGCCTTCATCGTGAAAAGACCACAGAAAACCACCCGCGCCATAAGGATGCTGAAGGATGGCATTCCAGAAATCTTCCAGGCCCGCACCATGGCCGCCGTCATAGAGGCCATGCATAAACTCCGTCGGAAAAAAAACTTCGTGCCCGTACAGGCCTGCATTCACTACATAGTTATACTCTGGATAATGTTTGGTATCGGTACCGTTGAATTTTTCCCAGGGATGAATCACCAGTCTTTGCTGCGGATCGTACAGTGCATAATCATTGTCCAGTGCCCGGTTCCAGCCTCCTTCATTGCCATTATCCCAGATGACCACACAGGGATGGTTAACATCTCTTACCACCAGTTCTTTTACCAGGGGTCTTCCGGCAACAGTATCATAAGCAGCCTGCCATCCGGTTAATTCATCCAGTACAAAAAGCCCCAGCGAATCACAGACGTCCAGGAAATGCTGGTCGGGCGGGTAATGGCTCATCCGCACGGCATTCATATTCATTTCCTTCATTAATCCTACATCCAGCAGGCTGATGTCTTTGCTGAGGGTACGGCCGGTCTCCGGCCACTCGCTGTGCCGGCAAACCCCTTTGAAGATTATTTTGGTGCCGTTTACATAGAAGCCATCATTTGGTCGTAGTTCTGCGGTGCGAAAACCGAATTTCTGTGTAATCGTATGCAGGTTGCCCTGCCTGGTCCGGAGAGTGACCATTACCTGGTACAACCGGGGAAATTCAGGATTCCATAAAGCCGGCTGCTCAAATTGATTTTGCAGGCTGTATTTTTCCTGCGGCTGGGCAACCGTTAGGGAGAACGGTTTGCCCACCGCTTCGCCATTCAGTTTTTGCACCTGTGCCTCAACGGTAGAACCGGGCAAGGCATTTACTGCGTACACATCCATGGCAAAGGAACCATCTGCTTTGGCATTGATGGCTACGCGGTCAATATAGGTTTCTGGCACCAGCTCCAGGTAAACCGGGCGGTAGATGCCTCCGAGGGTCCAGAAATCGCCGTTGCGTTCTGCCCTGTTTACAGAAGCTTCTGCAGACATTTTACTAACCGTTACTTCCAGCAGGTTGGATGCACCGAATTTCAGCAGTGCAGTAATATCATATTTAAAGCGGTAGAATCCGCCTTGGTGCACGGTACCTGCCAACTTACCATTTATTTTCACGTCGGTATCTGTCATCGACCCTTCAAATACAATGAACACTTTTTTCCGGTTCCAGTCTTTTGCCGCTGTAAAATGATATTTATACAGGCCCTGCTCATCGGTCTTCACCTTGTCGTGCCCATAACTGTAGCCGCCAAAGCCTTGCTGCTCCCAATTGGAAGGCACTTCGATCTTGGTCCATTTGCCGCTGTTCATACCCTTGCTGCAAAAGAAATCCCATTGCACCGTATGATCTTTATCGGTGCCCGATAAATATTGCTGAATAGTGGGCTGTGCCTGTAAGCTTATCATAGCAAGCAACAGCATCCCTGTAATTGTACTCTTCATTTGCGCGTATAATTAGCATTTAAAATGCAACATTTAAAATAGTCCCAACATTTTTTTCTTTTTGCTGTAACCGGCTGCATATTGTATCGCTTCTATGGCATTGGCCAGGTAAACCAGCGGCGCATTCCAGTTAATGGCGATTTCATTGGAGGCATAAGCGCAATCAGTATCTGCGTAGGCTGTTTCGGGTTCTGTAAAATCATATGGGCATTTATCCTGGCGGCCAGGGTTGGGGCCGCCCGCCAGTAAGCCAGGCACCGGCGCTTCAATGCCGTCTGCCACCGAAGGCCGGTGGTGCGGGTGCATGGTAGATCGGGTACCCATTCCCGTTACAAAGCAATATCCGGTGGCATTCCTGCCCAGCAGGTAATCCAGGTTGGTTAATGCGGCATCTGCATATTTGCGATCTTTGGTTATCAGCCAGGCATTTATTAATACGATACCCTGGTTGGCGGCATTGGCATTGCTGCCCCAGTTAAAATCGCGTTTCGACTGGCCCATCACGGTCTGAAAAGCATTTTGCTGGATATTTTCCAGGTAATGATCCGCAAATTGCAACAATCGTCCTTTTATTTTATACACATCTGCCTGCACCATGGCGTGCCGTGTATTGGGGCGAATCAAAGTATAGAAACCCAGCATTTTTACGTTGCCCCAGGACGGCAACACCATGCTATCCTGCAGGTCTTTTGACAGGGCGGTAAGATATTCTTTGTCGCCGGTGCTGCTGTACAATTCTGCAGCCGACCAGAACCATTCATCGGAAAAATTTCTATCGCCATAACCACCGGTGGTAACCTTAGGCGCATACAAGCCATTCATAGCATTTTGATCATACAGCAGCGCCGGGTTCTGAAGCGCCCACGCCCAGGCTTTTTTCGCGGCCGTCAGGCAACTGTCTGAAAGTCCGGGTAGCCATGTGGGAAATTTTTGCGCAATCCGGCTCCACTGCGCCATTACCGCAGCAAAATCAAGTGTAGCCGCCGTACCTTTTTGTACTACATAGCGGGGCAGTTTTGTTACCCCGGGCATGACCATACCGTCGAAAGCCGCATTGGTACATTTATTATAAACACCACCGTCGGCAGGATCCTGCATGGTAAACATCCAGCGCAGGTTATACAGTGTCTCGTTCAGGATATCCGGCACCGAGTCTTTGCTTTCCGGTATATTGGTATGCAGGGTATCAAAATAAGCGGAGAAATCTTCATAGGCAGACAGCAGTGTGCCCATGGTAATCCCGGAGTTTACAATGTACTTATTATAGTCGCCCGCATCATACCAGCCACCTGGTGTAGAGATAACCGTACCGGCCGGTCTTGCAGTACTGGCCGCAGAAGGATGAATCAGTACAGCAGTATCGGGATGGCCCGCAGGCCGGGCCCACTGGCCCGCAAAGGTTTTATCCAGCGGCATCGATGCGCGGATAAAATAAAATCCTTTAAGTGCAGCCAGCGCAACCGCCCGGTTGGCCTGACTCCTGATAGCAAAAATATAAGATGGCGGCAAACCAGGAATTACAATGCGATAAGTGCCTGCCGTTTGAAACGCGCTGAAATCAATCACCCTGGTCTGTAAAGAAGAATTGGTGGATAGCAGGGTCTTCCCCAATTCTCCCCTGAAAGCCGTATCATTCTTACTGTTGCCGATAATATAAAAAAACCTGGCGCTGCTGGCTGCCGCCAGGATGGCTATTTTAGGCGCTCCGCCGTAATAACCCAGCTGGTTAATGCGTATCGCATTAACGGCTGTTTGTGACTGGGCGGCCAATACAAATAAAAGAAGGCCGCTAACAATATTATTTTTCATCGTAAACAATTACATATGTTCGGAATAGGGACAACACGGATTAAACGGATGGGCCATCCATACAATCCACCCCTCCACTACGCTACCGGGCCGATAGGCTCAATGTTGCGGGTGCCAGGCCCTCAGCGCTTGCTTTTATACTGATATTTCCTGCTTTGCCATTCGATTGTATAACGGCCAGGCATAGGCCATTAAAAGCTTTTCTGCTGCTAGCCTTGAAAGATTCCATACTGGTAGGATTGCCATTATCTACCCCGGCAATAAAACCGTTTCCATTCAGTTCAAATTTTACCAGGTTGTCGGCATTGGGCACCAGGTTGCCGTTTTTGTCCAGCACTTTTACCGTTACAAAAGAAAGATCGCTGCCATCTGCATTGATATTGCTCCTGTCTGCACTTACTACAATGCTGGCAGGTGCGCCGGCCGTATTAATTATTTTCTCCAGTACGGTCTTCCCGTTTTTGCGGGAGACGGCTTTCAGCACCCCAGGCGCATAGGCCACCCGCCACATTACATGCAGGTCTTCATTTTCCTTCTTTTTTACCCCCAGCGATTTGCCATTCAGAAAAAGCTCTACTTCATCTGCATTGTTATAATAAGCCCATACGTCAACCGTTTGACCAGCGGTCCAGTTCCAGTGCGGGAAAATATAGAGCATTGATTTGGTGGTAAACAGGCTCTGGTACAGGTAATACACATCTTTGGGAAAACCGGCCAGGTCTATGATACCAAAATAGGAACTGCGGGCCGGCCATGGGTAAGGTGTCGGTTCGCCGATATAGTCGAACCCGGTCCATACAAACATACCGCTGGCAAAATCATATTTCAATAGTTCTTTCAGCGTTTCTTCGTGTGTAGACCCCCAGGGTGCTGAACAGTTGTCGTAAGCCGAGCAGGTCAGATCTGCATTCGCATCCGTAACCGGTTTATCCCAGCGCGAAGGCCAGCGGCGGATACTGTCTGAAGGCATATCATAATGCCCGCGGGTTTGCAGTGCGGACACTGTTTCTGTTGCAATGAATTTTTTTCCGGGAAATTTGTCGGGAAAGGTTTTGTAATCCTGGTGATGGTAATTGAATCCCACCAGGTCGAGCGCGCCGGATTTGTAAATCTCATTGCCCGGGAAGGGGTTATTGAGTGCGGAGGTGATAGGCCGGCTGCTGTCGAGCGACCGGATGATGGAAGCCAGTTCTGAAGCGATGATCATGCCGGAGGAATCCTGGCCGTCTTTGCCACCCCATTGTTCAGGAATTTCGTTGCCGATGCTCCAGATAAAAACAGAAGGGTGATTGCGATCGCGCAGCATCTGGTCTTCCAAATCCTTTTTATGCCATTCGTCCCAGTTCAGGTGGTAATCATATTTATTCTTTTGCTTCTTCCACATATCAAAGGCTTCGTCCATTACAATAAAGCCCATCTTATCACATAAATCAAGCAGTTCGGGTGCCGGCGGGTTATGCGAAGTGCGGATACCATTGCAGCCCATACCTTTCAGGATTTCCAGTTGCCGTTCCAGCGCCCTTTTATTGATGGCCGTGCCCAGGCAGCCAAGATCATGGTGATCACAAACACCGATAATTTTCATCGGCTTGCCGTTTAACGTAAACCCACTGGCAGCATCAAAATTAAAATAACGGAGGCCCAGGCGGGTACTGTACTGATCAATTACTTTTCCTTTAACCGTAATCTCTACCACGGCTTTGTATAAGTAAGGGTGGTCAACCGACCAAAGCCTGGGTTTAGGAACCGTAAAATCCTGCGCCAGTTCTTTTACAGACTGGTTGGCAAAATTGATAACAGATACCCGGGCCTGTACCACTTTCAGCATTTCATCGTAAAGGGTGGTCTTTACCACTACGTTTGCAGATGCTTCCCGGCTGTTATTAATAACTGTTTTTATATTTACCGTAGCGGTGTTTTCATTTACAACGGGCGTAGTGATATGGGTGCCCCAGTGCTCAACGAAAACATCGTTTTCCGTTACCAGCCATACATTGCGGTATATACCGGAGCCACTGTACCAGCGCGAATTGGGCTGATGGCTGTTATCTACTTTTACAACGAGGCGGTTAGACTGGCCAAATTTCAGGTAAGGGCTAAGGTTATACCGAAATGAAATAAAGCCATTGGGTCTTTTACCCAGCGACTGGCCATTGATAAAAACCTCGCTATTGCAATACACCCCGTCGAAATCAATGAAAATATTTTTTCCTTTATAGGAAGCCGGCAGCGTAAAATTTTTACTATACCAACCCATGCCACCGCGCAGGGCGCCCCCACCGGTTCCGGTAGGACTGGTAGAATCGAAAGGCAGTTCAATGCTCCAGTCGTGCGGCAACTGCACTTTGCGCCAGGCTGAATCTGCGATAGCAGCCAGCGTGCTGTCTGCGGCGGTACCCAGCCAAAAGGCCCAGTCTTTATTAAATGACTCTATTTTCCCAGCGTCCTGCTGCGCATGAGCGGTCAGGGCAGTCATGCAAATAGCTATTAAAAAGGCCCTGCTTACCGATGCTTTTTTTTTCATGATGGCGTATAATGGGTGATGGGTTATATATTTTAACAGACGGGTATAAAATTAAACAAGTGCGCTGGTTATTGATGCGGCCGATCTGATTTTATTACCGGTTCCGGAAAAAAAGCAGGGGTTCATTGTTGCGGGCCACCGCAAAAATAGTTTTGTTACCAATTGTTTTAATGGCTTTGATATCCCTTACTTCGCCTGCTGTTCGCCAGCCGGACTGAAAAGGCGTAAGGGTGCGAAAAGCAGGCGGGTGTTCATTCAGCAATACCGAGCCATTGCCCGCATCATACCGGCCTTCAAAGGGCAGCACGCCGTAGAAATTTCCCGCGGCAATAATATCTGTCTGCTGGTCGGCATTAAAATCGCCGGTAAGAAAAGCAAATACGGGGCTCCATTGCAGCTGCGCGGGCAGCTTGCTGACTGCATAGTTTCCTTTGCCGTTATTGAACAGGAGAACGGAAGAAAGAAGATCCGCCGTCATTTTTTTTGTCTGGTCCAGGTTATCGCCAAATATTTCTTCGATGGTCTTCCCGGCCAGGCTTGCATAATCCAGGTATTTTTTTCGCAGCAGACCGGGCAATTGCTTTTCCAGGTCTTCTTTTCCCAAAAAGGTATAATACTGCCCGTTTTTTTCAATTGCCAGCAATTGATCGGGTGAACCATTATGGTCCGGGTCGCCGGCAAACATTTCAAGTGGATAAGCGGCACTGGCATGCAGTTTTGAATTCTCGCCCCAATTGCCCGCCAGCAAATCGGGCCATCCGTCGCCATTGATATCTGCCACATGCAGGGTGGTCCACCAGCCCTTGGTTTGCGCCAGGCCGGTGGCCCTGGTATCATTAACCAGCTTTCCTTTTTTATTTTTAAAGATTGTAATGGGCATCCATTCCCCGGCTAGTACCAGGTCGGGCCATCCGTCTTTATCTATATCGGTCCATACGGCATCTGTTACCATGCCTGCCTTCCGAAGGCCTGGCGCCATGGCCGCTGCTGCCACACTAAAATTTCCTTTGCCGTTGTTCAGTAAAAGATAAGAGTCTGGGATTTCACCATACTGGCCTGCCACCACCCGTCCGCCTACAAAGAGGTCCAGGTCGCCATCCTGGTCGATATCGGCCGCAATGGCAACAGCATGATCGCCGAGTAAAGCCGGTAAGGCATTTGAGCGGGTAAAATGTCCCTTTCCATCGTTCATGTATAACCGATCTTCAGTTGGCAGGGGCTCGTTTCCGCCGTTCACCACGTAAAGATCGGGGTCGCCATCGCCATCTGCATCAAAGAAAATGGCATTTACGCCTTCCAAACCTGCATCGGCCAAAAAAGCGGTTTGATTGCTGGTTATAAACCGGCCAGCGGGTGTTTGCAAAAACAAGGTTCCGCCCTGTCCCCTGCCCCCGCATACATAAAAATCTTCCAGGCCGTCTGCATTTACATCGGCCACGGCCAGCTTCGGGCCCTGGGTAGAAACCATGTGCGGAATGAATGCCTGGGTATTGAAATCATTAAAATCATTTTCGCGGTGGCGGTAAGGCAGCGCAATGAGATCGGTAATATCTGTAAACAACGGCGGATTGTTTTCTGAAGCATCCGGCAACAGTTTTGAACCCGCCTCATGGGCATCCTTATATGAAACAACCAGCCGCTGGTTAGTCTTTACATGACGGAGGATTTGCATTTTTCCATCGGGCCATAACAGCTGCAGGGTATCTACCAGCGAATCGACCCCCAGTCCAAAATGGAGGTATTGCAGCGACGCACTTTCAAAGCCCTTGGTAGCATTTAAATAATTCACCTGCAGGTGACCGTTATATTTCAATACACATTTGGCACCAATACCTGCCTTATTTTCAGCTGCGCCTGCCAGCTGCAGTTCCAGGTAATGATTGGCGAGTTGCTGCACCGCGTTATTGCGGTAAATAGTGGCCGGCTCATTGATATTATTAACAACAATGTCCAGGTCGCCGTCGTTGTCCAAGTCTGCACAGGCTGCCCCGTTTGAAAAACCGGGATGGTCAAAACCCCATGCTTTGCTTTGATCAATAAATTTAAGGCTATCGGTGCCCCTGAACATATAATTACTGATTTTACCGGGCGGCATTTTATTGATGGCCGCTGCATCGCCGGCACGGCCGGTATCGCTGGCGGTACGGTTAGAATAATATCTAATAAAATCCAGGTCGTTGGGGCGCCGCAGGATGCCGTTGGTTACAAACAAATCTTTTATCCCATCGTTGTCAAAGTCGGCTGCCAAAGGGCTCCAGCTCCAGTCTGTGGCGGAAATGCCGGCATAGAGCGCAATATCACTGAATCTTTTTCCGGCATCCACATTCAGTTGCAGGCAATTGCGGGCATACTGGTGGTAATACCCGAAACTGAATTTGAAATTATAAATATCAAGCGGATCATCGCCACCGGAAGACTTCAGTACTTTTTCACCGGCCGGCAACATGTCAAGTGTTATAATATCCTGCCATCCGTCGTTGTTCATATCTGCGATGGCGCTGCCCATTGAAAAACGGCTTTCATGGCCAAATGCCTGGCGATTCATTTCAGAAAAAGTGCCGTTGCGGTTATTGATATAATAATAATCGTTCTCATGAAAATCATTGCTTACGTAGATATCATCCCAGCCATCGTTGTTTAGATCGGCTACGGCTACATTAAGGCCATACCCTATCACGCTGCTGTAAATGCCGGCCGCAACGGTTACTTCAGTAAATTTTCTGCCGGTGGCAGTACTGTCATTCCTGAATAATTTATCCCCGCTCTTTACATCTTTTACCTGGCGCATCGAAGAATCGCCATAACTTTTATTGGAATGCACGGAATGGTTGACCAGGAACATATCCAGGTCGCCATCGTGATCATAATCGAAGAATACGGCCTGGGTATTGAAACCTTCGATGTCGAGACCATAGGCATGAGCCTCTTCCGTAAAAGTAACCCCTCCGCCACCCTTTTCTGAAGAGGAGGCGGTGGTACCATGGTTAATAAACAGTTCGTTCCTCCCCTGCAAATTTTTATAGCCGCCTACTTCCGACACATAGATATCGAGTAGCCCGTCTCCATTTACATCGGCCAGGGTAACGCCTGTTTTCCAGTTGCCACTGCCACCTACGCCGGCCTTACCTGTTATGTCCTCAAATTGAAAATTGCCTTTGTTCAGGTAAAGCTTGTTGCTGCTTTTGTTGGAAGTAAAATAGATATCGGGCAAGCCATCATTGTTAATATCACCGATGGCCACGCCACCACCGTTGTAGTAATACAGGTAGTCCAGTATGTTAAGTGTATCCGTGTCTGTTATATCGTTTTCAAAACGGATGCCGGTTTGTTCCGCAGGCATTGAAGTAAACAGTGTTGGCGGGTCAACGGCACCGGTTTTGCAGGCAGCAAATAAAACAATCGTGCATAAACAATATAATAATCGCTTATAATTCATTGATGTTTGATAAAGGCTGCCCTGTTATTGGTACGGCCTATATATTTCCTTTCTTCAATTCGCCCAGGGCAAAATCCGCTGCCCGCGCGGTTAATGCCATATAGGTAAGCGACGGGTTCTGGCAGGCGCTTGAAGTCATACAGGCCCCATCGGTTACAAAAACATTTTGCGCATCCCATACTTGGTTATGTGCGTTCAGCACCGATGTTTTAGGGTCCTTACCCATACGGGCACTCCCCATTTCATGAATGCCCTGCCCGATATTATAATCTTTGTCCCAGGTCTTAATGTTTTTTACGCCCGAAGCTTCAAACATGGCCACCAGTTCTTTTATGATGTCTTTGCGCATCTTTAGTTCATTTTCCTTTAGCCCTGCATCCATGGTCAATACCGGTAGCCCCCATTTGTCTTTCACAGTTTTGTTCAGCGAGATTTTATTGTCGTGGTAAGGCAAAATTTCTCCAAAGCCGGTGGCACCAATGGTCCAGCCGCCTGGCTCGGTGATCGCATCCTTGTAATCGGCGCCGATATTCAGTTCCGCTACATCGCGGCCCCAGCCCTGCCGGCTGGCCGGTATTGTAGTCGAAAATGCTGGCAACCAACCTGCCGTGGTCGGTAAGGTGCAGCCATATATCGCTGTTGGTTGCCACTACAGGGCCATCTGCAAGCTGGCAG
>CAXTMV010000078.1:0-2270 GCA_964245425.1 uncultured Flavihumibacter sp. | reverse complement strand
CACCGCCGTCTATTCGCCCTGCTGCAGCAGCGAGCCCTGCCGGCGGGCGCTGCCCTGGTAGCCATACCCACGAAGAAAATCCCTTTTATCGCCATACAGGTTTGCGAAGCGTGTAATGTAAAAACCATTTGCCCGGCGGCCGTAATAATATTTGTCTTCGTATCCTTCCATGGTTCCTTCTGCACCCAGCATATAATGATGGTCCATGATATTATGTCCCAGCTCGCCACTGCTGCTGCCCAGTCCATCGGGCCATATATCGGTGGCAGAATTCATGAGTACCCAGGCACTGTTTAATGCAGAAGCGTTCAGGAAAAGGATTTTTGCATGAAATTCGTAGGTCTTGTTGTTTTCTGCATCCAGCACTTCCACACCGGTAGCCTTCCTGCTGTTTTTGTCGTAGATGATTTTTGTTACGATGCTCCAGGGGCGCACAGTTAAGTTACCGGTAGCTGTTGCTGCCGGCAGCGTAGATGACTGGGTGCTGAAATAACCACCAAAAGGACAACCCTCCCAGCAACGGTTCCGGAACTGGCACTGGGTTCTGCCAGGGATGGCCTGCGTGAGGTTGGCCACGCGGCCAATAAACATATGCCGCTGATCCTTATAATAAGATTTGATTCTTGCAGCCACGTCCTTTTCCACGCAGTTCAGTTCCATAGGCGGTAAAAAATGCCCGTCTGGCAGGTGTGCCAGTCCTTCTTTTGACCCGCTGATACCGGCAAATTTCTCCACGTAGTCATACCAGGGTGCCATTTCTTTATATCGAATGGGCCAGTCGATAGCGATACCGTCTTTTGCATTGGCTTCAAAATCGTAGTCACTCAGGCGATAACTCTGGCGCCCCCACAGCAGCGAACGACCGCCCAGCTGGTAGCTGCGCCACCAGGCAAACGGTTGTGCCTGTACGTAAGGCGATTCTTTTTCATTTACCCAGGAATCAAGTATCGCTTCCTGTGCAGCCGTACCATACATGGCCCAGTCTCTCGATATAACAGGATTGTTTCTTGTATACTGAAGGGGCGCTTTTCCGCGGTGCGGAAAATCCCATGGATCTTTACTGGCAGATGCATAGTCCTTTATATGTTCATGCGGACGGCCGCGTTCCAGCATCAACACCTTTAACCCTTTTTCGGTTAGTTCTTTCGCGGCCCAGCCGCCGCTGATACCGGATCCTATTACAATGGCATCATAGGTATTGCCGGCAGCGGCTTTGTTGTTAATGTTCAATGAATCTCCTGGCATAATTATTTTTTTGCTTGCTTAGAAAATTTTTGATCCTTTTTTGTATTTTCAGCAGGGTTGCTGTTTTGACCTCCTGCCAACCCTTCTCCAAAGGAGCGGGCTAATAAAAACCAGCGGTAAACTTATTCTCAAAGCTCCGTTATCGCTATTTTTCGGTAGTATATCTCAGCGCCTTCCGACTGAATAATGATGTTGCCGTTTTTTACATTTGGATCGGTGGCTTCGTTTACCACAACGCCATTCACGATATGGGTAATTTTTCCTTTGTCGGCAATCACCTCAATCCGGTTCCATTCGCCCCGGGGTTTCTCGGCATCCTTTTTCTTTTTTGAACTGGCATAATCTTTAGGCTGGGTCCGCTGGCCATCTACCAAAATGCTGGTACTGTCTACCATCCAGAAATCGCCTATATCACCTTCCTGTATCTGGCATTCGATGCTTTTGGGCCATACAGTGTCTTTTTTTAACTGCACAAAATATAAAATACCATTGTCTCTTTTAGTGGTATCGGCATCGCGCGGCGGATATTTTTTCTGTCCCCATTTGCATTCCACCACCAGGTGAAAATTTTCATACGATTGAGCGGTACAGATATAGCCAAACTCTTTTCCCGAAATATGCAACAGGCCGTTTTCTACCGCAAATACTTTTTCCGGATCATTGTTCACCCCTTTTGATCGCAGGAAACTATGCCACCCGTTCAGGTTATTGCCATTAAATAATTGCTGCTGTTTTTTGCCTGTCTCCTGGGCAATTGTGCCGAGCCCGCAAAACAACAGGCAGGCAATCATTATCTGTTTCATACGCATTCGTTTTTAATAGTCAATCGTTTATTTATTGCCTGTATAAAATTTAGGCGCTTCGTTGTTCATGGCAAAAATGGTCAGCTTTTTCTTTCCGGCGCTGATGGCCATTATATCGCGAACCTGTCCTTTTACCAATATACCGCTTTGCTGTTCATGAACGGCGATAAAATTACCCTTGCCATCTCCTTTTAACAGTAACCCGTAACTCGCATCATAGAT
>CAXTMV010000077.1:0-20827 GCA_964245425.1 uncultured Flavihumibacter sp. | reverse complement strand
GTGTTACTGCATGAGAAAATACTGCTCCGATTACTTTAAGTCATTGATTACATAACAATCAGGGTAAGAACTGGCACAAAACTACCCGCCCTTTGTTAAGCCTTTGTGACGCCAGGTTTATGCATTTATGATCAATCCCCGGAAAATCAGCGGGTAAACCACACCCTGGCCACTTGTAACCCGCCGGAAAAAAAAGGAAAAACAACCTATGTTAAGAAATTATTACCAAACATTAATTGCTTTGAACCCGGGGCAAACCTTCTATTTTTGCCCAAATTCTATAGTATGGCCAATTCTTTTTTGAAGATATTTATGCCGAAAGACCGGGTCTTTTATTCCCTATTTGAAGAAGTGGCCGCCACCGTAGCAGAAATGGGCAGGCTGATGAAAGATGTAGTGGCAGAACCCGATTTCGACAAACGCGCGGCACTCATCTCAAGAATGGAAGACCTGGAACATATCAACGACGATTTTACCCACCGCATCTTTACAGAACTGGGCCGCAATTTTATCACGCCTTTTGACCGCGAAGACATTCATTACCTGGCATCTGCGCTCGACGATATCGCTGATTATATCTATTCTTCGGCCAAGAAGATCAATTTTTATAAGGTGAACCCGAACGACCAGGGCATCCAGAAAATGGCCGATTTGATTGAACAGGGCTCCGAACACATTAAAAATGCCGTGGTGGAACTGCGCGACATGAAAAATATGCGTAAAATAACAGATGCCCTGGTAAAGGTGAACAGCATCGAAAACCAGGCCGATGATATTTTCGATCTCAGTATCGACCGGCTTTTTGAAACCGAACCCGATGCCAAAGAAGTAATCAAGAAAAGAGAGATTTACCAGGTAATGGAGATCGTAACAGACAAATGTGAAGACGCCGGCAACGTAATTGAATCCATCATTATTAAATACGCTTAATGAATGTGCTACTGTGTAACATGTGCTAATGTGTGAAATGCTTACAGCGGAGAAAAAGAATTTATTCGGCAAAGGCATTTTTCACATTTCCCACATTAGCGCATTCCCCGCATTTATCACATTTATCACTTCTTCCTTATGACTTTTCTTGTTGTCATTATTATACTGGCACTCGTTTTTGACTATATCAATGGATTCCACGATGCCGCTAATTCCATTGCCACCATTGTTTCAACCAAAGTGCTCACCCCCTTCCAGGCTGTTATCTGGGCCGCTATGTTTAATTTCATTGCTTTTTTCGTATCCAAATATGTGTACGGAGAGTTCAAGATAGGCAATACCATCGCCACCACCGTAAATGAACATTTTATCACCCTGGAAGTTATTTTTTCCGGCCTCATCGCTGCCATTATATGGAACCTGCTTACCTGGTGGTTTGGAATACCCTCCAGTTCTTCCCATACATTAATCGGCGGTTTTATGGGCGCCGCCATTGCCCACGCCAGGGGCTTTAGCGGCGATGGGCATACAGTCGTTAACTACGCAAAAGTAGTTCCCACTTTTCTTTTCATTTTTGCGGCCCCGCTGATTGGGATGGTCATTGCCTTTGTGCTGACCCTGCTGATCGTAAACATCTGCAGGCGTGCCAATCCCTATAAGGCAGACAGCTGGTTCCGTCGCCTGCAGCTGGTGTCTTACGGACTCTTTAGCCTGGGCCATGGTGCTAACGATGCGCAAAAAGTAATGGGCATTATCGGCGCGGCTATGATCTTCTACCAGAAAGGCCAGGGTCATAATATGACCTTTAACCAGTTTGTAACCGAATACTGGTGGGTGCCTTTGTCGAGCTTTACCGCCATCGGCCTGGGCACACTCAGTGGTGGCTGGAAGATCATCAAGACCATGGGCACCCGTATTACGAAGGTTACCCCACTGGAAGGCGTGGCTGCGGAAACCGCGGGCGCTATTACATTGTACCTGACCGAGCATTTTGGCATCCCTGTAAGTACTACCCATACGATTACAGGTTCCATTATCGGTGTAGGTGCCACCAAACGCCTGTCGGCTGTTCGCTGGGGCGTTACTATTAACCTTTTATGGGCCTGGATACTCACCATTCCGGTGAGCGCACTGATAGCAGCCATTGTATATTATATACTCAAGATCTTCCTGTAAACAGCCGCCAGGCAATCGCCGGCAGCTTTTTAATTTGCATTATCTTCTCTATATTGTCTTTTCTTTGCACGCCTTTAGGAGGCGATTAAACTATTAACTCAATGAAGGGAATTATACTGGCAGGTGGCTCGGGCACCCGTTTACACCCCATTACCTACGCTATCAGCAAACAGATCATGCCTGTGTACGATAAGCCGATGATCTACTACCCGCTGTCTACCCTCATGCTGGCGGGCATCAGCGATATACTGATCATCTCCACACCACATGATCTGCCGCTGTTTAAAAAACTGTTTGGTGATGGAAAAAGCCTGGGATTGAATTTTTCCTATGCGGAGCAGCCCCTGCCCAATGGGCTGGCACAGGCATTTGTAATTGGCGAACAATTTATCGGGAACGACCCGGTGGCCCTGGTGCTGGGTGATAATATTTTTTATGGCGCCGGCCTGGGCAAGACCCTGCAGGCCAATGCAAACCCCGATGGAGGCATCGTATACGCCTATCATGTAAGCGACCCGGAACGCTATGGTGTGGTTGAATTCGACAAGAACCTGAAAGCCATCTCCATTGAAGAAAAACCCGCCGCACCAAAAAGCCATTATGCGGTACCGGGCTTATATTTCTACGATAACAGCGTTGTTCAGATAGCCAAAAACCTGCAACCCAGTCCGCGCGGAGAATATGAAATAACCGATGTGAACAAAGAATACCTGCAACAGGGAAAACTAAAAGTGTCGATCCTCGACCGTGGCACCGCCTGGCTCGATACCGGTACCTTCGACTCGCTGATGCAGGCCTCCATGTTTGTACAGGTAATTGAGCAAAGACAGGGTATTAAAATTGCCTGTATCGAAGAAATCGCCTATCGCAAAGGCTTTATATCCAAGGAACAGCTGATGCGTCTGGCCCAGCCATTGCTAAAAAGCGGGTATGGGCAATACCTGGTCAATTTGGAAATAGGCTAAATTGTATACATCTTGCAGTCTCAATTGCACTTACCAACCAACTCTTAAAAGATGAAAAAAATTCTTGTTACCGGCGGATGCGGTTATATCGGCTCGCATACCGTGGTAGATTTAATAGAAAACGGGTACGAGGTAATATCGGTCGACAATAATTCACGCTCTTCCGCGCGGATACTGGAAGGCGTGGAAAAAATAACCGGTAAAAAAGTAAAAAATTACAAGGTAGACCTTTGCAATTACGACGATACTTTTGCCATTTTCCAGGAAAATGAAGATATTTCCGGCATCATCCATTTTGCTGCCTACAAAGCCGTGGGCGAATCAGTAGCAGAACCACTGATGTATTTCGAAAACAATGTGGTATCCCTCATCAACCTCCTGAAATGCGTGCACGAATTCAAGATACCTTATTTTGTCTTCTCTTCTTCCTGCACGGTATACGGCAACCCAGATTCCATCCCGGTTACGGAAAAAACACCTCCCAAGCCTGCTGAATCGCCCTATGGTTATACCAAGCAGATGGGTGAACAGATCATCAATGAGTTTTCCAAGGTAAACGAAGTGCAGTCTATCCTGCTGAGGTATTTTAACCCGGTGGGCGCACACCCCACCATACAAATTGGTGAAATGCCCATTGGCCGGCCGGCCAACCTGGTACCCGCCATTACCCAAACGGCGGTGGGCAAATTGCCGCAGATGAAAGTTTTCGGAGACGATTACCCCACCCGCGATGGTTCCTGCATCCGCGATTATATTCATGTGTCTGATATCGCCCATGCACATACGCTGTCTTTACAATACCTGATAGAAGGTAAAACAAATAAAAAATGCGAGGTCTTTAACCTCGGTTCCGGCAACGGTGTTACCGTGCTGGAAGCCATCCATACATTTGAAAAAGTGAGTGGTGTAAAATTGGATTATGCGATCGCACCCCGCCGTCCAGGCGATGTCATTGCCATCTATGCCAACAATGAACTGGCAGTAAACCAATTGGGCTGGCAGATCAAATATTCGCTGGAAGATATGATGCTGACCGCCTGGAAGTGGGAACAGCGGCTTACCGTAGACGCCAAATTATACAATAAGCAGAATGCAGGCCTGAATTAGGGCTACAGGTGTATGCCAGATGGCTTATGCATGGCAAAAGAACCATGAACCCCCAACCAGCAACTGCTTTCCGGGCAAACGTAAAATTCATTCGCCAAAACTGCCAACTTCTTCCTTACTTTGCGGTCATTAAATACTTCAGCCATGGCATTGAAAGATATTGTACCCTCAGGTAAAAAAGATACGAGAAGCGGTTTTGGAGATGGTATTGCAGAAGCCGGAAAAAGCAACCCCAATATTGTAGCACTCACAGCCGATTTGCTGGGTTCTATGAAACTGAACCAGTTTATAAAAGAATTCCCGGATCGTTTTGTACAATGCGGCATCGCAGAAGCCAATATGATCAGTATTGCGGCAGGTCTGACCATCGGTGGCAAAATACCTTTTACCACCACCTTTGCCAATTTTTCTACCGGCCGGGTATATGATCAGATTCGGCAATCCGTTTGTTATTCCGGTAAGAACGTTAAAATATGTGCTTCCCATGCCGGTCTTACGCTGGGTGAGGATGGCGCTACCCACCAGATACTGGAAGATATTGGCATGATGAAAATGCTGCCGGGCATGACGGTTATTGTTCCGTGCGATTATGCGCAGACCAAGGCCGCCACCAAGGCCATTGCCGATTACGTGGGGCCTGTTTACCTTCGCTTTGGCCGGCCCGTATGGCCCATCTTTACCGCGGATCTGCCTTTTGAAATTGGGAAGGCCCAGGTTTTTTCTGAAGGTTCAGATGTTAGCATTTTTGCCTGTGGCCATATGGTCTGGACTGCTATTGAAGCCGGTATTGCATTACAGGAAAAAGGCATCAGTGTAGACCTTATAAACATGCACACCATCAAGCCGCTGGATACGGAGGCGATTATCAAATCCATTTCCAAAACAAAATGCGCCGTAACCGTTGAAGAACACAATATCATTGGCGGACTGGGCGACAGCATCGCTCAGACAGCTGCCAGAAACCTGCCCATCCCTATTGAATATGTGGGTACCAATGATACTTTCGGCGAAAGCGGCACCCCCACCCAATTACTGGAGAAGTACGGGCTCACCGCCGCCCATGTTATAGCCGCTGTAGAAAAAGTAATGGCCCGGAAAAGCGCTTAATCACTACATACAGTTCGTAATTCGGCGGTTCATAATTCTTTTGCGGGCGGTTTGCTGCAAAAACTACGAACCCCGACCCATGAACGATATCGAATGTAAGGTGTTTTGTTAAGCAGCTGCAATAGCTAATATTTTTCCGATTAAGGCGTTAAACAATGCCGGGTTCTCCCGGTCAAAACATTATTTGCTAAACAAAATAGCTAACCTATGGCAGTTGTTATGCAGGACGCGGAATTACTACAGGAATTCCGGAACCCTTCTACAAAGGAAAAAGCTTTTACTGCTATCATAAAAAAATACCAGGAAAAACTCTATTGGCATATCCGCCGTATGGTGGTAGAACATGAAGACGCCAACGATGTATTGCAAAACGTTTTTATCCGTGTCTGGAACGGTCTGGAGAACTTTCGGGAAGACAGCCAGTTATATACCTGGCTGTATCGCATCGGCACAAACGAATGCCTTACTTTCATGGAGCAGCGAAAAAGAAAATCCTCCGTATCGCTGAGTGATGTGGAAAGCAACCTGAGCAACAGCATCAAGGCCGACAAGCATTTCGACCCCAACAAGCTGGAATGGAAACTACAACTGGCCATGCAGCAATTACCCGAGAAACAGCGCATTGTATTCAACCTGCGGTATTATGACGAAATGCCTTATGAAGAGATGAGTAAAGTATTGGAAACCAGCGAAGGAGCCCTTAAAGCCAGCTATCACCATGCTGTTAAAAAAATTGAGGATTTTATTCTGAATCATTAAACTTTGTACACCCTGCCCCGTCATAGCTTTGTTAATGGACAAGAACAACCCAATATTAAATGAATTGAAAGATATCAGTACCGTGGTAGCCGCTCTTGGCCGCCAGCCTGTTTATCTTGTGCCGGAAGGGTATTTTGAGCATCTTCCCCTGCAGGTAATGCTTCGCATTGCGATAGAAGAGAAAGCAGGCGCAGACCCCCTGTTACATGTAAGCAAAGACAATATTTATCAGGCTCCACAGGGGTATTTTGATAACCTGGCCGGCAATATCCTGCAGCGTATAAAAGCAGAAGAAACTGGCAATGCCCGGGAAGAACTTGAAATATTATCGCCTTTATTGGGCCAGCTGGCCAGAAAAGTTCCCTTTACTGCACCCGAAGGTTATTTTGCCGACTTTTCCGATAATATAGTGGCCGGTGTAAAAGCCGTTGATTTTGTAAATGAGGAACTGGAAAACCTGTCGCCCACCATGCGCGACCTTAAAGACAAACAGGTATACGAGGTGCCGGAAGGTTATTTTGACAGCACCGCTACTGCTTTTTTACAGCAGGCTAAACAGCAGCAACCTGCTAAACTGTTTTCAATTGGTTTTGGCAGTAAGCTGGTACGCTATGCTGCTGCAGCAGTAGTAACGGGTATTATTGTACTAACCGGCTACCTGTACTCCGGTAAAACAAGAACAGCAACCCCCGCCGCCGCTGATATTTCTACAGCACTGGCTAAAATACCCGACCAGGAAGTAGAGAATTTCTTAAATAACAGCACGGCTGCATTGGCAGATATTGGTACAGACCTGGCAGATACCGATACCGCCACCACATCGGCCATTGCAGTAGAAAATGAGGGGAATGCAGATGAAACGAAAGATTTATTAGCCGATATATCCGATGAAGAACTCCAGCAGTACGTGGATCAGCGTACGGAAACCCCTATTACTAATTAAATGGAGTGTGATGAAAAAATGTTTACTCATATTGTTACTGGCAGTTGGCACTTTGGTGAATGTACATGCGCAGGATGGTGAAAAGCTACAGGCATTAAAGATTGCCTGGCTCACTAAAAAACTGGATTTGTCGCCCGAAGAAGCGCAGCGTTTCTGGCCCATCTACAATAAATACACCGATGAAATACGCGCCATCCGGCAGGGGCAAAAGCAAAGTAGTGAGAGTGAAATAAGTATCGAAGAAAAAGTACTGGGGGTGCGTAAAAAATACAATACAGAATTCTCCAAAGCATTGTCAACAGAAAAAGTAGATAAATTCTTCCGTGCCGAAAAGGATTTTGGAAATGAAGTGAGGAAGGAATTGCAGGAACGCAGAATGGACCGGCAGATGAACAGAAGGAATCTGCGCAACCGCTAGAACTGCTGTTGTTGTCACCTGCGCAAAATGGGCGCAATCAAATTGTCACTCAGGTGTTTTTCATAGGTTAGCAGGCCGGCTTTTTCTGAGCTGGCCTCTTTTATAGTAAAACTAATAAGTACAGACAATTCTTCGGAATTCAAGGCGGTCTGCGCCGAAATTGATCAGGATACCCAGTTGAATCCTGGAAGCTTTTAAATAATTAAGGGTTTGTTTAAACGCATCTACCGGAATTTGAGAGACCGCTTTTACCTCAACCATCATGCAATCCAGGATATAAAAATCAATATTGAATTTGCGCGGCAGCACCGTTCCTTCGTACACAATATGAAATGATTTTTCCCTTTCATAATAAATACTCCTGTCTTTTTTCAATTCTACTTCCAGCGCATCCTTGTAGATCATTTCACTGAAACCCGTGCCAAGCCTGGTATGCACCTTCATGCACAGACCCACAATCTTGTAGCATTCCTCCTTATAGATAAGATCGGAAACCATACCCGAAAATTAGCAAATACGGTTAATTTCTACCGGTGCAAAAAAGCAATTCGTGAAAGTATTTTTCACATTAAATAAAGCAGCTTTCCGCTTAAAAAAAAGAGGTCATCATCTTTTTTCAACGCTGGCCACGCCAAACAGGAACGTCATGCACGCCCGTTCGCCCAGATGGGCGTCATAATATCGTGGTAAAATAAAAAAGTCCAGTTTTCTTCCGTCCCCTGCTTCCACCACTGCTGTCTCAGTTCCATGCATTTCTTGCCGTCGAAATCGTATTTGGCGATAAACCTGTTCTTCATCTGGCCCAGTTGCGGTGCGTCGTCGCCTCCAAAAAAAATCTTCTCCCCGCCATCTGCTATCCAGTATACCTGGTGATAAGGGCTGTGCCCGCCCGTTACCTGGTATTTAATATAGCCACCCAGCACACCATCTCCCTCCAGCAACTGCACATTAGCTGCATTTTGCAGGCAGGTCAGCTCTTCAGGTATGTAGGAAGGCAATCCTTTTTCCAGCGCAAAGGCAAGCTCTTTTTTTTGCAGGTAGTAGGTAGCCTGTGGAAAGGCCAGCTCATATTTGCCCGAAACAGGATCTTTTTTGCTGATGCCCCCGGCATGATCTTTATGCAGGTGGCTCATCAGCACTTTGGTTACTTCCGATGGGTTGATGCCGGCATGTAACAGGTTCTGGTGGATCTGCCGAACACCGTCCTTTTCAAAGCCCAGGCCCGTATCCATCAACAATACATCATCGGGAGTAATGATGGCAAAAGGCTGCACTTCTACCAGCAGGCTCCCGACAGCCCGCTGCTGCAAATCGTCTTTGCCCGTATCAAAGGGCACAAAAAGTTTTGTTTTATCGATTGTAAAAGCACCTTCACTAAGCGGAATGATCTTCATGCTGCAAATCTCCGGCAATTGATACAAAAAACAAGCAGCGATGGGTGGATCATCCTTTTTACATTACCGCAGCACCATTTGCCGGTCTGCATCCAGCCGGATCAGTATAAACAATAACATCGTAAATGTTAGCAGGGCGGTACCTCCATAACTGATGAATGGCAGCGGTATGCCAATCACCGGGGCCAGGCCAATGGTCATACAAATATTAATGGTGATGTGAAAGAAAATAACGGACGCAACGCCATATGCATAACAACGGCTGAAAACGCTTCGCTGCCGTTCCGCAATGGTTACAATGCGCAGTATCAGCAGCAGGTAAACCGCCAGCAGTACAAAACTGCCCATAAAGCCAAAGCCTTCCCCGATGGTACAAAAAATAAAATCGGTGCGCTGCTCCGGTACAAAGCCATTCCTGGTCTGGGTGCCTTTCAGCAGCCCTTTGCCAAAAAGGCCACCGCTGCCAATGGCAATCTTGCTTTGCTTTACGTTGTAGTCGCCCGCCTCTTTTTTCTTTTGTGCTTTTTCAGGATCTTCCTGGTCGCTGGCGCCTGCTTTTTTGTAATCCTCCGGCACGTCCTTACCCAGCATACTGTAAATTCTCTCTACCTGGTAAGATTTAAAAGCATGTTTAAAAGCAAAGGGAACGGCAAACCGCTGAATACCTACACAGGCCACCCATATCACGGCAATGATCACCAGTGTTTCCTTGCTTCTTTTTATCTGCCGCCGCATAAAATAAATGGTGGCGCCTGCAATAACGGTGAGTGCTATCGCCAGTATATTGGGCGGCACGGTAAGCGTGGCTACTACGAGTGCCCCCACAGAAAAACCTACTATCAATATAATAGCCGGTAACCCTTCGCGGTACATTACCAGGAAAAAAGAAAAATACACCAGTGCCAGGCCGGTTTCACTTTGGGCAATACTAAGCACCGCCGGCATTACCGCGATGCCCGCTGCAATCAGCTGCGAAGTGGTTTTCTTGAAATCCGTTTCTACCCTCGACAGGTATTTGGCCAGCGCAAGGTTCACAAACAATTTGCAGAGCTCAGCCGGTTGCAGCTGAAAGGCGCCACCAAAGCGGATAATGGACTTAGTACCTTTAATATCGCTGTGAAAGGGGAATACCAGCAGCATCAGCATAATGCCTGCGGCATAGGAAAGATTGGCCGTGGCTGTAAAAAATTTGCTGTCGGTTAATAAAATAAAAGTTGCCAGCACCCCCGAAATAATAAAATACAACGCCTGCCGGCTATAATCTGTTTTAAGCGACAGAAAGCTTTTTACCACATCGTCTCCTTCTTTATAGGTAGCCGCAAAAATGCTCAGCACGCCGATAGAGGCCAGTATAATATACAGCCAGACCAGCAGCCAGTCTACACCTTTCGATATTGCGGGGTTTCGTTGATTCATGTATCAGGTTATTGCAGTTGGCTTCCGTATGCGCATGACTGTTTTCGGCTGTAGGGGGGATTGATTATTTGTTACCGGATAATTTGGTTTCTTTTTTGGCTGGCTGGATGTATCGGGTTTTGCCCGGCGCATGAATTTCCTGATGGCACTGGTATCGTTGGTAAGTTTAAAATAGTTAAAGGCCCGTAAAGAGTCTGCCGTATATTGTTCTGTAGCAAAATATTTGGGCATCAGGTTGATGGCCGTTACGCGCTCCACTTCTTTTTTTGTTTCTGCGCGCAAACTGTCGGTAAGATATTGTTCCAACAAAATATTGGCGATGGGGCCGGCGGCAGCAGCGCCAAAACCGCCATTCTGCACCACTACTGCAATTACGATTTTAGGATCTTCGCGGGGTGCGAAAAGCACAAATACAGAATGGTCTTTTTGTTTGATGCCATTGTGATAGTTTTCGGCCGTACCTGTTTTACCGCAAACATTGATACCGGGTATTTTGGGTAAAAAATGACCTGTACCCACTTTCATTACGCCTTCCATACCATCAATAACGGCTTCGTAAGAACTGTCGGGTATATGTGTCAGCACTTCATGTTTAAACCGGTATTTGTTCATTAGTAAAGTATCTTCCGGCGTCTCACCTTCTATCCGCTCTACAAAATGCGGTATATAGTAGTAACCTTTATTGGCAACTATGGAAATGGCATTGGCAATCTGCATGGGCGTTGCCGTCATCTTATCCTGCCCGATGCCCAGTGTTACCATGGTGCAGGAATTCCACTGACCGCGGTATTCTTTGTCATAAGCGGCCGTATCGGGTATATTACCACCATCTTCGCTGGGCAAATCAACGCCCAGCCGGTGCCCGTACCCGAATGCCGTCATGTATTTATGCCATTCCGTTAATCCTTTGCGCGCACTGTGCAACCGGGGGTTGTCGATGGCCATCCGGAAAATGCTGCTGAAAAAAGAGTTGCAGCTCCAGGAAATACCCAGCCGCAGGTTGGCTGCATGCCCTGCAAAATGTTCGGTGCATTTTACCGGGTGGCTGCAACCCAGGTATATTCCCCCGCAACCGATGCCGTAGTTGGGTGTTATCACACCTTCATCCAGTGCCAGCAAAGCGCCCAATGGCTTGTAAGTGGAACCGGGCGGATACTGGCCTTTGATGGCCCGGTTAAACAAGGGGAGACTTACATCCCTGAACATTTTATTAAAGTTCTCCTGTTTTTCAGGGCCTGTCAGCAGGTTGGGGTCGAAGCTGGGACCGGAGGCCATGGTGATGATGCCGCCTGTTTTGGGTTCGATGGCCACCACGGCCCCCACTTTATTGGTGAGCAGTTTTTCCGCCAGTTGCTGCAACCGGATATCCAGGTAGGTACGCAGGCCCCGGCCCGCCAGTGCAGCGGTATCGGACTTGCCGTTTTCATAGCTGCCCTGTAAACGGTTTTTATTGTCTTTAATAATATACTTAACACCGCGCCGCCCCATCAGCACTTTTTCATATACCTGTTCCAGCCCGCTGCGGCCTACATAATCACCCAGCCGGTAAAAACCGTTTGATCTTTTGATAACAGAAGAATCCGCTTCTCCCACATAGCCCATCACATGCGCAGCTGCGCTAAAAGGATATTGCCGCACGGGCCGCTCCACCAGATCAAAACCCGGAAACTTCCAGATATTTTCATCCAGCCGGGCATACAAACCCGGAGGCAGCAGATCTTCAAACACGGAAGGCCGGAATTTGGTGTTCTTGAAAATGGCATCCACCATGCGTTGTTTGAATGCCACCGTATCAATGCCCAGCAATTCGCAAAGCGCCAGCGTATCTATGTTTTTTACCTGGCTGGGCGTTACTACCAGGTCGTACATAATGGTGTTATTTAGAATGGCCTTGCCTTTCCGGTCGTAAATGATACCGCGGTCGGGGTAGATCACTTTTGCAAACAGGGCATTGTTCATTGCCGCTGTTTTATATTTATCGGAAAAAAGCTGCAAGTTGATAAGCTGACCAAGAATAATGAAAAAAATACCCAGGAAAATTAACCTGATAACGGTGCTGCGCGACTGATTAAAAACAGACATAGTGTGAAAGCGGAATTACAGAGTGCAAAGTACGAATGAAGAAACGAACTATTTTATTGTGGCGCAGTAAAGATTTATTTTTTCTTTTATCGTGAGGGGTGCGTTGTGAGTCGTCGACGGGAGCGCCGCTGGTTGAAAGACGCAAGGCGCACAACAGACGACTGATCCCTTAAACGGTATTCGTGCGGAATTTCTCCTTGCGGAAGAATAATAACTCCGTTATCAGGATCAGCAGCATGCTGACACCGGTAGTGGCCAGCACCTTGCCTATAAAATAAAGGAAGCTGCCAAATTGCATCCATTCAAGAAAAACCAGGTACCCATGGTGCAACAGGGTCAGGATGAATACCAGGGTAAAATAAGGCGCCCAGCCCATGCTGGTAATGGAAGGAGAAGCATAATTCTGCTCATCCCCTTCCTGGCGGATCAGCAGGTTAATCAGAAAAGGCCGTACATATGCCACCAGCACACAGGCAGCTGCATGCAGACCGGGCGATTTAAGAAAATAGTCGAGCGATAACCCAAAGATAAAAGCGATGAGCATCAGCGGTGCCCGGCCCAGGCTAAAGGGCAGCCAGATGATAAAAAGAAAATACAAATAGGGTGTAACAAACCGGTGCAGCGGTGGTACCTGCTGCAGCACAAATACCTGCACCAGTATAAATAAAGCGAATCGGAGAATATTTTTGACCAGTGTACTCATTTACCTTTTTTGTAAGGGTCTTCCAGTTTCTCGCGTTCTTCCCGCTGCAGATCTTCCAGCACATACACGTACTGCAGGCTGGAGAAATTGGTAGCCGTTTTTAACTTCAGTATAAAAAAATTGCTGCTTTTATCGTCGATGATCTCTGCAATGGTGCCTACCACAATACCCGGGGGATAAATATCTGATACATTACTGGTTAGTACGGTATCGCCGATGGCCACCTTGGCACTTTTGGGAATATTCACCAGGCGCAGATAAAGCGGCTTTTCCCCGTCCCAGGAAACACGACCTGACTCGCCTCCTTTTTTCAGCATCGAGTTAACGGTAAACTGGCGGTTTAGCACGCTCATTACAACGGAAAAATTTTCACCTACAGACACCACCCGGCCGGCAATCCCCTGCGGGCTGATTACGCCCCATTCCTTCCGGGCTGGCAAGCCCTGGCCCGACCCGCGGTGAATGGTAAGAAAATTATTCTGCAGGCTTACAAAACTGCCTACCACTTTGGCACCATAATATTTGAACCGTTGGGTTGTCAGCAGCGAGTCTACCCTCAACGTATCGGTAAAAAATTTTACCGTGGTATCGGCCCCCTCATAATCCTGTCTTAAAAGGTTCAGCAGCTGTTCGTTTTGTTTCACCAGGGCTTCATTGGTCTGCTTTAGCTTGAAATAATATTCTACGTTATTGTATTTCTCGCTTACCCGGCCGGTCAGCTCTCCCGCCACGCCCATAAAGGCAGCCTGGTGAAATTTATTGTAGGTAAAAAGAAAATAGAGCGCGATAATCTGCAACACCAGAAAGAGTAGAAAATTGGAAAACTTTCTGATGAAGAGAAATATATTTCGCACAGAAAAGAGAGTTTGAAGTTACAATGCCGGCCGGCAATGGTGCACGGCCCGGCTAATTTTTTATTACCGCATAACAAAGGGGTACCGGTCGTAGTGTTTCAGTGCCAGGCCGGTGCCGCGTACCACGCTTTTCAGCGGGTCATCTGCAATATGTACCGGCAGTTTTATTTTCTGGCTGAGCCTTTTATCAAGGCCACGGAGCAGGGCTCCGCCGCCTGTCAGGTACAAACCGCGGCGGTAGATATCGCCGGCCAGTTCGGGCGGGGTTGTTTCCAGCGCTTTCAGGATGGCTTCTTCTATTTTGAAGATGCTTTTATCCAGCGCTTCGGCGATCTCCTGAAAACTGACCATGATCTGTTTGGGTATACCTGTTACCAGGTCACGACCGTTTACAGGAATATCTTCGGGTGGGTTTTCCAGGTCTTTCATAGCAGCGCCGATATTAATTTTTATCTGTTCGGCCGTGCGCTCGCCTATCAGCAGGCTATGATAACGGCGCAGCGCTTCCATGATATCGGCGGTAAATTCGTCGCCGGCAATCCGGATAGACTGGTCGCAAACAATACCGGCCAGTGCAATAACGGTGATACCGGTGGTGCCGCCGCCAATATCGATGATCATATTGCCCACAGGCTCTTCTACATCGATGCCGATCCCCAATGCGGCTGCCATGGGCTCATGCAGCAGGTATACTTCTTTGGCCCCGGCCTGCTCCGCACTGTCCCGTACAGCACGTTTTTCCACTTCGGTAATGGAAGAAGGAATACAAATCATCATGCGCCAGCTGGGCGGGAATAAGGGCTTTTTGGGATGGATCATTTTGATCATTTCCCTGATCATCAGTTCGGCCGCATTAAAATCGGCAATTACACCATCTTTCAGGGGCCGCACGGTGCGTATGCTTTCATGTGTCTTTTCGTGCATCATCAGGGCCTTCTTGCCCACCGCCAGTACTTCTTTGGGGTTGTTCCGGTTAAGGGCCACAATAGAAGGCTCGTTTACAACCACTTCGTCGTTATGTATGATAAGGGTGTTAGCAGTACCCAGGTCAATCGCTATTTCTTGTGTAAAAAAATTAAAAAGTCCCATGTTTTTCAGTCTCAGATTTTGAACAGGATATAATGGTTGCAAAATTGAAGGAAATAATTCGAATAAACAAAGCCAAGTGCTTGCCAGTCAAGGTTTTTTTTCGGATCAGCCACGTTTGTTAAACGCGGCCCAAAACAGCAATATTGTGGAAATGTACAGCTCTATTTTCAGTATTTGGCTTCTTTTCCTGTTTTGACTGGTCCGGCCGGTCGGCCGGCCGGTGATCCGGCAAGTTTTAAAGTGGCTTTCAGCCGGCTTTTCCGGTATGCTTTTGCTGGTATGATACCAGTCCGCGCATACAATGCCTACCTGCATTTACAGGCTATCCATCGCCGTTAGTATCATCTCGCAAACCCCAGCTTTCTTTCCATCGCAGTGCTCAATGCCGGCAACTTTCGCCTTTCAATCAGGAAACTGGTCAATTGTGCCAGCTCCTTAAAAATATAATGCTTGCCAAGTGCGGAAGCCAGGTATGTTTTACCCGTACTGCCACCTGTACCAATACGGCTGCCGATGGTGCGGTGCACCATGCTCATGTGCCGGTATCGCCAGGTGCTCAATTGCTCGTCGATGCACAGCAAATTATCCAGCAGCTGAAAAGGAAGCTGCAGCAAAGGATACCCACGGTAAAGCATAATAAAAAGTGCTGCCCGGCAAGCTTTAGCAGACAACTGCCGGCTATTGTCGTCTTCAAAAAGAATACCGGTCAGCAACGCCAGGTTACCCATCTCTTTCGCTGAAAGGCTCTGCCGGTAACTATACACATATGTTTGCCAGTACGGATGTAAAAACATATGTTCATTACCGGTAGTTTCTGTTACTGCAACAAAATCTTTCCAGTTGTCGGCCTCTTCAAAAAAAGGCATGCGCTCCAGCCAGCTGTTTACGAGCTGTAGCAGCGATGAAGCGGCTTCCGCCTGTTTTACGGATTCGCGCTCGGCAGGCTGCAACTGTGAAACATAGTAGTCTTGCCCGTACCGATCTTCGTACCGAAGGCCCAGCCGGGCTTCCAGTATTTTAAACTGTATACTCTGGAAACCGGAGGCCGGGCGAAGCATGTCCCTGAAATCAAGAAAATCCATGGCAGTCATTGTCTCCATGATATCGATCTGCTGCACCAGCGTTTTTAAAATAGTGGTGCATCTCGACAGGCGGTGCACAACCGTCTGCAATTCGGGTGAATTATCGTTTAAGGCAGGTTTTAGCAGGATGCTGTTAACAGATGCCGTTTCATACAACAGCTGTTTGAACCACAATTCGTAGGTCTGGTGAATAATGATGAATAACATTTCATCATGTGCAGGCTGGTTCAGCCGCCCGCTTTCCGGCAACTGCGCATTCAGTATTCGGTCGATCTGCAAATACTCACTATAGTTCATGGCTTAAAAATACAGGAATACAGGTTTGTTGGTTCGTGGTTCAAAGTTCCGCCCCCGCATCGCCGGGAAACAATGAACCAACAATCGGCCACTATAAACTGCTAGGCAAATTCATAACCAATGTCTTTCCGGTAATACATCTCATCAAAATGGATCTGTTCCAGCACGGCTCTTGATTTATCCACTGCTTCTATTACGGATTCTGCAAAAGAAGTAACACAAAGCACCCTTCCGCCGTTGGTAAGCACCGATCCATAAGCGCTTAAAGTGCCGGCATGAAATACCAGGCTGTCTGGCCCGAAATCATTGCCCAGCCCTTCTATTTCAAAGCCTTTCTCATATTCTCCGGGATAGCCGCCACTCACCGCCATCACCGTACAGGCATACCGATCGTCACATTCGATGGTTACGGTGTCCAGCCTTTGCTGCGCGGTACTAACGAACAGTTCTACAAGGTCATTTTTTAAGCGGGGAATCACCACTTCTGTTTCCGGATCGCCCATACGGCAGTTGTATTCGATTACATAAGGTTCATCGTCTACTTTTATAATACCGATAAAGACAAAGCCCCGGTAATCCATCGATTCTTTGCGAATGCCTTCGATGGTGGGCCGTACAATACGGTCTTCGATCTTCTGCATAAATAAATCGTCTGCAAAGGGTACCGGGCTTACGGCGCCCATCCCTCCCGTATTTAATCCTTTATCCCCTTCTCCGATGCGTTTATAGTCTTTGGCTTCCGGAAACAATACATAGTTTTTTCCGTCTGTGAGCACAAACATGCTCATTTCAATGCCATCGAGGAATTCTTCCACCACTACTTTGCGGCCGGCTTCGCCAAATTTGTTTCTTTGTATCATCAGTTCAAACTCTGCGCCTGCTTCAATATAATTCTGGCATATCAGCACACCTTTGCCCGCCGCCAGTCCATCGGCTTTGAGTACAATGGGCAGGTTATGCTGCTGGATATAGCGCACGCCTTCTTCATAATTGGATGCATCAAACTCGCGGTAGGCTGCCGTAGGTATGTCATACCGGGCCATGAATGCTTTTGCAAAAGCCTTGCTGCCTTCCAGTTGTGCCGCCTGTAGCGAAGGGCCAATAATCATGATCGATTCCAGTTGGGGATCGGCCTTAAAAAAATCAACAATACCTTTTACCAGGGGTTCTTCCGGACCCACTATCACCAGCGCTATGTCTTCCTGCAGGCAGAACTGTTTAATAGCGTCAAAATCTGTAATGGCCAGGGAAACATTCTGGCCGCATAGCGAGGTGCCGCCGTTTCCGGGGGCAATAAAAAGTTTCGTGCATTTGCTGCTTTGTGCCATTTTCCATGCCAGGGCATGTTCACGACCACCCGAACCTAATAAAAGTATTTTCATACGTGGATTTTCAAAATTCGAATTAACCAATGAATGCCCTTATGAAGAAATCAAATGGTATGAACGGCAAATATCGTAAACTACAGTCAAATTTGTAATAAGTGAACGCTGTCGCATCTATTAATTCTGTATTTTGGCAGATAGCAAAAAGCCAGTAACGTAAAAATACTTTATGACAGAGCCAGCTACAATGCCAAAAGGCCATCCCAAGGGGTTGTATATTTTATTTGCAACAGAGATGTGGGAGCGGTTCAATTTCTATGGCATGCGGGCCATGTTGATTTTGTTCATGACAAAGGCCCTTTTGTTTGATCAGGCTTTTGCTTCCAATCTCTATGGCAGCTATCTCAGCCTTATTTACCTGACACCATTGCTGGGTGGGTTCATGGCCGACCGGTACTGGGGTAACCGGCGTTCTATCATAGCCGGTGGACTTGTTATGGCCATCGGAGAATTTGTGCTCTTTGGCTGTGGCACTTTGTATAAAACCTCGCCCGATCTGGCGGGCCTGCTTTATTTTTCCGGTTTGGGGTTGATGATTGCCGGCAATGGTTTTTTTAAACCGAATATCTCTTCGCTGGTAGGGCAATTGTATCCTGCCAACGACCAGCGCAAAGATGCGGCCTATACTATTTTTTATATGGGTATTAATACCGGTGGTGCACTCGGGCCTTTTATCTGCGGATTGTTTGGCGATACCGGTAACCCCGCAGATTTCAGGTGGGCTTTCCTGATCGCAGGCATCGGTATGCTGATCAGCGTTTTAGTACAAAAGCTTTACCAGCATAAATATGTAGTCGATCCCAATAACAATATTCTGGGGCTGGTTCCTAAAAACAGTCCTAAAATCATGCTCTCGCCAATACCAACCATTATTGGCCTTGCGGTACTGGCCAGCATTTGTATCGGCCTGCTGTACCTGGATACCCGGTACAATTATCTTTTTTATTTACTGGTTGCCTGCATCGTCCTCATCCCCGCCATTATTTTTTCTGATAAAACCCTGAACGCAATTGAGAAAAACAAAGTAGTGGTCATTTTCGTGGTCTGTTTCTTCGTTATATTTTTCTGGGCCGCCTTTGAGCAGGCCGGCGCATCCCTCACCATTTTTGCAGATGCGCAAACAGACCGCCACCTGGGGCTGAAAGTTCCTACCTGGGTGGTTAGCCTGCTGTCGGCGGGATTGCTTTATTTTATTTTTACTTTATATAAAAAAGCAGCAAAGAACCTGGCTTCGGCATTCGACAAAGAATTGCGCGTTACGGTTTATGGATTGCTATTGTTGTTTGCAGCGGCCATTATGGCGGCGAATATTTATCTTTTTGCCAATGGCATTTCTGTAGTCAGCAAAGATGAGGTACCCGCCAGCTGGTTTCAATCGCTGAACTCTGTATTTGTGGTGCTTTTTGCGCCGGTATTTGCATGGCTCTGGCTAAAACTTGGTAAAAAGCAACCCAGTTCACCCACTAAGATGGCGCTCGGCCTGTTTTTACTGGCATTGGGCTATTTGTGGATTGCCAAAGGCGTGAACAATGTTCAGCCAGGCATTAAAGTAAGTATGATATGGCTAACCGGCATGTATGCCCTGCATACGATGGGCGAATTGTGCCTTTCGCCCATCGGCATGTCGCTGGTAAATAAATTATCGCCGCTTAAATTTTCTTCGCTGCTGATGGCCATCTGGTTTACCGCCAATGCATTTGGCAACAAGGTGGCCGGTGTACTCAGTTCCTTGTACCCGAACGAGGGGAAGATCACTTCTTTCCTGGGTTACAAAATGCATAACCTCTACGAATTCTTTATGCTTTTTGTTTTTATGGCGGGCATTGCTTCCCTGGTATTGTTTCTCCTTACCAAAAAATTGCAGAAAATGATGCAGGAAGCATAGGAACAGCCATTTATTGATTTTGGGATTATTGTTGCCGGGTTTAAAATAATTTTTTCAATGGCAGGCAGGCGCAACCAGTATTTTCATCGATTATCAAATACAGGTTGCTGGTGTTTGACAAAATCGACACCAGCGGCCTTTGGGATGCCTCGGTTTAGCAACAAATAGTATATTTTACGGGTGTTGCTGAACCTGCGGTTTAGCAACAAATATTATTTTTTACCGGCGTTGCTGAATCTTCGATTTGCGTCAGCTTTATTCCATAGCTGAATAATGTGTCGGCTGAAACACCTGACAGTTCCGCATTACCTCCGCAAAGCAAAACGCAGCATCGAAAAAGCTGCGAGCGCCCGGCCGGCCAGCGGCCAACCGATTAAAAGTTTACCCGGACAACCATGGTTTCCGGAGGTTGAGATTTCTTTTGTCATTGCAGCAAACGAAATCGCAACACCAGCCATATCATTTTGACTTATTCGCCTTAACGGCAGAAGAGAGAGATATTACCGGTGTATTGTTTAATGGATGAATGACATGTTGCTCCAGTTGTTCTTCCAGCGCAAGTACCTGGTTGCGCAATTGCGCCTTTTCATTTTCCAGTTCCTCTATCCTGCTTTTTAGCTGAACTGATCTTTTGCTGCTGAATACATATACTATCCAGCCGGCGGTAAAGGCTATGAACAGCACCAGGATGCTGTTGAATAAAAACGGGTTTTCAGTAATCATCAGGCAGGATTTTCGGGTACGAATCTAATACGAATACATGGCCGGTATAGTATACCGACAACAGCATAATTTCGCAAAATAATGGTTAACAATTATGCGAAGATCAGTATGTATCAGGATGTAGATTTACTTCCGCCAGCAACTACTTTCTTAGACAACCTGGAAGCGGCCGTATGTTTTTCTTCTGAAGACTCCACCGCATTGTCGCGTATTGAGAAAATGGGTGTTTTGGATTGAAGGTTTTCCTTGTCTGATAATTCCTTTTGTAATTGTAATATCTCGGAATGACTTTGCAACATCTCTACCTCCAGCTTGGAGATGGCTGTTTTTTGTTTGTAGAGTTGCTTTTTACTGATCAAAAAACCTGCTGAGGCAGATGCTAAGACAATAGCTGCCAGAACAACAGCATTGATTGTTATTTCAAGAAATGCAAGCATAGAATTTCATATTTGGTTGTTTTCAAAGGGGTATTGGATTGTCTGACCACTAAAGTAATGTACTATTTCTAAACC
>CAXTMV010000076.1:20644-20917 GCA_964245425.1 uncultured Flavihumibacter sp. | reverse complement strand
CCGGTTTGTCCTTACTTGACTTCGCCATGGTCTAATAGGATTTTTGATTAGTGTAAAATTTCAGCGAAGTTTTTAATCCGCCAAATTTTTTTAGATATTTTTTCCTGATTTTTTATTCAATAGGTATCAACTGGTCTCTTCCGGGGCCGTTTGAAATATGCGACACCTGCACACCGATATACTCGTTTATAAAGTTCACGTATTCTTTCATTTTCTCAGGCAGCGCAGCAGTTGTTTTCGCTGCAATGGTATCACAATTCCAGCCGGCAAATG
>CAXTMV010000076.1:10821-20560 GCA_964245425.1 uncultured Flavihumibacter sp. | reverse complement strand
ATCTGGAAGGGAACTTCCCTGCTTTCTTTCCCGTCGATATTATACGCGGTACACACTTCCAGTTCTTTAAAATTATCCAAAATATCTGCCTTTGTCATTATTACTTTGGTTACCCCGTTTATCATACAGGCAAACTTAAGTGCAACCAGGTCTATCCAGCCGCAACGGCGTGGCCGGCCGGTGGTGGCACCGAATTCGCTGCCCAACTTACGCAATTCTTCACCGGTTGCATTATTTAATTCTGTAGGAAAGGGTCCGCTGCCTACCCTGGTGCAATAAGCTTTTGTAACACCCATTACATCGCGTATTTGCTGCGGGGCAATACCCAGCCCTGAACAGATACCCGAACTGGTGGTATTGGAAGAAGTAACAAAGGGGAAAGTACCGAAATCCACATCCAGCATACTGCCTTGTGCGCCTTCCGCCAGTACTTTTTTGCCTTTTGTTATCTGGTCGTTGATGAAATATTCGCCATTCACAATATTCAATTGCTGCAGAAAATCGATGGCCTCAAAAAAATCGTTTTCCCAGGCGCTGATATCCTCATCGAAATTAAAATTGCCCAATAATTGATGGTGCTTCTGTCGGAGCTGTTCGTAGGCTTTTTTAAAACCGGGGTCCTGCAGATCGCCCACACGCAAAGCATTGCGGCCTGTCTTGTCCATATAAGCGGGCCCGATGCCTTTTAAAGTAGATCCTATTTTATCATGCCCTTTTGCCAGTTCAGAAGCCTTGTCCAGCGCGCGGTGCGTAGGCACAATGATATTGGTTCTTTGTGAAATAAACAGGTTCTTCTTAATATCTACACCAAAGGAAGCTACAATATCACATTCCTTTTTTAAAGTAACGGGGTCAAGTACCACCCCATTGCCAATAAGGTTAACGGTTTTTTCATGAAAAACACCGGAAGGTATTTGGTGCAATACCACTTTCTTGTCGCCAACGTATAATGTATGTCCGGCGTTGGGGCCGCCCTGGAACCGGGCTATTACATCGTACCGGGGAGCAAAATAATCTACAATCTTTCCTTTTCCTTCATCACCCCACTGCAAACCCAATATCGCATCTACCATATAAAAAAGTATGTTGAACTGTTATTGAGAAGTGGCAAAAATAGAGGAATGATTTGGATTGCGTGATATTTTGATTTTGAGATTTCGGGATATAGTGATTTTAGGATTTCAATTCATGCAACAGGCTGAACAAATCTTACCAACACCAGTTCCCACACCTCAACATCGAGCAATCAACTGACTTCTGCATCGTATCGGTCAACCGATTGTATGCCACTCAATTTCAGAAGTTTTTGCACCAGGTCTTCCAGTTCTTCCTTATCGTGCACAAACACTTTTATATTGCCATGAAAAATCCCTTCCACGGCTTCTACGGTAAGCGCGCTGATATTTATTTTCATTTCGCCGGAAATGAGGTTGGTGATTTTATGGATCACGCCTACATCGTCGAGGCCAATGATTTTTAAACCGGTCAGAAAGGATATTTCCTTGTTCTTGGCCCATTTTGTTTTTACAACGCGGTGCCCGTAATTGGCCAGTAGTTTGGCAGCATTCGGGCAGTTGGTACGGTGAATGGTAAGTCCCTTGCCCGTGGTTACAAAACCAAATACATCGTCGCCGGGTATGGGTTTGCAGCAATTGGCAAGTGTATACATGATGCGGTCGCTGCTTTCACCAAAGATGATCAGTTCTGCATCTTTTTTGGTGAGGGAAGACAAAGCCGCATCGCCTTTTATTTCTACCGGTTGCCTTACAGGCCTCGGTATTTCAAGCCGGTCGCCCGATAAATGAAATTCTTTCAGTTCTTTCAGATCGATCGCTTTAACGGCGATGCCATAGAAAAAATCAAGCGATGAATTGAATTTATAAAAATTGGTCAGCTCGTCAATATTGTGCTGGCTGTAGGCAGCGCCCATGCCTTCCAGCTTTTTTTGCAGGGTGTATTTACCTTCTTCGGCAATACTTCTTTTAACTTCTTTGAGTGCATCTTTTATTTTGGCCCTGGCCTTGGCCGTTACTACAAAGCCCAGCCAGTCTTCAGTAGGCTTTTGTTTGCCCGAAGTAATGATCTCCACCTGGTCGCCGCTGCGTAATTTATGGCTGATGGGAACCAGTTTGTGGTTTACCTTGGCGCCGATACATTGTGAGCCCACGGCGCTGTGAATAGAAAAGGCAAAATCGAGCGCGGTAGAACCCACCGGCAACATTTTTACATCTCCTTTTGGTGTGTATACATATATATCCTCTGCTAAAAAAGAGGTTTTGAAATCCTGTAAAAAATCCACGGAATCCGTATCCTGTGTATTGAGTACTTCCCTGATCTGCTGAAACCATTTGTCGAAGCGGCTTTCGTCTGCCGTATCTTCCTTGTATTTCCAGTGGGCGGCCAGGCCTTTTTCGGCAATCTCATTCATGCGCAACGTGCGTATCTGCACCTCCACCCATTTACCCTGTGGACCCATCACGGTTGTATGCAGGGCTTCGTAGCCATTATTTTTGGGATTGCTTAACCAGTCGCGCAGCCGTTCAGGCGAAGGGGTATATTCATCTGTGATCATGGAATAAACGCTCCAGCAATCCTGCTTTTCTTTTTCCTGCGGCGAGTCAAGGATGATGCGTATGGCGAACAGATCATAGACTTCTTCAAAACTGACCCCTTTTTTCTTCATCTTGTTCCAGATGGAATGGATGCTTTTGGGGCGTCCCTGTATTTCAAATTTATACAGGCCCTTGTCCAGTTTTTCCTTGATAGGCCGTATAAATTCGTTGATATACCGGGTGCGTTCTCTTTTTGTTTCGGCCAGTTTGCGGGCAATTTCCTTATAGGTATCCAGCTCCAGGTACTTCATGGCCAGGTCTTCCAGTTCGGTCTTGATATTATACAAGCCCATCCGGTGCGCAAGCGGAGCGTATACATAGACGGTTTCAGAAGATATTTTCAGCTGCTTTTCCCGTTTCATGCTTTCCAGCGTGCGCATATTGTGCAGCCGGTCTGCCAGTTTAATCAGTATAACCCGCGGATCGTCGGTGAGTGTTAACAGAATCTTTTTAAAATTTTCCGCCTGCTGGGAAGCGTTCACATCGATCACATTCGATATTTTGGTTAGCCCGTCTACGATCATGGCTATTTCAGTACCAAATTCGCGCTGAACATCTTCCAGGCTGATATCGGTATCTTCCACGGTATCGTGCAGGAGGGCGCAAATGGTTGATCGCACGCCTAGGCCGATTTCTTCCACACAGATTTGCGCAACTGCCAGCGGGTGCAGGATATAGGGCTCCCCGCTTTTGCGACGCGTAGTTTTATGCGCTTCGGCCGCCATCTCAAATGCGCGGCGTATCAGCTCTTTATCGCCTGGCTTCAATTTGGATTTCAGGCTCCTCAGCAGGGAACGGTATTCACGCAGAATCAGCTTCTTTTCCTGCTCATCGCTCAAGTTATATTTGGGTGTAACTGCAACAGTATCCATGGATAACGAATTTACGAAAAAAGCACGGGTTTTATATTGTAAAAAGCCTACTTTTGCATCCCAAAATCTGAAATAACCCATAAACGCGGATGTGGCGAAATTGGCAGACGCACCAGACTTAGGATCTGGCGCCGCAAGGCATGTAGGTTCGACCCCTATCATCCGCACTTTGGTTGATTAGTTGATCAGTTGTAAAGTTGATGCGTCCGTTGCAGGATCCGCCGCTTTTACCGGTCAACCAATCAACTTTTTAACTATTCAACTATACATATGGCAACAGTTACCAGGGAGAATATCGGTTTGTTAAATGAGAAAATCGTTGTAAAAGTAGCAAAAGACGATTACCTGCCTTCTTTCGAAAAAGCAATCAAATCATATAGCAAGCAGGCCAATATACCCGGTTTCCGCAAGGGAATGGTGCCGGCCGGCATGGTTAAAAAAATGTATGGATCTTCTGTGTTTGCAGATGAAGTGCTGAAAAGCGTTGAAAAAGGCCTGACAGACTATATGCAGACTGAAAAGCTGGAGATTTTTGCCCAGCCGCTGCCCCTGCCCGAAAACGATGCCAGCCAGCTGAACATGAGCAACCCGGCAGAATACGCTTTTGCCTTTGAAGTGGGCCTTAAACCCTCTTTTACACTGCCAGACCTGGGTACCGCCGCCTTAACCCGGTACAAAGTTACCCCTACCGAAGAGAGCATCGATGAAGAAGTAGATCGCCTGAGAACACGCAACGGAAAAATGACCGATCCTGAAACCGTTACCGGCGACGAAAACGTACTGAACGTAAGTTTTACCGAATCTGATGAAGCGGGCAATGAAATACCAGACGGCATTAAAAAAGATAATTCACTGCTGGTTAAATATTTTAAGGAAGACCTCCGCAACAGCCTGCTGGGTAAACAGAAAGATGATTCTTTTGTGGTACAACTTTCACAGGCATTTGAAGACAAGGAAAGGGATTTTATACTGAAAGACCTCGGTCTTGAAGAAACAGCGGCAGACCGGTATTTTAAAATACTGATCACCAAAGTGGGCCTGATAGAAAAAGCGGAATACAATGAAGAATTTTTCAAGGCTGCTTTCCCCGACCAGTCCATCAGCGATGAAGCAGGCTTCCGCGCAGCCGTAGCGGCAGGCATTCAGCAATACTGGGATTCGCAGAGCCGCAACCAGCTGTCTGACCAGGTATACCACCAGTTACTCGATCATACCGATATTATATTCCCCGAGTCATTTCTGAAACGCTGGATGCAAAATGGCGGAGAGAATCCCAAAACGCCTGAACAGGTAGAAACAGAATATCCTTCTTTTATCAATTCATTGAAATGGACGCTGATCGTAGATCAGCTGGTAAAAGAAAACAATATAGAAGTAAAACCGGAAGACCTGCGCGAATATGCCAAACAGCAATTATTCAGCTATATGGGCGGCGGCGGCATGGATTTGAATCAGCCATGGATAAATGATTATGTTGACCGAATGATGAAAGACAAAAAATTTGTGGAAGACAGTTACCATCGCATACAAACGGATAAAATATTTTCCTGGGCCGAAACACAGGTAAACCCCATAGAAAAAGAAATAGCAGCGGCAGATTTTACCAAACTGCAGGAAGCGCACCAGCACCATCATTAAGCGATAAGCTTTAGTTATTAGCCTTTGGTTCTTTGTTATATCAAAAGCGCCAATGGCTATTTGCTTTTACATGTATACCGATCGCAAATACTGATAGCGTACAGATAAAGGCAAATACCATCCCGCCAATTTGTCTGATTTTCCGGTTTGCATGGTATTTGGTAGCAACAATAACTTAAATTGCCTCACCAATAACAGACTTACCATGATAGACTTAGGAAAAGAATTTGAAAAATATGCTGTGAAACACCGCGGTATTTCCAGCAATACACTTAATGACTACCAGCGATACGAGGTTACCAATTTAACGCCCAACATTATTGAAGAAAGGCCCATGAACGTGGCGGTAATGGATGTTTACAGCCGTTTAATGATGGACCGTATCATTTTTCTCGGTTACCCCATTAACGACGAGGTGGCCAATATTGTAACCGCGCAATTATTGTTCCTGGACAGTACAGACCGGAACCGCGATATACAAATGTATATCAACTGCCCCGGTGGCAGTGTTTATTCGGGGCTGGGTGTGTACGATACCATGCAGTACGTAACGCCCGATGTATCTACTATCTGCATTGGTATGGCAGCTTCCATGGGCCAGGTGCTGATGTGCGCCGGCACAAAAGGCAAGCGCACCGCCTTAAAGCACAGCCGCATTATGATGCACCAACCAAGTGGTGCCATCGGTGGCCAGGCAAGTGATATTGAAATAACCGTAAATGAAATCAAGAAGCTGAAGAAAGAATTGTACGATATCACTGCCTTTCATACCGGTAAAACAAATAAACAGATAGAGAAAGACAGTGAGCGCGATTACTGGCTAACGGCCCCGGAAGCCAAGGAGTACGGCCTGGTAGATGAAGTACTGCTGACCAATCCGAGGAAAGACAAGAAAGCCGATTAATAATGCGGCAAGCCGGTTAACAAGGCAACAATATTCATACCATCACAAACCTATTATATGTATCTATATCAAAGACCAGTACTGAAACCATTTAGAATGGACGACGAACCGGAAGAAGAACCAAAAGAAGAAAAGCCGCAGCCCGACACCCTGATGCTGGGCAAGAAAATGGAGAAATTCTTTTTCGAGAGCCGCAGTGTATACCTGTGGGGAGGGGTTGACGACAAGACCGCCAAAGACGTGACCACCAAATTCCTGTTACTGGATGCGGATAAACCCGGTGAGGAAATTAAATTCTATATCAACAGCCCGGGTGGTATTGTTACCAGTGGCATGGTTATTTACGATACCATGAAGATGCTGAAAAGCCCCGTGAGCACCATTAATATGGGCCTTGCGGCTTCCATGGGTTCTATCTTACTGAGCGGCGGTGTAAAAGGAAGACGTTTTATTTACCCGCATGCAGAAGTAATGATACACCAGCCCAGCATTGGAGGCCATTACCAGGCGGTGAGTGCAGACCTCGAAATACAGGCCAAACAAACTAAAAAAACCAAGGAAATATCGGCCCGTATACTGGCAGAGAACTGTGGTAAAAAGTTTGAGCAAATCATGAAAGACTTTGACCGCGATTACTGGATGGACGCCAAAGAATCCATTGAATACGGGATTGTGGACCAGATTATTACCAAATTATAGGAAAAACAGCCCGAAATATTGCAAAAACCGTCCTTTGGGGCGGTTTTTATTTATACCCTGGTGTTGGATTAACTAAAAAAGTTTGTGACCTTTGTAGTTCGCTCCGGAAACGGGGAAGTGGTTTTATTTTAATGATACAGATAAGTTTATTATGGCAAAAAATACACTGCATTGCTCTTTCTGTGGCCGCAGCCGCGACGAGGTAAAGATTCTGATAGCCGGACAGGAAGGACATATCTGCGAAAACTGTGTGGAGCATGCCCAGGAAATCATTGAACAGGAACTGATGATCCGCAGCGAAACCACCCCGGGTTCACCACAGTTTAAACTGAATGTAAAAAAACCTGTTGAGGTAAAACGGTTCCTGGATGAATATGTGATCGGCCAGGATGATGCTAAAAAGGTGCTGGCAGTAGCCGTATACAACCATTACAAACGCCTTCAGCAGAAAGTGACAGAGAATGACGTAGAGATTGAGAAAAGCAATATCATCATGGTGGGTGAAACCGGCACCGGTAAAACCCTGCTGGCTAAAACCATTGCCAAATTGCTGAATGTTCCCTTCGCCATTGTAGACGCAACCGTTTTTACAGAAGCCGGTTATGTGGGTGAAGACGTAGAAAGCATCCTTACCCGTTTACTACAGGTTTGCAATTACGATGTGGCAGCTGCAGAACGCGGCATTGTTTATATCGATGAAATTGATAAGATCGCCCGCAAGGGAGACAATCCTTCCATTACCCGCGATGTAAGCGGTGAAGGTGTGCAGCAGGGTATGCTTAAATTGCTGGAAGGCACGGATGTGCTGGTGCCACCGCAGGGCGGCCGTAAACACCCTGAACAAAAGCTGATAAAGATCAATACCCAGAATATTCTTTTTATTTGCGGAGGTGCATTTGATGGCATCGACAAACTGATAGCCCGGCGCGTTAATACCAATGCCATTGGTTTTAACGTAAATAAGGAACAGCAGGAAAATATGAAGAAAAACCTGTTGCAGTATGTAAATGCGCCCGACCTGAAACATTTTGGCCTGATACCTGAATTGCTGGGTCGCTTGCCCGTTGTAACCTACCTGAACCCCCTGGATGTAAACACGCTGCGATCCATTCTGACCGAACCTAAAAATTCACTGATCAAGCAGTACAAAAAATTGTTTGAGATTGAAGGCATCAAACTTGATATTGATAATGAAGTGATGGATTTTATGGTGGAAAAAGCCATGGAATTTAAACTGGGTGCCCGCGGATTGCGCAGCATCTGCGAGAGCATTTTAACGGATGCCATGTTTGAATTGCCTTCCGGTAAAGAAAAATCTTTTCACCTGACGCTGGAATATGCCAAAAAGAAATTTGACAAGAGCAAGATGAGTTTGCTGAAAGTGGCATAACCCAAAATAAGTCACGCAAAGAAGGAAAGGAAAAGAAGACGCAAGGCTTTGCATCTTCTTTTCCTTTCCTTTTTTTAATTGAAACAAGGCTGTGTTAAAGGGGGCATACCATCCATCGCTGATACGCTATTTTGGTTTATTTTCGTATCCTAATTGAAATAGTATGCAGGAATTAATCGATAAACTAAAGGCGGAAGGCTTAACGGAAAAGCAGGCTTTGAAGGCAATTGAAATTGTAAAGAATTTTGCCAAGGACAAGTTTCCACTTTTCAGTGGCGCCATCGAGAAAGTATTTGATAAATATGCCCCTAAACAGGAAGATGATTTTTTAGGATAGCAGGGATTTTTTCTTCTTGCCATCCCATAAAAAAAGCCCGGCGCATTGCTGAACCGGGCTGTATAAGGCAGGCAATCGTATTATTGATTTTTCAGCGCTTCACGCGCAATCACAATTTTCTGGATCTCCGAAGTACCTTCACCAATGGTGCAAAGCTTGGCATCGCGGTAATACTTTTCTACCGGAAAATCTTTCGTATATCCATAACCGCCAAAAATCTGTACGGCATCGTTGGCCGTTTTCACCGCCACCTCGCTGGCATAATATTTTGCCATGGCAGCCTGTTTGGTCATATCCATTTGTTTGTTCTTCATATCAGCCGCTTGCATGGTCAGCAATTCTGCCGCCATGATTTCTGTGGCCATATCTGCCAGTTTAAATGCAATGCCCTGGAAATTAGAAATGGGCTGATCAAACTGGTATCTTTCTTTTGAATATTGCAGGGCCGCCTCATAAGCACCTTTGGCGATACCCAGGCTTAAAGCGGCAATGGAAATGCGGCCGCCATCCAATACTTTCATGGCCTGTTTAAAGCCCGCGCCCACTTCACCCATCCGGCAGCTGTCCGGCACACGGCAATTATCGAAAATCATTTCAGCCGTTTCGCTGGCTCGCATCCCCAGTTTATTTTCTTTTTTTCCGCCGCTGAAACCGGGCGTGCCTCTTTCTATGATAAAAGCAGTGGCATTGTTTTTTGTACGGGGTTCGCCGGTGCGGGCAATCAATACTGCCACATTGCCTGATCTGCCGTGGGTAATCCAGCTTTTTGTGCCGTTGATGATCCAGTCATTGCCCTCTTTTACCGCCGTGCATTTCATATTGCCGGCATCGCTGCCTGTATTGGGCTCTGTAAGGCCCCAGGCGCCGATATATTCTCCTGAAGCCAGTTTGGGTAAGTATTGTTGCTTTTGTGCTTCGCTGGCAAAATACATGATATGACCGCAGCAAAGCGAATTGTGCGCTGCCAGGCTCAGCCCTATGGAGCCACAGACTTTTGCAATTTCCTGTATAACGGTTACGTATTCAAAATATCCCAGGCCGGCACCGCCATATGCTTCTGGAATCAATATGCCCATCAGGCCCAGTTTGCCCAGTTCTTTAAAAACGGTTACCGGAAATGCCTGGCTTTCGTCCCAGGTCATTACATGGGGTTTGATGTGTTGTAGAGCAAAATCCTTTGCCGTTTGCGCTACCTGTTGTGTAAGTTCTGCGGTTTGAAATTCCATAAAAAAGGCAAGCAATCGTATACTAAGGATGAGAAAAAACAAGCAATGATTAGAGCCCGAC
>CAXTMV010000076.1:0-10811 GCA_964245425.1 uncultured Flavihumibacter sp. | reverse complement strand
ATGCAAGTAAATATTTTTTTTTGACACTAACAAACGTTAGGGAATTATTTTCTTAAATTATTCCTCTGGCCGATCGGCGATTTATCAAGCCGCTGCGCCAGCCCTGCCGGCAGCCATTTGCAGCCCAGCGGGCCTCACAGGCATCCTTATATGAAGAAGTGATAATGATAAAGGCCGCTTCAGTTGATGGTAACATAAGGTCTTATTTTCTCAAACATGTCGGGCGTAACCTGCGCAATAAGCTGCAAATCGTTCACGGATGTAAAATTGCCATGCTGTGCACGGTACTGAACAATGGCATTGGCCAGGTTCCAGCGTATATACGGATGCTGTTTAAGGGTGGCCGCATCGGCCGTATTGATATTGATTTGTTTCAGCGAAGGATGATCGCATTGCAGCGATTTCTTTATTTTATTAAAAGTTGAATCTGGCAGGGCATAGGTCTCCGATACCTGCTCTACCGAATAGAAACCACCCAGCCGCTCCCTGAAGTTAACAATGCGGGCCGCCAGTTTGCTGCCAATGCCTGGTAATGCAATCCATAAGGTCGTATCTGCCTGGTTGATATCTATCGGTGCCGGCGCCGCCGCCCGCTTCTCCGCATAAGACGGCTGCCTGGCAGCTGCATATTCATTTTTGGCGGCAGCTTCCTTTTTTTCAGCAGCCGGCTCGGCTATCCGCACAAAGGGCAACAGCCTTTCATAATCGCTCTTAAAAAGTCCATAGATTTTGGCGATATCTGCGGCCTGCCTGAACTTACCGCCTTTGGATACATAATGCAGAATAGTGGCGGTTGTTTTCGGGCGGATGCCCAGGCGCTGCCAACCCTCTGCGGGCAATGTGTTGGGATCAAAATAAAACAGCGGTCTTTTTTCAGCGCTTTCTTTTTTTCCTGCTGGAACAAGATGACTGTCATTTGATTCTTCCTTTTCTTCCTGAAGAGAACCCGGCGCCGTTTCCTTTTTATGCAGGCTGCTCACCAGCTCTTTTATTTTTGCTAAGTCGGGCTGATTTGGCTGCGGCCATTTCTTTGCCGGCCATACCAGCGGCAACAACACTACCAGCTGGATGAGGGCAACCAGTACCAGCAGGCCCACGCGATCTTTTTTTGTAAAGGTCAGATAGTCTTTTACAATTTTTTTCCACATAATAAGGTACCCTGAAAGTATCCCTATTTGGAACCATCCCCATGGTGAAAACCCCTATATTTTAAGGTGTAATGTGTCGTACGCCAGTTCGATACCGTTGGGAAGGGTACTGGTTACTTCTTGGTGCCTTCCGAGCTGGTGGCTGATATGTGTTATCAGGGTCTGGGGCACCTGCAATTCCTGCGCCAGTTCAATGGCTTCTCCCAGCGAAAAATGAGAGATATGCTTTTCTTTGCGCAATGCATTTATTACCATCACGGTTGTGCCTTTGATCTTTTCTTTTTCAGTTGGCTCTATCCGGTTGGCATCCGTAATATAGGTAAAGCTGCCAAACCGGAATGCCAGCACCGGCATTTTCAAATGCCATACCATTACAGGCTGCACGGGTATATCCCCTATGCTGAATGGTTCTGTATCGATGGAATGAAGGCTGATCTCGGGCAGGCCCGGGTATTTATTATCTGAAAAAGCATAGGGAAATTCACGTATCAGTACTTCCTGGGTAAGCTCGTTGGCATATACATTCATAGGTTTGCCCGAGAAGAAGTTATATGCCCGCACATCATCCAGGCCCGCCACATGATCTTTGTGCGGATGCGTAAATAAAATGGCATCCAGCTGTGTTACATTGGCCCGCAGCATCTGCGTTCGAAAGTCGGGGCCTGCGTCAACGACCAGGGTGGTGCTGGAAGATTGTACCAGGATACTACTGCGAAACCTTTTGTCTTTGTAATCATCGGAATGACAAACCCGGCACGGGCAGGCTATCATGGGTACGCCGCTGCTGGTTCCGGTGCCGAGAAATGTTATCGTGAGTGGGGGACAAACCATAGATTACTGAAACACCGTAAAGGTACTGATAACAAATGGCCTGCTGCCAGCAGTCCGTTGCTATTTTTCTTCCTCTTCATATTTGGCCATCACTTCATCGAAGGTCTTTTTGGCTTCTGGGCTCAGCGTACCGGGTGTAATGGAGAGCTGGGGTACAATATCGATCAGGGTATTGATGCGCCCTTCCATCTGCAGGAATTTATTTAACACCACTACCTTGCGGTCTTCCAGTATACAGTATCCGCTTTGAAAGTTGCCTCTTTCATACCTCACCACATAGCCGGTTTCATCCAGTACCTTTTCTATTTTGTCAAGTGCCGCCTGGTTATATTTCATGCCTCAAATGTAGCCAGGACGGGGAAATTATTGTCCCGGCGGCCCTATTTGTTTTCAACAAGAAGTTGACTATATTTCGAACAGAAACCCTGTCCGATGAAACTACAATGCCTTTTTATTCTTGCTTGCCTGCACATTTGCCTGAACAGCCTGCCGCAACAGCAAGCCCTGCCCGAATTCGGCAAAATAAGCAATGCCGAACTTTCACTGACCGAATGCCCGTTTGAAAAAAATGCACCCGCTTTTTACCTGCTGAATTATACCAAAACAAATTTCAGCCTGTATATGGACGGATCAACCAAAATGGTAACTGAACGCCGGGTGCGCATTAAGATCCTGAACCGCCAGGGATTTGAATATGCCACTGTGCAGATTCCCCATGTTGGCAACCGGCACGCTTCGAAAATTACAGACCTGGAAGCTTTTATTTACGCACCCGGCGAAAACGGCAACATTATAAAAACCAGGGTAGAAAAAAAGGATATTTTTAAAAGTACGCTCAGCAAGGAAAATAACCTCAACGTAGTCAAGTTCACGTTCCCCGACCTGAAACCGGGCTGCGTGATAGAATACCGGTACGAACATGTAGAGAACGACAGCTATTCAATTGAGCCCTGGCTGTTTCAAAACCGCATCCCGGTTGCGCTGTCTTATTGCGAAATGAACCTGCCCGCTTTTTCCCTGCTAGACTACCGCCTGGCCGGGCAGCTAACCCTTAACGCCGATAATTATAGAGCATGGACCATCGACTCTACCAAAGATGTTTACAGGAAGGCATTTGCGATGAACAATGTTCCTTCTTTTAAAATGGAACCATTGATGAGTTCGCTGGTAGACAATCTCAAAAGAATTGAGTTTTCTTTCGTTCCGAACCCGGGTTTTATTACCCGCGCTTCCAGTACGGCCTCCATCGATTCCAAATGGAAAGCCGTGAATGCGCGTATGAATGTATCGATGGAATTCGGCAGGCAGTTTAGTGCGCCGGTACCGGGAACCGAACACCTGGTTGATTCCATAAAACAGCTGCCGCTCAAAAAAGACAGGATAGACGCCGTGTTTCACAGCGTCCGCAACCATGTAATCTGGGATAAATTACAAACCATGTACCCCAATGACATTGCGCATGCGTGGGAAACCGGAACGGGCAATAGCGCAGACCTGAATATACTTGTACTAAATCTCCTGAATAAGGCAGGCGTAGAAAGTTACCCTGTATTGATTAGTACGCGCGACAATGGAAAAACAGATCCCGCCTTTGCGCACATGAGCCAGTTTAACGGGCTGGATGTGCTGGTGCTCGACAGCAATAATTATTATGTGCTGGATGCCAGCGTAAAAAACCAGGGCTGGCTGCTGCCACCCCTCAATTTGATAAACCGCGATGTACTGGTAATAATGCCAAAAGAACACAAATGGGTAAATATAGTTGAAAGCAGGCACCTGATCAAAGACTCGGTCTTTGTAACTGCTTCGCTGAATAAAGACGGCAGTATAACAGGTGAGGCAATCGTATCCTCTTTCAATATTTCGAGAGATATCAGGCTCTCCGATGATGCTGCCAGCGGCCAGGATAAGGAAGACCTGGTGGCGGGCGACTCCCCTGAACTGAAAAAAGATAGTTCCTGGATGATCAATAGGGATAATGAAATGGCTCCGCTAATAGAACATACCAAGTTTCACTGTACTTTGAACGGTACAGGTAATTTTCTTTTTCTGAATCCCTATCTTTTCAGCTCTATGAAAAAAAACCCTTTTACCGACAGCAGTCGGGTGACGGATATCGATTTTATCTGCAACCAGCAATACCTGCAAACACTAAAGATTACCATTCCACCGGAGATCAGTATGGAGACCCTGCCGAAATCTATTACCATCAGAACGGAAGACAGCGCCATGATCTATTCCAGGACAATCTCCCAGCGTGGCAATGCCCTTTGGATGGAGAATGGGTTTATCATTAACCGAAGCAACTATGCAGCAGAAGAATACGCCGGCGTACGCGAATTCTTTGCCAAAATATATGCCTTGTTGTCTGAAGAAGTGGTATTGAACAGGAAAGACTGATGGTTACCGGTTTGTCATCCGGATCACCGGCACAATCATTTCTTCCAGGCTTACACCGCCGTGCTGAAAGGTATTGCGGTAATAATTTACGTAGTAATTGTAATTGTTGGGGTAGCATAAAAAGCCGTCCTCCTTCGCAAAAATAAAAGATGAGTTAACAGTAGGCACCGGAAGACCTGCTTCTTTAGGGTCGCGGAAAGCCAGCACTTCCCTTGGCTCGTAATTAAGGTTCCTGCCATGCTTATACCGTAGGTTGGTGGTGGTTTGTTTATCACCAATTACTTTATTGGGGGTTTTTACCCTTACCGTTCCATGGTCGGTAGCCAGCACAATATTGATTTTTTTATCGGCTATTTTTTTAAATGCCTGGTGCAGGGGAGAATGCTCAAACCAGCTGCGCGTCAGCGACCGGTAGCTCATTTCGTCGCCCGCCAGTTCTTTCAACACTTCCATTTCTGTTCTGGCATGGCTGAGCATGTCTACAAAATTGTATACAATAACATTCAGGTCATTACCCAGCAGGTTATGGATATTGTTCACCAGTTCCTGGCCGGCATGATTGTTTACAATTTTGGTATAGGAAGTCTTTATATTGTCTTTCTTCAGGCGTTTCAGCTGGCCGCGTAAAAAATCTTCTTCGTAGAGGTTTTTACCGCCTTCTTCCTCATCATTTTTCCACTGGTTGGGAAATTGCTTTTCAATATCTAACGGCATCAGCCCGGCGAAAATGGCATTGCGGCAGTATTGGGTGGCGGTAGGCAATATGCTGTAAAAGGTTTCTTCTTCCACTATACGAAAGCTTTCGGCAAATATGGGTTGTATGGCCTTCCACTGGTCGAACCGCAGGTTATCAATCAAAATAAAAAAAGTGGGCGTGCCCTTTTCAATGTACGGGAATACCTTGTTTTGCATCAGGGTATGACTCATCACCGGCGCCTTCGCCGCTTTGGGATTTACCCATGATAAATAATTTCTGGATATGAATTTGAAGAATTCTGTATTGGCTTCCTGCTTTTGCGACTGAAATACTTCCATCATCTCCGGACTGTCGCTCTTTCCCATTTCCAGCTCCCAGTATACCAGTTTTTTATAAATATCCATCCATTCATTGTAATCGGGGTTGCTGTTGAGTGCCATAAACAGGTTGCGGAATTGCTGCTGGTAGGCCGACGTGGTTTTTTCTGCCACCAGCCTTTTATTATCCAGTATTTTTTTCAGGCTTAACCAAACCTGGTTGGGATTAACCGGTTTAATCAGGTAGTCGCTGATCTGGCTGCCGATCGCTTCATCCATAATGTTTTCGGTCTCATTTTTTGTAATCAGTACCACCGGCACCTGCTGGTTCACTTCCTTTATCTTGGCAATGGTTTCAAGCCCGGTAATGCCCGGCATGGATTCATCCAGCAACACCACATCTACCGGATGCTCTTTTACATAGTCAATGGCATCGAACCCATTGGTAAGGGTATGTACAATATAACCTTTGTTCTCGAGGAATAGTTTCTGCGACTGTAAACTTTCTATCTCATCATCTACCCAGAGTATTGTTGCGATGGCCATGTTGAAGTTTAATTTAGAAACCGTTATCGTATGTAAGGTATAATTTTTTTCCTGCGTTTGGGCTGCCGGTTTAGCCAGGCAAAGTGAGTAACCACTAATTGGCTGGCAGCCGCAATCAAGCACTGACAGCTTCTTTCCAGGCAAATGTAATTTATCTAATCAGCCTTTGTACTTTTGTTTGCTGCATAGAATGTCTTATTTAACAAATAAACAACAGTATGGATGTACCCGCAAGAAAGATAATCAATGATCCTGTTTATGGTTTTATCACGGTAGATCATCCTTTGCTCCTGCAGGTAATCGCACACCCCTGGTACCAACGGCTGCGGCGCGTGCACCAGATGGCATTTGCGTCGCTGGTGTATCCCGGTGCCGTGCATTCACGGTTGCATCACTCGCTGGGGGCCTATCATCTTATGTGCAGCGCTTTAACAGAATTGAAAAGCAAAGGTGTTCAAATAACCCCTGAGGAAGAACTGGGCGCCAAAGTTGCCATTCTTTTACACGATGTGGGCCATGGTCCTTTTTCGCACGCACTGGAACACCAGCTACTGGAAAATGTGCATCATGAAAAACTGTCGCTGTTGATCATGCAACAGCTGAACAGGGAAATGAACGGCCAGCTGAACACGGCGATTTCCATATTTACGGGCCAGTATCCCAAACCTTTTCTGCAGCAGCTTATCAGCGGGCAGCTGGATGTTGACAGGATGGACTATCTTACAAGAGATAGTTTTTTCTCTGGTGTATCAGAAGGGGTGATTGGCTATGATCGAATCCTGAAGATGCTTACGGTCAGGGATGGCGATTTGCTGGTAGAAGAAAAAGGTATTTACTCAATAGAAAAATTCCTGGTATCTCGCCGGCTCATGTACTGGCAGGTATACCTGCACAAAACGGTGGTAAGTGCTGAAAAAACAGTGGTGAGGATCATAGAAAGAGCCCGTGAGCTCATTGGCCGGGGAGAAAAATTGCAGGCCACCACACCCGGCCTGGATTTTTTTCTGCAGCACCCGGAAGCCAGCCAGTCCATTGAGGAACACCTGGAAAAATTTTGCGGGATGGACGACTATGATGTACTGAGTACGATAAAAAACTGGATGTTTTACCCGGATACGGTATTGTCGGTTTTGTGCAGGGGATTGGTAGAACGACGCTTATTAAAAGTTAAATTTCAGCAGGGGCCATTTGAGGATGGCGAAGTGCAAAAGCTGCGGAATAATATTTGCAATAAGTTATCCATTACAGCTACAGAAGCCCGTTACCTGGTATTTACGGGGGAAGCTGTGAATACAACTTATAATCCCGCCGAGGAGCGCATCAATATCCTGTTCAAAGATGGAAGCATTAAAGACATATCGAATGTAGACAACGCACTGATACAACACAATCTCTCCCGCCCCATGAAAAAATTTTATATTTGCCACTATAGTTCATAGTGCTAAGAAATAAGAAAATTATGACTTTTTCTGCCGCCCAGATAGCCTTGCTGATCAATGGTAAAACAGAGGGAGATGCCGCCACAGAGGTAGTATCCTTTGGTAAAATTGAAGAAGCCGTTGCCGGCCAGCTGGCCTTCCTGGCCAATCCCAAATACGAAGACCACCTGTACAGCACCGGGGCTTCTGTTATTATTGTAAATGAAACACAGGAATTAAAACAACCGGTCAGCGCCACCCTGATAAGGGTACCGGATGCTTACACGGCCTTTGCCACCCTGCTTTCCAGGTACCAGGAAATAATGATTCAGCAGATGGTGGGCATACAGGAGCCTTCTTATATTGCTAAAACAGCCCGGCTGGGCGAACAGGTTTTTGTGGCGGCCCTGGCGTATATTGGTGAAAATGTAGTGATAGGCAATAATGTAAAAATTTATCCGCATGTTTTTTTAGGCGATAATGTACGCGTAGGCGACAATACCACGTTGCATGCCGGCGTAAAGATTTACCACGATTGTGTATTGGGAAAAAATATAACGATTCATGCCGGCACCGTTATTGGCAGTGATGGATTTGGTTTTGCCCCACAGGCCGATGGCAGTTTTAAAAAAGTACCCCAGATAGGAAATGTTATTATAGAAGACCAGGTGGAGATCGGCGCCAATACCGCCATTGACCGGGCCACCATGGGTTCTACCGTTATCCGGAAGGGCGCCAAACTGGATAACCTGATACAGGTGGCGCACAATGTGGAGATTGGTTACTCCAGTGTAATTGCTGCACAGGCAGGCATCAGTGGCAGCACCAAGATTGGTAATGGAGTAATGATCGGCGGCCAGGCCGGTATTGCAGGCCACCTGCAACTGGCCGATGGCTCTAAAGTAAATGCACAGGCAGGCCTGGGAAAATCGTTGAAACCTAATATGTCGGTTACTGGTTCGCCCGCCTATAATTATAACCAGGCCATCCGCGCACAGGCAATGGCCCGCAACCTGCCCGAAATAGAAAAGAGACTGCAGGAGCTTGAATTGCTGGTAAAGCAACTGATGGCGGAAAAAGTTCTTAATTCATAAATACAAAGTTCCCTGGTTCACCGTTCGTCGTTTTTGTGGCCGCGCTGCGCAAACGAACTGCGAACGCCCGAACTTTGTAACCTTAGAAAAGATTTTCTAAGTACTTATAACCACTTCCCGTATTTAAAAGAATGATCTTATCGGCAGGGTCTATAAATTTTATATCACGCAAATGCAATAAGGCTTTCCAGACAGCTGCTCCTTCCGGTGCTACCAGTATTCCTTCGGTGCGGGCCAGTTCTTTTACCCCGGCTACAATAGCTGTTTCGCTAACGGCACAGGCCATACCATTACTTTCCTGTAAAACCTGCTGCATCATATCCATTCCAAAAGGATAGGGTACAGCCAGTCCGTTGGCCAGCGAAGCAGTCGGTTTAAAGTCTTCCATCCAGCCTTTTGCATTGTAAAAAGCACGTACCACGGGTGCGCATTGCTCACTTTGCACAGCAATCATTTTAGGCAGGTTACTTTCTGCTATCCAGCCCATATCAATCATCTCCTTAAAGGCCTTCCAGATACCAATTAAACCTGTGCCGCCGCCCGTTGGATAGAGGATCACATCGGGCAATTGCCAGTTCAGCTGCTCGGCCATTTCATACCCCATGGTCTTTTTACCTTCCAGGCGATAGGGTTCCTTTAAGGTGGAGATATCGAAATAGTTACCGGCCTGTTTCAGTTCGGCCACTTTTTTTGCGCAGTCATTTATCAGCCCGTCTACCAATACCAGTTCAGCGCCGTACAATTCGCATTCCTGTTTAAATACCGCCGGTGTATGCCGCGGCATTACCACGGTACAGGCCATACCGGCCCTTGCACAATAGGCGGCCAGCGCCCCTCCCGCATTACCGGCCGTTGGCACAATGCACCGGGTAACACCCAATTCTTTTGCTTTTGATACGGCCGCACTCAGGCCCCTGGCTTTAAAAGAACCGGTAGGGTTAAAAGATTCATCTTTCATCAGCAGATCGGCAAAGCCATAACGGCTGGCCGATCTTTCCATTGGCAGCAACGGCGTCATACCCTCACCCAGGCTTACAATATTTTTTCTTTCCATCACCGGCAGCCGCTCAAAATAGCGCCACATGGTCTGTTCCCGGAAAAGAAGATCTTCCTTGCAGAAGGCAGCAGGATGATCATAGGTAACCACCAGGGGCTGGTTGCAACAGGTGGCGTAGGTATTAAGATCGGTTATTGCGTATGCTGTTTTGCAGCGGGCGCATTCCAGGTAAGCCGCATAAGAAAAGGTTTCAGGTATTGCTGTCATGCAACAAAGCTAACCTGCCCATTATAACTAAACCAATACAAAAACATTATGACCCATAACCTGCAGTTATAGTGGCAACCCCTGGTATGCCGATGCCTGCTTTCATCAGCCCTGCGCCATCACATCAGGCAGCCTCACAGCAGCCATCAGCCATTTTTCCTGACGCGTTGCGGGTTTTTCCCAATAAAATCATCCCAGCCTTTTATTTTCTTAGTGCCTGCGGGCAGCACCGACTGGGTCTGGTAATGGTGGCATACGGCCACGGCCAGCGCATCCGAAGCATCCAGGTAACTGATATCGCTTTCTGCCAGTTGCAGAATGCGCTGCAGCATTTTCCATACCTGTTGTTTGTCTGCATTGCCATTGCCTGTAATGGATTGTTTTATTTTTTTAGGAGAGTATTCGGTCACCGGTATCTGTGATTGCATGGCGGCCGCAATGGCTACACCCTGGGCCCTCCCCAGTTTAAGCATGCTTTGCACATTCTTTCCGAAAAAAGGTGCTTCAATGGCAAATAAATGAGGTTGGTGTTTTTTGATGATACTGCAAACCGTTGTATGGATCATTTCCAGCCGTTCATAAATGTCTTTTTTTCCGCCCAGTTTCAATATATCCATTTCCAGCAATTGAATATGGCTTCCCCTTATCGCAATTAAGCCATAACCCATTACTACGGTGCCAGGGTCGATGCCCAGTATTATTTTTGAACCGGTTTGCAAAAAGGAACAGTTATTTTTGAAAAAGGATGTTTATCAAAAACAAAAATATCAAAATACTGGTCAATTATGGATTAGGACCTGTTTTATTCATCTGGCTTTCTTATTCTATTTATGCGCAAATCAATCACCAGCCGCACCTGCAAGACGCATTGCGCAACCTTCGGCTATCCGTTACCGGCGTACAATCCTGGAAAATATATGCAACATTGCTGCTGGTGCCCCTGAACTGGGGGCTGGAAGCAAGAAAGTGGCAGGTATTGCTGAAGCCGGTAGAAAAAATCCGTTTTCTAAGTGCCTTTAAAGCCATATTGGCTGGCGTGGCCTTTTCGATGAATACCCCCAACCGCATCGGTGAATTTGGCGGCCGGATGCTATAT
>CAXTMV010000075.1:12518-20999 GCA_964245425.1 uncultured Flavihumibacter sp. | reverse complement strand
ATTCTTTGATTATTGTATAGACAAAAACGCTAGGGCAACTTTCGTCCCTGAAAGTGCCTAGATGTCCGTTTGTTAAACAAACGAATTTTTTGTCCAGGGCTCCGGAGTCGCTCTGATTGATGCTGAAGACGCTGAGGCCATTTCGAGGCGCATTTAAGGCTGCTGGTGAAAGAAAAAAGATAATGTAATAATATTAATAACGTGAAAAAGATATGTGATGAAAGAGCAAAGAATCAACCGCAGCCGCCTTGTCGGCCTGCGCTTTACACCGGAAGAATACCGGCTATTGCATGATAAATACAAAGCAACAACTTGCCGCCAGTTAAGCGAATACATTCGCAGAATATTATTTGAAAAGAAGATTACAGTATTCACCCGCAATCAGTCGCTGGATGACTTTATGACAGAGCTAATTGTATTACGAAAGGAGCTTGGTGCAATCGGTAATAACCTGAATCAAGCCGTCAAAAAGTTGAACGCTTACCAGGAGATTCCTGAAATAAAAATTTGGGTTTTATTGAACGATTCAATGATTAAAAAAGTCTTTGATCGAACCGAGGAAATCAAATCTAAAATCAATCAATTTTCTGAGTCATGGTCGCAAGAATAAATAAAAGTTCAAGTCTCAAAACTTCGCTCAATTATAACGAACAAAAAGTGAGGCAAGATGTTGCTGAATTAATTCTTGCCGAAAACTATTTTAAAGACGCACAGCACCTGAATTTCCAGGAGAAATTGTTTATGCTGAAACACCGGGCAAAACTCAATGAAAGAGTGAAGGCAAACAGCGTACACATTTCGCTAAGTTTTGATCCGCAGGAAAAGCTGACCAAAGAAAAATTACAGGACATTGCTAAAAGTTATATGGATCAAATTGGTTTCGGCAACCAACCTTACCTCGTATATCAGCACCATGATGCAGGACATCCGCACGTGCATATTGTGACCACAAATATTACTACTGAAGGCAAAAGAATAGACATGAATAATATTGGCCGGACAATGTCTGAAAAGGCCCGCAAATCGATTGACAATGAGTTCAAATTAATAAGCCCGGAAAGTAAAAAACTAAGTCAGCAATTGCAGCAGAAAGAATCTATCCAAAATGACAACAAATTAAAACACGTTAGCGTTCGCAAAGTTCAATATGGAAAGTCGCAAACAAAGGCAGCGATTCAGAATGTGGTTGACTACGTAATGAACCAATACAAATACACTTCATTGGGTGAATACAACGCTGTTCTAAGGTTATACAACGTAGTGGCAGATCCTGGACAGAAAGGAAGTCTGATGCACGAGAAAAGGGAATTGGTTTACCGGGTACTGGATGAAAAGGGAAATAAACTTGGAACACCTATCAAAGCAAGCCAGTTTTACAACAAGCCGACGTTGAAAAATCTAGAAGTAAAATTCAAACAAAATGAGGTTCTTCGGGAGCGTTTTGCCCAGCATATTAGAGTTAAAATTGATTGGGCCATCATGGGCAAAAATACCCTGCAAAATCTGTCGAACGAATTAAGGGCGGAAGGCATTGGCATTTTGGTGCGACAAACCAACGATGGCAGAATTTATGGAGTGACTTTTATCGATTATAAAAATCAATGTGTATTTAATGGAAGTAGCTTAGGCAGAAATTATAGTGCTCAGGCCATTCAGGAACGATGCATGATTAAGCCAGAAATTGTTCAACAGGAAAAACAAATACCCGGTCAAAGAAATAATCAACCGGGTAAGGATAGTTTTGATAGTAAAAGGAACATTTTATCAAGCGAGAAAAACGATGGATTTTTTGACAAACGCCAACGCTTTGAATTACTGGACAAGCTAATTGGTCGTGGCCAGCAACAAGGAGGCGGTGGAGCAGATGATTTGTCCGATGAGCATCGGTTGAAACGTAAAAAGAAATTGAGACGACATTTGTAGTTTAAAATAAGTGACAAAAAAGGCAAAAGAAATTGAAATTCATTAAGCACTTAAAATAATATTTTTGAGTAACCCTTTTAACTCCTTTAATCAATAAAACAATGAATATAAACGTGGAACGCACAGTTGGCTTTCGGGATATTTATGGTAAGCCTAAATTTATGTACAAGAATATTCTGGGCAGGCGTATTGGCCGGAGACGACTCCTTCAATTAAGCGCTCTATTGTTGACCTATTGCCGGGAAGGAGGGGCACCAGGTTTAGATACCCTATTACAGATGTTCTTCACATATAAGGGGGCTTTTAACCGCAATGGATATGCGGAAATAATTATAGGGTTAAAAAAATTGGCTATTAAGGAGCCAGGCATGGATATAGGGATTTTATCGGAAGAGGCCCTGTTGAATCTTTATATATGGGCTGCTAACAACGAAGAACTGACAGAAGAAGGAAACACGCTTCAAGACGAAAATTCACCAGATTTAATGAAGATGGTTCTGCTATTCAATGACGGGGTATTGGATCGGTTGGAAAAAGCGAAACGGTCTGCATACAAATACCAGGACAGGACTAAACTTAGAACGATTTTTGCGCAACGGTTCCCCCAGAACGACATTGTGGAGATTGATTATGGAAAACTGATCTATACCCAGGCATACAAATTGATGAAGCTATTAAATTTTCTTGAATCAACACCAAAATACGCAGCAGTATATGCCTATATGCTGAACGATTTCAATGTCAAATCCAAGGAAGATTTTTTCAAAGCAATTGGTGGCGCAGTAATAACGCCATTGAACTTTAAAAAAACCGGAATCAATACACTTTTGGTAGAGGATAATGCGCAGTCAAAAGCCAATTTCGCCTTTCTGGATAAACTCGCGCACAGTGCCGCTGAGGCCGACCAGGGACCAACCGATTACCGGTTTTTGCGGGACAGGCCACTGCAAAAACTTACAGATGAATACCGGCTAATATTTGATTATTTCCTAATCAAAAAACTATACAACGGTATGGTATTTAAACTATCAGCATACGTGAACCAGGATAAAAAACTGTTTAAGGGGCCGCTGTTTGGTTCAATCAGAGATGAATTTACGGAAGCCGTACTGGTTTATGATACTATGAGTGCACTTTGTTCAAATACAAAAACCATAACGATAACAGGTAATGATTTCAAAACGGCAGGATTAAGCCGTGAGCCGGATTATTATTGCCGGTATAACAAACAAATCATCCTGGCCGAGTCCAAAGATTTTTTCATGTCGGCTGAAGAAAAGTTGTCCTATGATTTTGATACCATGATGAAAGGTCTTGCTAAAGACGGAAGACTTAGGAAAGCCGCGCTGCAGTTAGCAACAAATGCAGGACGATTGCTGCTGGGATCTCTTCCTTTAGACCCGGGAAATGATCCGTCAATGGAAATATTTCCTGTGATAATATTACACGACAGTCTCTATGATACGCCCAGTTTGAATTACTGGGCAAACGATTGGTTCCAGGAAGAAATGGTTAAATTAAAAGCCGATGCCGCTTATAAAAATTGTGACTTTTCTGTTGTTCGGCCCATGACTTTAGTGGACATAGATACGCCGATTCTATATCGCACTAATTTCGAGAATGGAGAATTAAATCTGTTTGAAATGCTGGAGGCTTATCAAACCTATGTAGACTTTAAATCATGCACGGATCAAAAGTATGAACTCGGGATTGTCCCATTCCCCACATTCGCTGCTAATTATGTTGCAAAAAAAAGTGTGATGGTTGATCTCAAATTGCTTAAGGATACTTACGCTATTTCAGGCTTTATAGATCAGCAACAGAAAACACCAGGATCATAAATTTGTACACTTTTAAGACAAAATTCAATATTTACGGCGCTAAATACCCAAATCCAGATTATACCAAACAGCAGTCTACGTATCTTTGCATTTATGTCATTTTTTAGCAGGAAAGTTTCATGTATTACCATAGAAAAATAGAGTTCCCAGACGACAAAACGGTTTTCAACTTTGTTCATGGAAATGATTTTGAAAATGCAAATCCTGAAGATAAGCTTCGGGAACAGTATTTTTTTCCAATGATAGAGGAATTTAGGAGAGAAGCATTTTCCCAAATACCCCTTGCAATGCTTCAGCGAATGAGCGAGAATGACCACAAAACGATAATGACCAACGTTTTCAAGTCAGCAAATAACTATGCGACACTGGAACTAAACAGGCTCAAATCTGTTAAATTACCTGAAGCACTGATTTCCATTTTTCAAGGATTAAAAAAGAAGCAAGAACAAGAATTATTTAGAGACCTTTTGATTACCCCGGAAATGTTCATGGCATTGCTTATTTATGCAGGCAATAATCACTCATACTTATATAGCTTCTATTCCATTAAACATTATCCTAAGGGAACTTCTAAAACGGATGTTCCCAGATTCGCATATAAAGATGATGAGCAAGGAAAAATATTTTCTACGGATGACACCACACTTTCAGAAGGACAGGTCAAATCAATTATAGGTCAGACTGGAACTACAATTGTAAAGTTCCTGGATAACGGAACACGATGGCATTGCTTCTTTTTAACATATAAACGTATTGCCGGAATGGAAAGAGACCATGCTCCTCATATGCACTACTTGTCCAGTTCCTGGGGATTTACGCGAGAAGAGGCATTTTCAGAATTGAAAAAGAAATCACATAATATTAACTCTGTCCATGTTTGGTATGATAAGAAATGACCTCTTTTCGCGGTTTAATGTAATGTGTGTATTGCGATAAATATCCGACATGCAACGTCATTCTCTGATGAAGAAATGCAATCGTCATTCATTTATTTCCGGAAACTGATCTCCTTCTGCAAAACGTTTTATTAGATCTGGTGCGCTGGATCGCAGCATTTCTTCGAACTCAACGCCGGACCATATTTTTGTACCATTAATTCCCATTGCTGTAGCGTAAGTAATTATTTTTTTCCTTAATGAGCCAGAGGCCTTTCCGCCACAGACAACGACAAAATGATCGGGCACCGTATTGTTTGTCTTTAATTTATCAATATCCTTTTGAATTTTAGCAAACTGCACCCTGGGATAATTTGCACATTGAAAACAAGTCGATTTATCATTTAAGATTCCCCAAATATCCCGTCCCCCGTCTGCGCCTGATTGTCCGAGCCATTCCAGTGAATCCCATGGCCGCCTGTTTAAATAAGCAAAAACAAGACGCTCAAAGAGCTCACCAGAAAAGTCATCAAAATGGATCTTATGGGTCGAGCGCTGAATGCCAATTATAGAACTGACTTGCAAATTTTGCCCGGTTGCGTTTAGCTTATCCAGTTCGTTGTAAAGAAAACTAATATGAAACGCCAACGCTCCTCCCTGAATCATATAAAACAGAAGCGCTGCATACACTTGGTCCCTTTCTTCATGCGGGACTGCAGCGTTGATGGAAACATTCCGTAAAGTAGCACCATCAAGGTCATTCCAGGTTGCATTATAGCCACCAATGACCCATGCATATCCGATTCGTTTATACTCGCCGAAGGCTACTGTATAAGTGTTCTTAGGAGTAGGGTACCAGCTATTATGTGTAATCCTTATTTTATCATTTGCATCAATTAATACGTTGATCCGTCTTTCAATAAAAAGCTTTTTATTTGGTGTGAAGGCAAGCCCTGATTCGTATTCTTTCATCAGTTCGGCTTCATCGCCGAATTTTTCAATCAGTTCTTTAAAATCTGTGCATGCCCTGAAAGCTGCCATGCGTTTTTGGGCACCTATAGCCCGGTGGGAATACATAGTAAAATACAATAACTTTCGTAACCATTCAATCTGATACCGGTAGACATCTTTATTGGAAATGACAGGTATCGCTATTTTTCTTTCAAGGTCTTCAATTGTTTTGCTGATGACAACATTGAAGCCGGATAAATAGTCACGATGATCTGTATCTTCTTTTAATATTTTTTCAATCTGAATTTTTAATTCTTCCAACTGCAGTTCAGCCCTGGCATAATAATCTGCGTCAGCGGGTGTGTCGCTGATACTCCAGTTTTCATTTCCATATAACTCAAGCCTTTTTTCAAGGAACTTAGCTGCACTTTCATTGAGCTTCATTTGTTCAAGGGCCTGTTCCTTTGTCATTGTTATTTCCCCATCCAGCAGTTTGAGGTGCACGACACCGTCCTTTATCGAATATTCCATGCGGTTTTATATTATATTTCATTCAGCAAAACAAATGTAGCACTTCTCCGCCTGGCAAACAGGCACGGAAAGCTGGGTTTAAAACTCGTTATAATCAATTATTTGCTTGGGGATGCCGCTGTGTCAGCAAATACCTGCACGCTTTTATGCGCTAACTCCTGCAAGTATAAAGGAAGTATTTGGGTGTCGACGGTAGCAGTAGCGTGGTATACGGTGTTCAGGTATAGCAGGAACACCGCTAATGTATCATTATCAAATTGATGGTAAGAAAATCCTGTTACTTGCTGGCCTTCTGGATTAGCAAGCAAAGTGTTCTCTTTGAATTTATGATTGACGATAATGCCCCGGCCAAGGATAATAATGAAATCAACCTGGTCGGCTTTAGCAATCTCATTTTTTGTATACCATGTAATTATTTCTCCAACTGTATTGCTGATATCCCCTTTAGCCTTAATTGAAAAAATAAATGACGGAATTTGTTTAGAGTGGTTAATAATTGCCGGACTGTAACTAGTTTGTAAAATCAACGGTCCTTTTACCCGTCTTAGTTGTTTGACAGTTTGAACCTGCTTAAGGGCTGTTTCCAACTCACCCTTGTCTGCAATATCCGGTTTGATTTCAATGGCGGCATCTACACCGTCTGCAAGAATAATACTGAATTTATCCGCAACATCAATCGTATAGGGATGTATGGGATTGATGATGATACTGTCAACGGATGCTGACCGGTTGCCCGTGGCATCCGAAATAATTCCTTTTGCTATGCGGTGTGGAAAAGGGAAATATTTACGCAAGAATTTATTAAAATACGCTTCCCTGAAATCTGCTATCTCCTGAGGGGTACCTTTACCTTCAACACTTGCCTTTTTAAAGTCGGCGAGCAGCTCATTGGATTCTGTCTGCAATAGTTCAATCAATTTTTCAGTCGGCATGGGAAAGAATCAATTATTCGTGTGTTGATATAAAATCCAGAAATTTCTTCCCGAAGGCTGTTGTTCTCTCAGCCAATACCCCGTCCCACGTCATAGTAGTTCTCAAAGTTGTAGTCCTGTGAAAGCCGGCTGCAAGCAAATCAGACGATATTAGGTCCATCAGTTCTTCCTGTCCCCTTAATTCCGGAAATGCATCAATTAAAAGTCCCAGTAAACTTCCTGCCATAAAATTGGGAGGTTGTTTACCATTTATCCTATACCATTCCCGTGGGTTATCGAACAATTTTAAAATTCTTATATGCCAGATGGTAAATCGGTCAATTAAATCTAAAAAAATCTGGCTATGGGTTTGGTCCGGCACTTCGCCCATGGCAGCGTTTGCAATTACTTTCTTAAATATCATAATTTTTTCCTGATCACTGGTCTTTAACGAAAAGCTGGTTGCCTGCACAACAGTGTCAATAAACTGGGGATTGGTTGAAAGATCTTTAAGCAAGACCTTATTTTGTTCCTCTAGCGTTTTTAATTGGTCCCCAATGGTTTCCATCCATTCAGCTTTCCGCGCCAGTAGGCAGGAGTAATAATATTGGTCAGAATTTCTGCAATAGAAGTTGCACCAATAGATGTAAGAACAGGATGAATGGTACTCCCGGAAAAAATCACATCATTTGAAGGTGTATTCTTTTTTCTTTCATAATTATCTTTTTTACAACAGGCAAGGTTATAATTTAATTTGTTCATTTTGTAAATCGGTCAAAATATCGATTAGCGGCTTTTTGATATACATGGACCTGTCCAGCGCTTTATTGATGTCTGCAAAACTGTTTTGTTGATTTAGCTCCACAAGTCGCAGGATGATTTTTTGTATAACCGTTTCAGCATAGTCAACGATAGCTTTATTTTCTTTATTCGATTCCGGTTTGGAATTGCCGTGTACGATATTGCTACGAAGACCATAAAACTTCTTCAGCATTTTGAAAGGTTGTTGATCCGTATTCTGGTCATCAAGAAGCGTAATTGCTTTCAGGCACAACTGCAATGTCACTTCCATTGGTGCTGTATTTATAAGGTACTCCAGTGCGAGTGCTAATTCTATGGTCCTGTCACTGATATTACCCGAAGCCTTGGCTTTCTTTAAGCGTTCAAACGCAAACTTGATTTTATCATCAATGCCCTTTAAATTGACTTTGGCCAGGACGGAGGCTATACTTTTGTACTTTTCCAGATTAGCATTATGGAAAACATAATCCGATTTATTAAGTATGTCATAGCGGTTCACATTGTATAAAATAGAATTGGGTGCTTTGATCAGTCCCAGCGGCCAGGCAGTGCTTGATCGTATAATCTTACCATATTCTATATTCCCATTCTCAGCCAATAAACAGAAATGAAACCATTTTTCCAGCAGATTCATATCTATGCCAGAAT
>CAXTMV010000075.1:0-12508 GCA_964245425.1 uncultured Flavihumibacter sp. | reverse complement strand
TTTTAAATATTCCGTTTTTTTCAGCTGATAATTTAATGCAAGAACATAATCGCCTTCATACATATCGATGTGATGAACGTCTATTCCAGAATAAAAAATTCCGAATTGCTTAACTGTTTCGTAGTCAACTTTCTCAACAGTAACGTTTTCCTGCAGTTCGATTTTATTCACATCGCCGGTAGCGCCGTACAAACTAAGGAAAACATTAATAGTAAACATTTCATTATTAAAGAAAATCAGCAACTCCTCAAAAGTCCGGCTAAACGTTTCGTGGTTCAGGTTAAAGTTATAATCACTGAGTTCAAAATTGCGCGCCAGAAAACCAGCAATGACGTTTGTAGTTACAGATGGCATCCTTTTGCAGTCATCTTCGTAATCAATGTCTTCTTTTATCCACAAATGATTGTCTTTGATGTAATCAAAGATTTTTTTTGTTACTGGAAAAGAAAATATCACAGCACGCAGTGATTGCACCACTAAGCTTGTATTAAAACTTTGCCGGTTGTAAATCGAATAGGAGGTTGCGAGATATCTTTCCTTTCCGTGCTCCGGATAAGCGCCCATGCGTGCCGTCTTGAAAAAAAGTGTAGGATCCGCAGGTGCCTGACGATAGTTACGAACCAACTCTTCAAAAAGAACACGGAGCTCAGCATGCATGATAGTTAATTTTGAAAAACTGCAATCTATTTATTTCCGGCCACTATAACTTTCTCTTTAATAATTTCATTCAGATCGACAGGGGGAATAATAAAATTATATTCTGGCATTTGTTCTGTTTTCGAATGCAGTATTCCGCGGGTCGTACTCACGCAAAGGCTTGCAAGATGTCTTGCTGGCAATAGCGGAATCGTCAGGGTTGTTGTTTCCGCATTATAAATATGTTCCCAGTCTTCAGGGGCAATAATAAAAAAACAAGTAACAGCGATAACCATCAACAATTTGTCTCCTTGGTAAAAAAGGCATTTTGTCTGGATAGTTATAACCCGATCTTGCTGTATACTGTTGAACCCGAGATTGATTCTCATTTCTGCATTGACAGCAGTATCGCTTTTTTCGTCAGTCAATGCGAATTCGTCGGTAGTAATTCTGTACCAGGCAAAGTGTATATTTTGTAGTTCAGCCATAGTTGTCGATTGTTCAGGAAGTGGAATACAATGAAGTGTCTGCAATTAATGGTTCTTCCTTATTTACTTCTTGAAAGGCAAAAGAAGGAGCGGTATGAAACGAAATATCTATGTCCATTTTCTGATTGACAAAAGGAATATGTTGAACACTAATAGGTCTGAACATGGATCCGGAAGTGCTCCATATTGAGGTTGCCGGCGAATCATGCAAGTATTGGCAATATTTATATGCCTTATGCAATCTTATGATGTTGGATACCTGAAAAAATGGGTTTGATGCGCCATTGCCAGATAAACTTCAGCCAATGATTTTATTTCCGAAACAATAGGCATGTTTGCACTGGACAAAATTGCCGGAGGATGATCCGGATAATGATTTGCCTGACTTGCAATCGTCATCAACGTTATATTCAGTGCCTTCTCCAGTTTGTCGATTGTCTCAAACGTAAAATTTTCTTTACCCTTCACAATTTTGGCCACCTGCTGGCGGGTAACACCCATTCTTGCTGAGAGTTCCACCTGGGTGATATTTTTTTCACGCAAAGCACGCAACACCGCCAGGGCGACTTTGCGTGCATTCGCACGTGACCCGCTTTTATCCAACTCTTTACTGGTTTCCTCCAGCCAATCGCCGGGACTTTCGGCGGCGATTTTTTTTAATTTTTCGTGCACAGACATAGTTAGATTCCTTTTAAATCTTCCGGGTATTGTATTCCTTCCTCTTTTAACCAGCTCTGAACCCTTTTGAGGTTTGTGAGCTCGTCATCGGTAAGTTTTCTTTCATCCATGAAATCGGTTAGTTTGATAGCACCCCCGGTTACAACATAGGTATTAGCGCTCACTCGTATGGCATAGATGCGTAATTTTGGGTCTTTGAATTTCCTTTTCTCCGCTTTTCCTTTTGAAAGTTGTTACTTTTTATTTTTGTGTATTTATTATTGACCCTTTTCTTCAATGGAATACGTTTTCTTTTCCTGGGAACCGGCTTGGTCTCATCGTCCACCAAGTATTCAAGAAGTTTAATTGCACCGAATACAGCGAACCCGGTTCCTACCAGTCCCTGCATTTCCTTTGAATTTCGTTGTTCCTTTGCCAGTCTCACCAAGTCTGCTGCATTACGGAATAAGCTGCAGATAAGCTCCCATTTTGCGTTAAGATCTTCCTGTGTACCATCAAGTTCAAAATATTGTGTAACATTAGGCAGGAAGTTGCCAACTGAAGCGCCTTTCTGTATGAATACAATAATAGGTTTATTCAGCGCATACGCCATCCCGGATTCAACATGGAGCATTTCCGAAATGCCGGTATCACTTTTTCCGGTATGGACATCTTCCAGGAAATATCTTTTTGTGGCGACCAAAACAATGATATCAGCACGTGGGATATTTACACGCATCAATTCCGCTGGATTAGCGGGCGAAGCATCATACAATCCTACGGTTCCAAAAGGTTGGAAATTTTGTGCAAATACGATTTTCTCCACTAACTCTACAAATGTGCGATCCAGGGACCGAAGACTGCAGCTAATAAAAGCCTGTCCCAATATTGAAACCTCATTGTTCTTCATCATAACAGTTGTTTTAAAATTTTCTATGAAAAGATTTGTGTGCCGCGCCAGTCCCCTGAACAGGACTAGAAAAAAGTTCATTTTGCCGGGCCGATATTCCCTGTTGTAATTCTTTTTCCAAACTAAAATAATGAGTTAATGAGCATAGTCTTTCCTGGGAATAATTGGCACTTCCGGAAACAGATCAAACATGTTCTCCCTAAAGGGAATATGTATCATCGATGGCAAATTATATTCACCCTTACTCAGTTCTTTCAGCACAGATTCCCTTGAAATATGCCGGCCAAATGCACTTGAAATATAGTGAAGGTGAGGCTTATTGCCAATCTCTTTTCCCATGATACTGTTATAAGTATGCAGAAAACAATGCCAGAGCTTACCTTTATCTAAAAATATTACAATAACCACTTTACGTTGTTGTAAAAGTGCTTTGAGTTGACCGTCACTAAGATCCGTCTTACCTATAGTATCAAAAGAATTGTCCGGCCGCAAATAATACAACTTTGGTCGCTTTTTATCCCTGAATTGATCTGATTTTTTCTCAAACCTGTAATAACTAAACCGGAACCCGAACTTGTGCCATGCCCTGTAAAAAATGGCATTTAGCATTTTAACATTAAGTGTGACATCTTTCAGGATATTATCCTGTTTTTTTCTTTTTTCTGTTAAAAGGAATGCAAAGAAATTTTCAGGGAATTTTTGGGCCATGATTTCCCTGTACCTGGTAGTCCAGTCTTTTAAATGTTCTTCAACGGCAGTATTGTGTGCAAGCTCATCTTTTTCAAATTTAGACAGGCCGGAAAATTCTGGCGAAGCCTGGACTATTTGATTTACCAACATTAAGTGAGAATCCAACTCGTTATGGAAATCAAATTCAACAGGATTGCAATACTCAACCTGTGGTAAAACATGTACCAGATAATTTCCAATTTTCTCAAAAGACATCTCTCAATAGATTTAAAACAAAATTTATTTATTCTCCAATTAACCAGCCATCATGTGTGTTATGGGATAATCTTTTTAGGTTTGTAAGCTAATCTGCGGCAATCTGGCCTATATTATAGGCTTGAAAACCGGAATGATATGCGGCATCACCCCATCTGCGTTTTGGTTTGTTACAAAAATCATTTGCGAATTCCTGATTCTGAACATATAAATAAAGCCCCTGCAATTTCGCCTCTATAACCACGAAACCGGCCTGATTATTTGTGATCCGGACTTCAGGATACTTATCATAGGCAAGATGCTGACTGTCTGCATTCCCGAATAAGGTAACCTTTGGATTCACAGTCTTCAAAAAATCAAAATTCATATTTGAATTCCTGCCATGGTGTGGTGCGAATAACACATCAACATTAGTTACATCTGCTTTATGATTTTTAAGTATATATTCCCAGGTTTGATCATGACTGTCGCCGGCAAAAAGGATTTTCCACTGTCTGTTATTTGACTTTGGAGGTGTATACAAAATGACGAAGGAACTATCGTTGTAATTGCCTGTTTGGTTTGCCATGTCAACCAATGCTTTCGTGGGTGCCAATATTTTTATCTGATCCTCATTAAAATATTCGTAGGAGTCGTTTGCAAGGTATGTTTTTCTATTACCTTCCTTGCCGGAACGTATTTTCAGGTAAAATTCCCAATCTTCTTTGCTATAGCCCCCGCCTCTAAAATCCGCTATTTCTTTATTATTATCCGTATCCCAGATATTCAATATTTCATAAGCTCCAAAAAGATCTGCAACACCGTCAAGATGATCCATGTCCGGGTGCGTAATAATAAACCTGAAGATGCTTGCACCGTTTAGCAATCCTTTTAAATAGGCTATTGGATTATCAGGGTATTTTTTCCGGCCATAATTTGTTTTTCCTGAAGGCACTGACATGGAAAACATCGCCTGCCTGGCTAAAGAAGTCTTCTTCGCCTTCTCTGCCTCTGTATCAATACCATTATCCGCATTGCTCACATCAATAACTGTGATGCGGTCTGAGTCGTGCTGAATAATATTGCAATCGCCTTCAAGTACATTTAAGAAATGAATATTGGCCATGACTATTGATTTTCTTTTTCTTTTATTGAATCGGTATTCTTTGAAGTCCTGCTTTTCCTAATCCCCCAGGTCGCATCGGCCAGATCTTCAATCTTTGATATAAAATTGTCGACATTCATACCAGCAATAAATGCAAGCGTATAAAAACCAAGATTAGATGAATCATTTTCCTTTTGGGCTTCAAGGACCAACAGACCTGCCTTTAAAAACAAAAAACTTACAGCACCGCAAATCATACTTACTACCGGCCTTATTACATACCACGCAATCCACTTATCAGACCACTGTTCACTAACACTATAATTCATATAAACGCCACGCAGACAATACAAAACGCCACCTGCGGCGCCAACTAGTGCACAGCCGAAAAGCAACCGAAGTTGTTCGAATACACCCAAATCGGAAACAACAAGCTGGTACGCCCCTATGCCTACGGCCGCAACGACCACTAGCAAATAAATAATGATTGCTATAAGAATTGCATTTTTACCCATGTGAATTAATTAAAAACATATTGTAAAGCCATCAAAGTAATTCGGTTGTCTCACATAACCTTTCCGCATACGAAAATGCGGTAATCCTTACCCATTTTTTCGTCACAATGAGTATCCAAAAGACAAGAATACCTGTAAGCGCCAACGATGAGTATTTAAAATTATCATTGAATCTCATCAGGTTCCAGCCCTTCATTTTTAACCCCCCAAAAGCATAATTTCCCAGCATTAAAAAAATTATTATTGTTATTGCATGACGTTTTAACCCCCATAAATTCCGGCGGAATCCATAACTGGTATTGTCCTTTAACAACAATGAAAACTTTTCACCATCTCTTGTCTTTGAAATAAGGTACTTATTCCAGGCCATATAAACATCGTCTGCTGCTGCCGGGTCACTTGCTTCCAACGCAACATCGGGTATTACAGAGAGCGGGCATAGTATCTGCAATTTTTGATGATACCTGAACTTTGTATGCCTATTTATCACCTGGTTATTTAGCCGTAATAATTGCACGGACGGGCATCCTCCCCATCCTTTCCACAAAGCGGGCTCCTTTATTTTACCCTGGTCCCGCCCAAGTTGAGAAAACAAATAGGTAAGCGCACCAAAAATCCCCAGTGAAGTCAGTACATGAACGACAGACTTAAATTCAAATGAATAAAATGCCCCAGTAATAAGGACAGGAATAAACAGAATAATTACAGGGTAGAAACGGGCTTTTAAAGTATAGTTATCAAACATGCTATATAATTTAATAGACAAAAGGAAATACTCCTTTAGGTGTTATTATCATTAAAAAAACAGGTAGTGGTGAAGCCATCTGTTCAAATTCCTTTTTGAATCGCTGAACCGTACCTGAATCAATCTGGCTCATCCCTTCCGGCCCATCTGGGTGTGAATGCCACTCTCCTATATACCCCAACTGGCCTCCCGATTGCTCATTTACTTCCTCAATTGCTGCTGGTAAGCCTTTGACTCCACGAAAGAAACACACCGCGTTTGATCTACTGTCCGGTGGCGCTTTTACCAGTCCAACAACGTGAATGGTTTTGGTTTTGTAATTAGCCGAACCAATATACACTCCTCCGGTTTCACGCGGACTTGCCTTTATCATTGCCTCCTCCATCATTTCTATAATCCCTGAAACCATTCTGATCTGCCATGCGGGGTCATTAACCGCATTCATCAAAACCATTTTGGATATATCGAAAAATGAAGGCACATTATGGAAAAAGGGATCGTCCTTAATTTCATTTAAATATATTCTGCCGTTATCCTTAATTGATTCTTTTGTCTCAACCTTAATAACTCCCGAAAAAAAAGATGCATGCAAACTGACAACATCATCCGCCAGCACAATGGTTTCTGAATTACAACCTACACCTACTGCAACATTTACATGCTGATCATTATCTTTTTCTCTTTGCAGCCATGCAGCTATAGGCTTTAATTGCCTTGATTTTGCATAAAGGCATACCTGAAGGTCATCCACTCTCGGATTCCTGTCTGAACCCTCAAATAACAAAATACCCAATTTGCCAAAATCGGATATGTATGCCTTGCATGCCCGCGGCGTCTTTTCAGCGTTTGCGTTGATAAGACTGTTAAGAAAAGAACCAGATGCCGTGAAATCGAATATAAATTCGAAAACGCCAAACAGATTCGGTGCTAACAATGAATCAGCGGGATGGTCAAATGGGGTAGCCAACAATTTCGTTTCTGTTGGAAATATTTTTTTTATTTCTTGTTTTAGTGCTTCCGCTTTATTTTTCCCTTCGCCACCAGACAACAATGCATGTCTTACCAGGTTATGTGGCAATAATTCATCAGGATCCGCCAGCATAAAACAACAAGAACCACTTCTCGCTAGATGCATAACGATTTTTGATCCTAATGCACCACAGCCCGCAACCAATGATAATCCAGTGAGGCTAGCAAAAGAACCTGAAACTGCATTTGCTTTTTTCATTGTAAGTGGCTGGCTGTGCTTTTGAAATTTCACTGGGAAATTTTTTATAATTTTTCCATCTTGGTAGTCGTCCGAGTCAATCGTTACCCTAAAATTGACAAATTCCAAATTAGAAGAAAACCCGATGAGGTTTTTGGATCTCCGAATTGCCGCAATGACCGGAAAATTTAAATATCTGTTGTTCTCAGTATCTGTCAACTGTCCTTCTAACCCGTCAATACCAATTGCATAATCCGCACAGAATTTTTTCAAGGTTTCCCAATCCTCAGGAAGGTCAACATTATATGTATTATAAACAGTTGATTCATTTGACCAAATTATATACCCGAAACGGATTAACTTTACGCGTTCTGCAGTTCTGTCGTCATTAGTGCGATATACCTCATTACGAGTTTCGGTAATAGTCTCCTGTGTAATTACTTTAATGAACCTAAAGGAAACTACATCGCCTGAGCCAACGGCCTCAAATAGCCCGATAGCAATATTTCCGTCTGTTAAAATCGCCTGTTTATTATTAACTATTGAAGCGAATACATCATAATCATAAATATTGATACCGCTGTAGCTTTCCAGTCTAAGTGGATCAAATTGATCGTTGTCTTCCGTAAGTAAACCAGCTGCAGCATCCCTTAACCAGTTACTTATGCGGACAACGACGTCCCTGAGTTGTTTATCAGCGTACCATTCATTCCTGTTGCCGCGAACCATGCAGAATGCAGGTGGCCTTTCACCTTGAGCGACATATAAATGCGCAAGACTATCTTTTGGAAAGTCTAATCTATCGGTGTAAACCAGGGGAGCAACAAACGGATAATGCTTTATGTGAATGACTATCAGTACCGGTTCAATATCTCTGATATCAATTTTTTCAAAATTGCCAAGTGGTGGTAAGTCCACCGGACAATTCAGGGGAATGGCAATTTGTGAATCGTCCCAGGAAAGTATTTTTATTTCCTTTCCTAAAAAATAAGTGAGCGCCTGAATTGAGTCCACCAAAGCAGTGCTTTCAATAATTCCGCTGTGTGTCGCAAGGCTTTCGCTAAATAGCTTTTGCTCCATAGCTGGATGGTTTATTGATAGCGCCTAAAGAAGATCCTCCGGCAACATTAGTGGACCCCTCTGCTTTTTTGGGCTGCATTGGCCCCTGCGGCGTTACTTCAAAAATGATGGGTTGCGGGGTTTTGCCAATTTTTATGGCCGTTGCCGTGTTCAAAAAATTCTCTTCTTTAACCTTTTTTACATATTCTGCTTTGGCTTTGTAATGAGGTGGGTTATCATCATTGTTTTTTATCTCCTTGCTTGAGGCGATGACTTTCGCAACCCCGCGCTTATTATCCAGCACTTCCAGCGACGTTGCCACCGGTGCTGGGTTATCTTTTTGTGGGGTGTTGTTAAAAAAAGTCCATGAGCAATGATGACAGGATAAAAATAAATCCCATTTCAACGCCTGGTGTTTTGTGTCATTCTTATGCTTTTTCGTCTTTGCAAGTATAGTGGCCCAGGCTTCATGATTGGCGTCACCGCCAAACATTGCCAATGTACAAAAATCGGTACTCGCTGCAGTTGCCTTAAATCTTGCCTGGAATACAATGCTCACCCGGTTTTTGTCAACTTCTTCATCTGTCAAATCCTGTTGGTAAGGAGAATGCAGGAAAATGGAGAAAGTAGTAAGATCACGGTTATTAAACCTAGTAATAATATCTCCAGGTACTTTCCTGACGATATCCAGACCACCCAGTTTGTCACTGCCATCACAACCTATTATAACGATACGATTGCCGGCCAGGTCCTTGTCAGCACTTTTGTCGCGGTGTAATTTGATACGACGTTTAGCTTCTTTATTAAAGCATTCCTCATCATCATTCGTCGGAGTACCCATTACCATAGGCGAAAACCATAACACGTCAATCATAATTTCACTATCATCCTTATTTTTCTTCTCGTACTTCTTGGGATCCCCCTGGTAAAAATTATTTTCAAAACCCAGAAGGTGATCTTCATCCCCGTGAGTGAGTATGAATACGTCTGTGTAAGAAACATTTTCAACATCATTTACCTTTTTCTTTTTCAGGACATTTAGCAGATCCTTTTTTATATCAAACTGCTCGGGATTTTCCTCCCCAGCACTGCTTATCCTGATATTACAGTCTACCATAATATTGGTGGTGTAACCACTTTCTTCAACAGAGATCAACCCATGATCTCCATTGTCTACCGGGTAATGTTTAATCTGACTTCCCATATTTATTTGTTTTAATTACGATAACTTAACCGCAAGCCAATTATAAAACAGGCATACAGATGCATCCGGTTGTACCGGAATTTTTAAACAGCTCTTGAAGAAAGGGGAAGTGGCGGGAGAAACAGCAAATTGGAATGAATATTGCCCTACAAAGATGGATTTTGCAGATTCAGTTTAACCATTACTTTTGCTCAACTTTTTACCACAACCGGCAAGAGAGCGGTACCGCAAAGTACCGGGGTCCGACGCCATATCTCAAACCGTTGTATTAAGCCTCCGGGCGTAAAACGTCCGGGGCTTTCTTTCCAAAAAGAACCTCATTTTCTTCTCAAAATAATAGCCACTATTAACAATTCATTAGTTTTCTGCCATTATTACAGTCCAAACCAATAAAAATCTTCGACTTCTTTTTTGAGAAGGGTAACGAATCTAAATTTCTTTAAGTAAAAGACCTAATAGTATTTCTGCACAACTGTGCATAATTAACCCAATCACCTTCATAGATCCTTGCAGGACTTTGACTTGTATTTTTTCTACAAAAGGCCTCTACGTAAATGCGCTAGCGAAGCTGGATGGGATGTGTAAAATACACTGGTGGCTTTTTGCTCTGCCTTGGAGCTTGCGCGATGGCTTTCTTCTTTGGCGCGCGAAGCCCTACCGGGATGCGCGGGTACGGCTCCGGCAAGCAAGGCATGCGTTGGTAGAGTTAAGCTAGGCCTAGTGCAGGTCACCGGAACGTTATGGCACTTGGTTGAGCTGGAGCATGGACGAAAAATGCTCAATAATTGCAAAAGTTCTCCGGAATTCCCGATAATTTGGAGGGTCTTCTTGGGCCTGTATTTTTCAAGTACTGAACCGGCTCAATCAATGTTCTGCGGCCCATTAACAGGTTCATCTTCATTTCAGCATTTTAAAATACCACTTAAAAAAAGCAAATACCTGCGCCCTGGGATAACCTTCATCCTTGCTCTCCCGGTCCATCTCAAGTCTCTCTGCGTTGGGGATTGCAGCTGAGATGAGTTGCTGTTTATAATTTTTATACAACCTGGCATTCACCAGGAATTTTCCAGTTTTATCATAACCGGGAATCCGATCTTTTTTATCGAGTTCTTTGGCAACTGTATCACAATCCTTGAAAGTCTTTCCCGTAAACACAAAATGAAGCAGTAACCACATTTCAAAACAGGGACTGTTTTCCAGCACCATCACACCGGCATCCGCTGCCGCTTTTTTTGCTTTTGTATAGGCAGCCTGCTGTTTATCCTGGACAATCTTGTCTGTATCAATTAATGCAAATACATGGTCGTATTCAGCGGCCAGTTCCAACGCACGGTCTAAAACACCCTGGTAATTTCCAATGGTGCCCGGGTAATCAGGAATTATGGCCAAGCCCTTAGGCCGGTCCGTTTCCCTGACATCGGCAAAATAAATACGTTCTGTTTGCCCGTCGCCGACAAGTGCAATCGTTTTTCTTTCCGGCCGTTGATGCGTTGGTCTCGCCATAGGTTTTTATTCTTCCGCAAGATACGGGGAACCGAGATTTGGTTTTGCACCGAGTTTGCCGGTTTTATAGGCATTAATGATGCTGGCACCTTTGCGCAGCAAATCACTGTTGAAATCAGCGGCAGAATAAAGATCAACTGAGCCGTTGTCCTTTTTCTCACTGAACCAAAGTGCGTCCCGGCGGACAAAATCCTGATTTTCCATCAGTGAAATATTGTGGGTAGTGATCAATAATTGTGATTTTTTTGAATTGAGCAAAAAAGCCTGTAGGAAATAGACCATCAGGTCAGGATGCAACGACGTTTCCAGTTCATCAATGCAAAGCAGGTGTGCGTTATGAATCAATTGATACAAAGGTCCGCCCAATCCGAAGTAGCGTTTGGTACCACTGCTTTCCGCTGATATTGGTAATGAATAGCTGTTATCATTGATCATTTTATGGACAAAATCAATGCGTCGTTCGATAGTGCCTCCACCATAAAATTTTTGAGGACGAACTCTTAATAACGCATCCGAGGCTCTGACTGGGCCGGTCTGAGAATCATTTTTCACAGGGCCAATGTCTTCTTTCAAAGGTCTGATACTTGTCTTGATTTTATAACTTCCTTGCGACCGAAACCGGTTCGCCACATTGTCAATTAAGTAATCAGGTAAAGGTCCACTGACATAGTCGTCATCGTCTCCTACTTTTATCTCCGCAATTTGATTGTCCGCTTTATTCAAAAAAGCATCAATCCATTTCTTAATTGCCGGGTCCTTATTTATCATCGATGCGGTGGCTTCTGTTAAATCATTTACGGACGTCAGCATACCAATTAAGAAAGCATTGAGCCACCGGTTTAGCTTTTCAAGTTCCGGTATGTCAACATTGGTCTTATTGTATGCCCCTATAACAGTATTGTTATGGAGCGTATTGCTTTCTAATAAATCTTTATCGCGGGAAGAAATCTTAATCTTGTTGCCGAATTTTATCCTTGCCAGCCTTTTACCCAAATCCGTTTTGCGGGTGAAAAATTCAGTGGGTTTAGCTGATTTGTAAAAGACAAGCGCTTCCGAAAGGATATTCTCCTTGTTACATTCCAGTTCATACACATAACAGATGCCGTCCGCATAAAAAGACAATGCGAACTTTGTAGAATTAAGGTAAGGGTCCCCTGTAAATAAAAAAGGTTCGAACTCCAGGGGAATGGCTTTATCGTGGATGGGTTTAAGCAGGATTTTCCGCAGGAATTCAAAAGCCTTAAGAACTGTAGTCTTGCCGGAAGCATTCGCGCCATAGATATAAGCGAGTTTCAGGAGCCGCCGACCATCAGGCATTACTACTTCGTAGACGGAATCCGACAATTCCTCTACGACCTCAAAATTGATGGTGACTTCGTCCTTAATAGGGCCAAAATTGGTTATTTTCAGGTAATGGACCATTATTTAGGCGATTTTTGCAGATTAAATACAAATATAGCTAAAATAATTTAAATTGATGTGATATCCGCTTTAAGAAACTTATTGAAAATATCCATGTTAGGAAATCACTTTTTTGCGGCTTTTCCCCTCATTT
>CAXTMV010000074.1:4035-21193 GCA_964245425.1 uncultured Flavihumibacter sp. | reverse complement strand
GCTGTATTTCAGGGGCGTGGGCTTTCTATTCGGGCTGATGGACCTGGGGTTCGTGTGCGGGTCTGCCATTGTTATCAGGCAAACCCGCCTGCAGCTGGCAGGAAAGGAAAAAGAGAAATTATTGGTGAAAGAAAAACTGGAGACCGAACTGAAATTCCTGAAAAGCCAGACCAACCCGCATTTTCTTTTCAATACGCTGAATAATATTTACGCCCTGGCCAGGAAGCAGTCAGACAAGACCGCCGATGTGGTGATGAAACTATCCAAAATATTGCGGTTTATGCTCTATGAATCGGGCAAACCTTTTATTACCCTTGCAGAAGAAATAAAACTGGCCGAAGACTATATCGACCTGGAGAAACTGCGGTACAATGAACGGCTGAATATCTCATTCGATAAAAAGATAGACGACGAAACACAGGAAGTATCGCCCCTGCTGTTACTACCTTTTGTGGAAAACGCATTTAAACACGGCATCAGCGAAACCCGTTTTGATTCTTTTATTCATATTGATCTCCGTTTGGAAAAAGGCCGGCTGTATTGCCTGGTAGAAAATACAAACGACGAAACGGCGGGCGCACCGGTAGCAGAAAGGATCGGCCTGGCCAATATCAGGCGGCAGCTGGAGTTGCTGTACCAGGAATATGATCTGCAGACCCTTAGCCAAAACGGGCGTTTTAAAATAATACTCACCATCAACCTGCACAAATATGGAAAGATATAATTGTATCATTGTTGAGGATGAACCACTGGCAGCAGAGGTTTTACAGGATTATATCAGGGAAGTACCCTTCCTGGTATTGAAACATACCTGCAGCGACGCTATTTACGCCATGGAAGTATTGCAAAATGAAAAGATCGATATTGTTTTCCTGGACATACACCTGCCCAAACTGAAAGGATTCGATTTCATCAGGACCATCAAAAACCCGCCGCATATTATTATCACCTCTGCCTACAGTGAATATGCCTTGCAGGGTTATGAATTGAATATTGTGGATTACCTCCTGAAGCCGATCGAATTTAACCGGTTCCTGCGTGCCGTCAATAAACTAAAGATCGACCAGCCTCCCGCAGGAAGCCGGCCGCATTTGTTTTTTAATGTAAGCAAGAAGAAGGTGAAAATGTTCCAGGATGAAATCCTGTACATCGAAAGCCTGAAAGAATACAGTCGCATTACGTCTAAAGACAAAGCCGTTATTACCAAATGCCAGCTAACCGAAATGGAGGCCCTGCTGCTGAAAGACAAATTTATCCGGGTACACCGTTCGTATATTGTAGCCCGTGACAAGATAGACGCTTTTACCGCAGCCGAAGTGGAAGTGGGCGGCAAACAAATCCCTATTGGCAGAACCTATAAAGACACGGTGATGAACCTGCTGGGGAGCTAAGAAACAAGCAGAAAAAGAGAACAAAGCGCATTTGTTTGGATAGCCCTTTAGGAGCGGGGTTTACCTCCGCCTGATCATTCGCAGAGCGCCGGCAGCGTTAACAGTGCAGCAGGGCCTGCCCGTGGTGGCAGGTATTACCAATACAGAATCGCCGATCACCGGGTGTTTCAAATCAAAATATTGCCCGTAAAATGATCGGTTACCTGACGCTGAAAAGTATAGCGGGCCAGTTACCCGCCCGCCCGTTCCTGAAACTGCACAAGCCCTATGTGAGCAACCTGCGAAAGATACAATCAATTGAAGGCAATGAAAGCAATACCGGCACTGCGCGCATCCCCATTAGCCAAAGCCTGTACGAAACTGTTGTGAAAGAAATTGTAAAAGACAGGATGCTGAGACGCTGAGCAAATTATCCTACTGGTATCGAATGTGCAGCGAATTATATTGCTATTCAACAATGAATCAACATTACCAAACCTGCTGATTTTTCTTGTCTTACAACCTCAACAAAATGTTAAAATAGCATGGCCCGGTGGTAATTTGCCCGCAGATGGTTAAATTTAGGAACCGCTAAAAAACCATGCTTATGAAATTCAACCGGCTTAATAACCTAACGGGCTGGATCGTTTTTGCCATTGCCAGTACGGTGTACCTGCTCACGATGGAAGCTTCGGCCAGCTTCTGGGATTGCGGCGAATTTATCTCGGCCTGTTACAAACTACAGATTCCGCACCCGCCCGGCGCGCCCTTATTTGTTATCCTGGGCAGGGTCTTCATCATTCTTTTTGGTAATAACCCGGCCCATGCGGCCATGGCGGTTAATTCCATGAGCGCCATTGCCAGCGGCTTTACTATTTTATTCCTGTTCTGGTCCATTACTTATTTTGCCCGCAAAATGCTGCAAAAAAAAGAAGCGCCATTGTCGGGCCAGCAAATCTTTATTATCCTGGGCGCCGGTGCTGTTGGGGCATTGGCGTATACTTTTTCTGATTCTTTCTGGTACAGTGCCGTAGAAGGAGAAGTATATGCATTGTCTTCTTTCTTTACCGCCCTCGTTTTCTGGGCCGCCCTGAAATGGGAACGCGGGGCCGACAGCCCTTATGGCAACCGCTGGCTGGTATTTATTTTTTACATGATGGGCCTTTCTATCGGCGTACACCTGCTGAACCTGCTGACCATTCCGGCCATCATTATGGTCTATTATTTCAGGCGATACCAGCCAACGCTGCGCGGTGGCCTGCTGGCTTTTGTGGTGGGCTGCGTTATTACAGGTGTAGTACAGAAATTTATTATTCAAAGTTCAATAAAAACAGCCGGTATTTTTGATGTGTATTTTGTAAACAACCTGGGCCTGCCATTTTATTCAGGCTTTGCTATTTTCTTTCTCTTACTGGCCGGGGCTATTGCCTGGGCACTCTGGTATGCCGAAAAAAAGAAATATGCCCTGGTAAAACTGGGCATCTGGAGCATGTGTTTTTTATTGCTGGGTTATTCTACTTACCTGTCTACCATGATCCGTTCCAACGCAAACCCTGCGGTGGATATGTTTAATGTAGACAACCCCGTTAGCCTGGCCGGTTACCTGGGGCGTGATCAATACAACGACTGGCCAATTGTATATGGCCCCGATTATACAGATCGTGCACCGTATCAAAAAGGCGATATCAACTACACAAAAGAGGGCAGCCGGTATGTAAACGCCGGCAACAGCCTGAAACTGGAATGGGGCAATACACCTTCATCGCATCTGTTTCCGCGGATGTGGGATAACAACGACGACCGGCAGCAACAGGAATGTTACCGGAGTTTTACCGGCATGGAAAAAGACGATGTGCCAGGGCTCAAAGACAATATCAATTATTTTACGCACTACCAGGCTGGCTGGATGTACCTGCGTTATTTTATGTGGAATTTTGCCGGCAAGCAAAACGATTTGCAGGGCTTTGGCAATGCCCGCGATAGTAATTGGGTTAGTGGCATACCCCTTATCGACAATGCACTCTATGGCAACCAGGCCAACCTGCCCGCCACGGCAAAAGACAGTAACAAATCTCATAACAAACTGTACCTGCTGCCATTGTTGTTGGGCGTAGCAGGTCTGTGTTTTCAATACCGGCGTAAAAGAAGCGACTTTATCGTAAACGGCCTGCTCTTCTTTTTTACAGGCCTGGCCATTGTTATCTACCTGAACCAATCCGGGTTTCAGCCAAGGGAAAGAGACTATGCCTATGTAGGTTCTTTTTATGTTTTTGCCATCTGGATTGGCCTGGGTGTACTGGCAGTACAAAGCCTGCTGCAACGAATGATGAAGACAGGCGTGGCCGGTTATGCAGCATTGTCTCTTTGTATGATGGGGGTTCCGGTATTAATGGCCAGCCAGGAATGGGATGATCATGACAGGAGCAATAAAACGCTGGCAGCCGATATGGCCCGCGACTACCTGCAAAGCTGCCCGCCCAATGCCATCCTCTTTACCCAGGAAGACAATGATACCTATGCGCTTTGGTACCTGCAGGAAGTAGAAGGTGTGCGCCCCGATGTACGGGTAGTAGTGAACACCATATTTGCCTCAGACTGGTATATCAACCAGCTGCGTTATAAAATAAACCAAAGCGATCCTTTTGATGTACTGTTTACGCCTGAACAAATAAGGGGCAGCAACCGCGACATCTCCTATTTTGCAAAGCTGAACGGTTATGACAGCACCCGGTCCTATGATTTGCTGCATATGCTGAAAGAAGTAGCTGCCAGCGATGATCCCCAATACACCCGCGCCACGGAAGAAGGAGATGCCCTGCATTTATTGCCCGATTGCCCGCTCACAATACCAGTCGATATCAATACCGTAAAAATGAATGGTACCGTACAGCCAGGCGATACGGTGCAGCAGTCCCTTCAGTTCAACCCCGCCGCCGCCAAACGATATTTATTAAAAAATGATCTGGCGATGCTGGCTGTTATTGCTACCAATAACTGGAAGCGGCCCATCTGTTTTACTTCTGATCGAACGCTGGCAGAACTGGGGCTGGAAAAATATGCGCGCCAGGAAGGGATGACCTTTCGGCTGGTGCCGGTAGAAAACAGCCGGGTGAACAATGCGGTGGCGTATAAAAACATCACGGAACAATTCAGGTACGGCAAACGGTCGGCCCCCAAGCCGGTTTATTACGATGAAGAGAACCGCCGCCGTATGAATTATATCCGCCTCTCACACGCACAGGTAGCGATGAGCCTGGCCGAAGCCGGACAAAAAGAAGAAGCCAAAAAAGTGCTGGAGCGCTTTGACGAACAGGTAAACGAAAATGATTTTCCATACGGCATGACCAGCAACCGCGGCAACCAGCACGATTATTTTGCCAGCGAATTCCTGCGGGCCTGTTATATGGCCGGCGATAGGACCCTGGCAAAGAAAGTAAGCGCCTCCATAAAAAAAGATTTGCAGGAACAATTGCTTTATTACCGGTCGCTGGGCGATGAAAGCACCACAAACGAACAGCTGGTAATGACGGCCTATTCATTATTGCAGGGAAAAGGCGGTGAACTGCAGGGCCGGCAGGTTTCTTTTGCCAATGATATCGTAAGTGCCTGGCAACTGCTGCAGCAGCTGGATGGCTGGGAAAAATCACTTTGAGCGAAGGGCCCCTGGTTGCCAAACCATCTGCGGATGCCTGGTAACAGGGTAGTGAAAGAATAAAAACACAGGGGCCGGAGCACAATCGTTGTTTTATAATGAACAACGATTGTGCTGCGGCCCCTGGTAGTTATACCATTATATCATTATACCCTTATAATGCCTGCAAATTTTCATTGATGCCGGTTGGCGTGCCCATCAGGTTCCTGATATTTTCAAGGGAAAAAACAGCTTTCCTGATATTGTTTAACTGGACTTGCCGGGCTGCTGACGATTCAAGAAAACTGAGCTGGTTGAGCACCCTGTCTACAAAACGCCCGATGATTTGCGCGTTCACTTTTGCTTTTTCCATGGCCCTGATGGCGGCGTGTATAAAACGATCTGCCTCTTCTGCAGAGCGGGCATAAAAAATCTTAATGACCAGTTTTGCCCTGAATTTGTCTAGTGTGGTTGCCATTTGATAAAATAAGTAAGCTGTATTTCAATACCTATGCCATTAAAGAAGGTAAATTATCGGAAAAAAATCATAGATCAATTAAAAAAAGGTTAGAATCTTATTATAAATCTGTCTGCAGCGAATGGCGATCCTGTTTACGGGGTAAGGTCTGGTTGAGCATGGCCATTACGCGACTATTTAATTTACCCGACGCCCTGCACCGCCTTTTACCGCAGGTAAGTTCGCAGGAAATAGAAAATTTTTGCCCTGATGTCCGGCGCGTCAAACATAGGCCCGTAATGCGGTGCGCCGGGAACAATGATCAGATCGTTTTTAACAGCAGCGAGCTGCAGCCAGGATTGCAGCATCACCGACTGGGTGTAAGGAACCGACTGATCTTTTTCGCCCTGCACAATTAAAAAAGGCGGATCGTTTTTATCTACATAGTTGGCAGGGCTGGCGTTCCTGGGCAGGTCGTGCCTTTTATGCGGCAGGGGCCCTAGCTGCCATGGCAGCGGGCTGCGTTCATTGTTACCCGCCGTATCAGTAGCGGCGGCCAGTATTACCAGGTCGGAAGGTCCATAAAAATCGAGTACGGTTTTGATAGAGAAAGACGGTTTTTTGCCCGCTGGATAAAAAGCACTTACCTGGTTGTTATTGGATAAGCCGATCAGGGAGGCGAGGTGGCCACCAGCGGAAAAGCCAATCAGCGCTATGTTGTTTTTATCGAGCTGGTATTGCGCCGCATGGTCGTACAGGAACTGGATGGCCTGGTTGCAATCCTGCACCTGAGCCGGAAAATGAGCGGTTGTGCTATACCGGTAGTCTATGGAGGCAAAGGCATAGCCGCTGTCCAGGAAGCTTTTTACGGTCGTCTTCATATAACCCATATCGGCGTATTTGTCGTTCAGCATCCAGGCGCCTCCATGTATCCAGACAACCAGGGGCAGGGGCCGGTAGGTCCCGGCCGGCAAATAGACATCGAGCAGGTGAAAATGCGAGGTGTCGCCCGCATAGGGAATATTAGCATATACCACTGTATTGGCCGGCATGATGTCTTTTGCCTTACCGGTTAAAGGCTCTTGGGCATTGCAAAGAAGCGGGGCGACCAGCGGCAGCAATAAGGATAATAATAAAGCGGCCACCTGGCTGTTGGTTGTTTTTTTCATATAGCTAATGTTGCGTTCCTGATCAAATCTAAGCCATACCAGTCATATGGTGGTTACCCGTACAGATTTGCAACAGTAGGCATTGAGTGATGGCGGATACCGGAAAAAAAGAACCCCTCCGTTATCCGGAGGGGGTTACAAAATATAATTGGCCAGCTTCTTTTTTAGATGATGCGTAAGCCGACACTTAGCTGGAAGCCCTGGTTTTTCCATTTGTCGCTGTTGCCTGCATCGTTGATATTGTTAAGTCCTACTACATACCGGCCGCTCAGCTTCAGCACGCCCAGGTTCAATTGAACACCACCCAGCAGGGAAAGATCGCCGCCCGAAAAGGCATTCTTGCCATTCTGAAAAAGACTTTCGTGTTTGTCGAGCAGTATGCCAAACTGCGGGCCCAGCTGAAAGGAAATGAACTTTGACGGGGTCAGGTTCAGCAACAGTGGGATAGAGAGATAATTCAGTTTTACATCTTTCAGGTTTTTTGTATTGAGTACATTACTGAAAGCCGTATCTGCTTTGGTGTTGTATTGGTTGAACAATACTTCCGGTTGCAGCTGCACATGGTTGGTGATTTTCAGGATGGCAAAGGCGCCCGCGTTATAGCCATAGTTGAACTCGTCGGAAAAAGACTTCCCGTCAATCTTGGTAATGTTTACGCCGCCTTTAACACCCAGCTGAAAAATTGGCACGTGCTGCTGTGCGATGCCGGCCATTGAAAGAAGAACAAATGCAAAAAGAGGAACCAGCCGTTTCGTCTTCATGATGTAGAGTTTTTAGTTGCAAATGATGTTTCAACTTATATGCCATTTAATAATAATAGAAGTTAAATAAAGTTAATGGAATATAAATGGGATCATAAAAGTCAGAAACTATATCCAAAGGTAAGCGAGAAAACCTGGCTGAATTTCTGATCGGTATCCTGGAAATAATAATCCATAAAAAGAATGGGTTGCAGGGTGAACCGCCTAAGGGTATAGAACAGGCTGGCAGATAAAGCAGCCGACTGCAGCTGAAAATTGTTACCGTCTGCATTGTCGTAGCTTCTTTTAAACCTTGAAAGGGTAATCTTCTTTGCCGCATAATTGATATGGCTGCTGGTCTTTATCCGCGAGAAGCCGGTCACCAGGTACCCGGTAAAACTGACGAGTATATTATCATCCTTGCTGAACAACCCATCCCATTCAAAATCCTTGCGCACCGAAACAGACAGGGAAAAATCCCTGATATGGTTGGCCGATTCAATGGTTTTACGGTAATGCACCCATTCATATTTCTGCAGCAGGGCATTGTACCGTTGTATGGAATCTGCATAACTGATCTTGTCGCTGAAACTACCGGTTGCATAACCCAGGGCCAGCCCGTAGCGCCAGCTGTGCCGGCGGATATTGAAATAACCATATAGGTCATTGTCGTACGGACTTGCATTCAGGGTAGCGGTATCTTTTCCAAGATAACGGGTATAAGAAATGCCGGCCGACCCTTTTTTGCCGATATAATCGTATGACGGCGTAATAGCATACTGGTAAAACTGGTAACGATTGTTCAGGTTGGCAGCAAAACCGGTGGCACTGACGCCCAATCCTTTTTTATGGAAGTAAGCCAGCGAAGGCGTCAGTGATAATTGCCGTGTGGTGGTTTCCTGCGTATTGAGCGCATTGTTCCGGATGCTGAACGTTCTGTTGCCCATACCTGCGCTGGCCAGGAAGAAACTTTTAGGTTGCGACATGGAATCCAGGAAGGCATCAAAACCCTGCATCAGCGAATCCATAACAGCGGTAGAATCGCCCCGGGCAAATAAAGCATCCAGCTTGCCATGCTGGGAAATACCTTTTTGGTACGACAACAATAGCAAGGCAAACGATGCCACAATAAGCAGGAAGATTTTCTTCATGAGGGCCCTGATAAATGCTTTACCTGTAAAACGCAGGTAAGACCAGATAAATTGCAAGGAGTTTAAGCAGGTCTTTTTTATAATTGCAGCCCCGCAACAGGAGGGTGCCCATACGCAACCTCATAATAATGTCAAGACCGTTATCTCCGGCAGTATGCCCACCCGGCCGGGATAGCCGATAAATCCGAACCCGCGGTTTACATATAATTTCTGTTTCCCTTTTTCATACAGGCCCGCCCATTCCTTGTATACATATTGAACAGGGCTCCATTTAAAGCCGGGTATTTCAACGCCAAACTGCATGCCATGGGTATGGCCGGAGAGGGTTAGATCGATATCCCCGTATTTGGGTTGCACTTCGGCGTCCCAGTGACTGGGATCGTGGCTCATTAAGATTTTAAAGGGATATTTTTCCGTGCCGGGATAAGCCAGGTCCATCCGCCCGTATTTGGGAAACCTTGCTTTGGCGCCCCAGTTTTCTATTCCTATCAGGGCTATCTGTTCGCCGTTTTTTTCGAGCGCCACATGTTCATTCATCAGCAGGCGCCAGCCCAGGGCAGCATGTGTTTTTTTGAGATCCTCCAGGTTGGCCTGTTTGGCAGCGGCCGATTCCCATTGTACATAATCGCCATAATCGTGGTTGCCCAGGGTAGAATATACGCCCATGGGCGCTTTCAGCCGGCTGAATACATCCATATAATTTTCCATCTCCGTGGCGCGGTCGTTTACCAGGTCGCCGGTAAAAAGAATGATATCCGGTTTTTCCTGCAGGGCCATTTCCACCCCATGCAATACCGCTTCCTTATTGGTAAAGCTGCCGCTGTGTATATCGCTGAGCTGCAAAATTTTCAGGCCTTTGAAGGCAGCCGGCAAATGATCAAATGCCAGGGATACCCGGCGCACATGGTAATTGTATTTATTGCTGAAGCCATACATCAGTGTTCCGAAGAGGGTAGTGCCTGCACCGATGCCCAGCCAGCTTAAAAAAACAGAGCGGGCGATGCCTTCACCGGCAAACTCGCCGGCCTCCGTATTGCGGAAGAAAATTTTTCCTGAAGCCCATTGGATAAGGCGGCGTATATCATCCAGTAAAAAAAATACCACGGCAATCACTTTGGCAAAAAATAAACCCAGTACCGTTGCAAATACATAGGTGCGTACGGTTCTGGGCCATTTGTTGTAATTGATAACCGGCATCAGCAGCAGGAAGAGAAAGGTGATAACAGACAGGCTCCAGTATACCCCATAAATGATCAGCTTTGCTTTCGGGCTGGCAGCACTGCTGATTGTTTTGACTGCCTGGAATACATAGAAATCAAGCACCAGCATCAGTATCATTACAATCCACATAAAAGAAGGACGCATGGAATAGTTTTAAGTTGTAAGTGGTAAGTGTTAAGTCAGGGACGATTCATTTCGTGTATCTTTCTTCTTAGTTCATAGGCCAACGTTCATCGTGCCGAACGATGAGCTGGATGTTACCATAGCAGAAATTCGTTCAACTGCTCATCAATGGCCTGCAGGGTGCCGGGGTCTGTGATCAGATCGGCTTCGTTCAATAATTTGTCTACTACAGAAATGGGTAATTTGTTTGGATGCACATGCATTTTTACATAATGCAGTATACCGGTCAGGTGCTCCATGCCCCGCAGGTTGCCTGCCCGGCCGGTGGAAACACCGGTGAGCAGTGCTTTTTTACCCCACCAGACGTTTTTGATATCCGAATGGTCGATCAGTGATTTCAGCACGCCTGGTATGCTGCCATTGTATTCGGGCGATATAAAAATGAATTTATCGGCGGGCACCAGTATTTCCTTTTCCAGGTGTTGAATGTCTGCATTGCGTTCGTTTACATTCAGTCCAACCAGCGAGACCAGCCTGGCCGGCACGCCTTTTTGTTGCAGCAGCTGGAGGTACTGGGCGGCTACTTTGCCGGTATTGCTTCCCTGTCTGTTGGTTCCGCTTATAATTACAATCATATTTTTTCCCTTTTGCTTAAACAGCCCGATATTGACAGGCAATTGTACGCCCAAAATGTTATTTTTGCCGCCCGGCAACCTTTTATGCAGCGGCTACAGGAACAGACGTACCAGCGGCGAATATATTGTAGCATTGGTACGGCTGCAAAAGTAGTATGCCCCGGTTAAATAAAGGCAGGTTATTACACGCGGGTAAGGATATGCATAGAAAGCTTTTCGGCTGTTCCTGGCAGCAGCTGCGGCACAGTAGCCGAAAAGGCCGTTAAAAAGGCTTTCCTGCTGTTAACAACCGTCTCCCGATGGGCAAAACTAAATTTTGCGGTACAGGCTATTGGAGACAACTTTACCGGGGAGGCAGCAGGTTGTAAACGGGGTGCTGTCGCCAAACCAGTCTGGCGGCAACGCACTGGTGCAGGAAAACAAATAAACAATGCTTTTGGCGCTGCCAAAAGCCCAACTCATATATGGCAAGAATAATAGGGGTGGCGAATCAAAAAGGCGGCGTAGGTAAAACAACCACGGCCATTAACCTGGCAGCAAGTTTTGCGGTGTTAGAGTTCAAAACCTTGCTGGTGGATGCGGATCCGCAGGCCAACAGCACCACGGGTACGGGCTTCGACCTGCACAATGTTACAAAGAGCCTTTATGATTGCATGGTCAATGAAACACCGGTACGCGAGGTGATCCTGAAATCAGATATTCCCAACCTGGATATCGTGCCCAGCCATATTGATTTGGTAGGCGCAGAAATTGAAATGATCAACTATCCCAACCGCGAAGCGGTGTTAAAGGGATTGCTGGAACCGGTGCGTGACAGCTATGATTTTATTGTTATTGATTGTTCTCCTTCCCTGGGCCTGATAACCGTGAATGCGCTCACGGCCGCCGATTCTGTTATTGTACCCGTACAAACCGAGTTTTTTGCCCTGGAAGGGCTGGGTAAATTGCTTAATACCATCAAAATTGTGCAGAACCGTTTAAACCAGCAACTCGCCATCGAAGGCATTTTAATGACCATGTACGATGGCCGTTTACGCCTTTGCAACCAGGTGGTGAGCGAGGTAAGAAAACATTTCGATGAAATGGTTTTTTCTACCATTATCCATCGCAACTCCAAAATAAGTGAAGCGCCCAGTGTAGGCAAGCCCGTTATATTGTATGATGCGGTCAGCAAAGGCGCTATCAACTACCTGAACCTGGCCAAGGAAGTATTGCAGAAAAACGATATGACCCGGATAAAGCAAGAAGAACGCATTCTTGAATAACAGGCTGTAAGGTCTGAGGTCTAAGCTGTAAGGTTGCTTATACAGATAAACCTTATTCCTCCAGCCTCCAGCCCGCCAAGCAGTGTAAGGTCTGTAGTTGCTATACGAACGAACCTTAAACCTTAGACTTTACAGTTCAAACCTTTTTTACGATGAACAGTCCGAAAAAAAATAACGACGCATTGGGCAAGGGGATCCGTTCCTTGCTGCAAAGCATTGATTCAGATCTTAAAACCACCAGTGGCAGCCTTAAAAGTAATGTGGTGGAACAGGCCACCGGTATCCTGCGCATCCCGGTAGCGGAGATAGAAACCAATCCCAAGCAGCCACGCCATCATTTTGATGAACAGGCACTGAATGAACTGGCGTCTTCTATTAAGATGCATGACATCATTCAGCCCATTACCGTTTCCCGGCTGCCCGGGGGCCGTTACCGGTTAATTTCAGGCGAACGCCGGTACCGCGCCGCCAAAATTGCGGGCCTGGTCGACCTGCCGGCCTATATCCGCCACGCAAACGACAGCCAGTTACTGGAACTGGCCCTGCTGGAAAACCTGCAGCGCGAAGACCTCAACGCCATTGAGATTGCCCTCAGTTATAAACGCATGATGGATGAGTTGGAACACACCCAGGAACAGGTGGCGGAACGCATGGGCAAGGAACGAAGCACCGTGGCCAATTATATCCGGCTGCTGAAATTACCACCCGATATCCAGGTCGCTGTCCGCAGCGGCGTCATCAGCATGGGCCATGCCAGGGCACTGGTAAATGTTGATACCATTGACAAACAATTATATGTTTTTCATGAAGTGGTAGACCGCAAGCTGTCTGTTCGGCAAACGGAAGAACTGGTGCGCAAGCTTTACAAAACCGCTGTGCCCGTTAAACAATCTTTAAATTCGGACTTGCCGCATATATATAAGAAAATTGAAGATAATTTAGCATCGCATTTCAGCACCAAGGTAAAGCTAAACCATACTAAGAAAGGCTATGGTAATATCAATATAGAATATTACTCACTGGAAGAGCTGAACAAAATACTTGATCAACTGGGTGTATCGGCTAATTAAAACCAAGATGAAGATTCGTTTCTTTTTATTGTTACTGGGGGGGATGTCCATCAGCCTGTGTTCCCTCGCACAAAAAAAAGACAGCTCCCCTTTGCATGCGGCAAAAGCCGATTCAGCCAGGCGGGTGATCGCAACCACGGATTCTGCGGTTAAGAAACCGCATGATCCGCGCAAAGCAACCATCCGTTCGGCCATCTTACCCGGCTGGGGCCAGGTATACAACCGCAAATACTGGAAAGTGCCCATTGTATATGCTGCGCTGGGCATTACCGGTTATATATTCAATTACAACCGGGTGCAATACAATAAAGTGAAATATGCTTATTTCGCTGTTATTAACCGCGGCAATGCAGATTCTTCCCTGTTTCCCGTTAGCAAAGTAGACCCCAACCTGCAGGGTTTTGTAGACGCCAACGATTCTTATTCGTTGCAGCTGTACCGCAATGAATTCAGGAAGGATGTCGATTACTCGGTACTGTTCTTTCTTTTTTTCTGGGCACTGAACGTGGTAGACGCCACGGTAGACGGTCACCTGAAAGATTTTGATATCAGCAATGACCTCAGCATGAAAATAAAGCCTGCGTTTTATGCACTGCCGTCCACGCCCCTCGGCGTAAGTGTTGTGCTGAACATCAACCGGCGCCCCGTGCACCGCGAGCTGCCTGTACTGCCCTAGCTATTATTTTGACTGTTTACTTGTACAGGTTGAATTCCTTTGCCCTTTTTCATTCGGTGCCTGTTCGTTACCATTGGCCTATATTAGCATCTTAATCAGCCAATGATATGGAGGATAAAAAGATATATACAGACAGCGGCATCGAAGTAAAACAGGTTTATACCGCAGCTGATCTGCCGCCAGGCATTGCCGCTGCAACAGCCGGCCAGTTTCCTTTCCTGCGTGGCATACAACCGGATATGTACCGCGGTAAACGCTGGACCATGCGCCAATATGCCGGGTTTTCTACGGCGGAAGAAAGCAACCAGCGATACCATTATTTATTAAGCCAGGGTGTAATGGGCCTTAGTGTGGCCTTCGACCTGCCCACCCAAATTGGCTACGACAGCGACCATGACCTGGCAGAAGGCGAGGTGGGTAAAGTAGGAGTGGCCATCGACAGCATCGAAGATATGCGCAGGCTGTTCAAAGGAATCAAATTACAGGACATCAGCAGTTCCATGACCATCAATGCCACGGGTTTTATCCTGCTGGCTTTCTATGCGGCGCTGGCTAAAGAACAGGGTGCCGATCTGAAACAGTTGAATGGCACCATACAAAATGATATCCTGAAAGAATATGCCGCGCGGGGTACCTATATCTATCCCCCTAAACCTTCCATGCGTATCATTACGGATATTTTTGAATGGTGCGCCGCCGAATTGCCCAAATGGAATACGATTTCCATATCCGGCTACCATATACGCGAGGCCGGCAGCACGGCCGTACAGGAAATAGCGTTTACGCTGAGCAATGGGAAAGCCTATGTAAAAGCAGCCATAGAAAAGGGGATGGACATTAATGTATTTGGCAAACGCCTGTCTTTCTTTTTTAATGCACATAATAATTTGTTTGAAGAAACAGCCAAGTTCAGGGCCGCGCGAAAAATGTGGGCATTGATGATGAAGGAACTGGGCGCTACCGATCCAAAAGCCATGATGCTGCGCTTTCATACCCAAACCGGCGGCAGCACGTTAACGGCGCAACAACCGCTTAATAATATTGCCCGCGTTACCGTGCAGACCCTGGCAGCCGTACTGGGCGGCACACAATCGCTGCATACCAACGGGTATGATGAGGCGCTGAACCTGCCCACAGAAGAAGCTGCTGCCATTGCCCTGCGCACACAGCAGATCATCGCCTTTGAAAGCGGGGTACCCGAAACGGTAGACCCGCTGGCCGGCTCTTATTATGTGGAAGCCCTCACCAGTGAACTGGAAGAACAGGCATGGCAGCTGATTGCAAAGATAGATGCCATGGGTGGCAGCGTAAGCGCCATTGAAGAAGGATTTATACAAGACGAAATTGCGCGCAGTGCTTACCGTTACCAGCAACAGGTAGAAACAGGCGAAAAAATAATTGTAGGCGTCAATAAATTCCAGGCAAACGAAAATAAAACGATGCCTTCTTTTAAGATCGATGATCGCATCCGGCTTTTGCAGATAGAAAAACTGGCCCAGCTGCGAAAACAGCGCGATCCGGGAAAATGCGATGCCATTCTGCAGGATCTGAATGACAAGGCCAGCAGCGGAGAAAATATTATGCCGGTAGTGCTGGAAGCCGTAGAGAATAAATGCACGCTGGGCGAAATTGCAGATACCCTGCGGGAAGTGTTTGGGGAGCACAAGGCGTAAAATTGGTGGGGCAAATGCCGTAATGGGGAATGTGGGAATTGGGGAGTGCTTTTGCGCTGAATGCCATGTTATTTTAATGATCTGCTTTTTAAGCCCCTTCACTAACCCCATTAGCACATCGTGACATTAACCACCTTCATCAGATTTAACTCATGTACGCAACACAGGTAACCACAGAAGAAGAACTGCAACAGATCCTGGATTTGCAGCAACAGAACCTGCGGGGGGTAAACAATGGCATGACTGAAAAAGAACAGGGCTTTGTGACAGTGACGCATAACATGGATATACTGAAGCAAATGCACCGCCTGGAACCCAGTGTAATTGTAAAAGACGGGGAACAGCTGGCAGGCTATGCACTGGTTATGCCAAGGGAATGCGGCACGATTGTACCGGAACTGTTCTCGCTGTATGCCGGCCTGGAAAAACTCAGCTATAAAAACAGGCCACTGACAGATCACCATTTTTATGTAATGGGCCAGGTTTGCGTAGCCACCGCTTATCGAGGCAAAGGCGTTTTTGACAGGCTGTACGCAAAGCACCGCGAACTTTTCCGGGATCGCTACCAATTTGTTATCACGGAAATAGCTACCCGCAATACACGGTCGCTCCGCGCACACGAGCGGGTGGGCTTCACCCGCATCCATATTTATACAGATGAACTGGATGAATGGGCCGTGGTGATCTGGGACTGGGAAGAATAATGTGGTAAATGTGACAAATATGACCAATATGATAAATGTGGAAATGCCAATAAAGAAATCAGCCTTCATCACATCAGCCATCAGACATTTTTCTTATTTTCATTGTAACCAAGACTACACACATGAGACGACTACCATTCTTTTGCCTGACGGCCATGATCTTTTTTTTCTGCACCGTAAGCTTTGCACAAAATATTCAACAACAGGTAGACCAGAAATCAAAAGCAGAATTAACCAAGGTGGTTGAATGGCGAAGGCGGCTGCACCAGCATCCTGAACTGGGCAACCGGGAATTCAAGACAGCTGAAATGATCGCGAGCCATTTAAAGAGCCTGGGCATAGAAGTAACCACCGGCGTGGCCAAAACGGGCGTGGTAGGCATACTGAAGGGAGGTAAACCGGGCCCGGTGATTGCCCTGCGGGCCGATATGGATGCCCTGCCCGTGTATGAAAGAGTAAACCTGCCTTTTGCCTCAAAGGATTCTGCCGATTACCTCGGACAGAAAGTAGCGGTTATGCATGCCTGTGGGCACGACAGTCATGTGGCCATATTAATGGGCACTGCGGAAGTACTGGCCTCCATGAAAAAAGATATTGCAGGAACGGTAAAATTCATCTTTCAGCCGGCTGAAGAAGGCCCTCCGGGCGATGAAGAGGGCGGGGCACCCCTGATGGTAAAAGAAGGCGTTATGGAAAACCCGAAAGTAGAAGCCGTATTCGGCCTGCACATCGCTTCTGCTGTTGAATCTGGTACCATCAAATACAAGGCAGGCCCCTTTATGGCCAGCAGCGACTGGTTTACCATCAAAGTAAAAGGCAAGCAGGCGCATGGCTCGCAACCCTGGGGCAGCATCGACCCGATTGTTACGGCAACCCAGATCATCAACGGGCTGCAAACCATTGTGAGCCGGCAGGAAAATATTGTGAAAGCGCCTGTAGTAATAACCGTCGGCAAATTTCACAGCGGTGTCAGAAGTAATATTATTCCGGAAGAAGCACTGCTGGAAGGAACCATCCGCACGCTGGACTCCGGTATGCAGAAAGAAGTGCACGAACGCATCCGCCGCATGGCGCAAAGCATTGCCGAAGCCAATGGCGCAAAAGTAGAAATCTCCATCGATACCAAAACACTGGTTACGTTTAATGACTCTTCGCTGGTTGCCATGATGGTACCGTCTTTACAAAGGGCTGCCGGCGCCGGTAACCTGTCAACAGAACAGTGGACCACCGGCGCAGAAGATTTTTCTTTTTTCGGCACCCGCGCACCCGCTTT
>CAXTMV010000074.1:0-4025 GCA_964245425.1 uncultured Flavihumibacter sp. | reverse complement strand
CGGTATGACAAAAGGCATGGACCCTGCAAAAGCGCCGGGCCATCATACACCTGATTTCTACATAGACGATAGCCAGCTGGATGTGGGTGTTAAAGCATTCTGCAATATTGTATTTGATTACCCGGTGGCAAAAGCAAATGCCGGTAAAATGGAAGCAGGAAAAAAAGGTTTCTGATAAATAAAGCATCGATATAAAAAAAAGCGTCCCGGCAATATGCCGGGACGCTTTTTATATGGCCCCGGAAAAAAATTTTTAACAGATGGAGTAATATTTTCCGGGTACGGTCAGTGATTTTTCAGGATAGGAATAATGGATATAAAAGATGGCTTCAGGATAATGGACAGCGTGGTTTTTTCAGGGGATTGGCGCGGTTTTCAGTGGATACGGTTGTTCTTCGATAGGGTCTGGATAGTTGGCTTTCAGGGAATCGGAAATTTTTTTCTAAGGAGTTGGATATTTCGTTCTTGCTGGTATAAAGATGCGACAGTAATAACCATTTATTAACTTAATTCGATTGCCGTTTGCTTTTCTTCGGTAAATGGATAAAAAACAGGGATAAGGCTTCCTGGGCAGCCGTAAAAGCCACCCCTTTAGCTTCCCGGCAACTCCCCTCATCGTTAATAAGCAAATACATTCTTTATAAAACCGATCACTTTAATGAACGATAATACCCCTTCAGGGGGGCGCAACAAAAAAGCCGCTTGCGCGGCTTTTTGCTGACTCAGAAATATTATCAAGACTAAGGGGGTATCAAAGACTTCTGAGTACGGTCAACTTTTTTTCACGGATTGGATAATTGACAGAAATGGTCTTTTCATTAGGAATACGGACGGCTGTTTTCAATGGATAAAGCGGATCGTTCGTAGGATATTGTCGTGTTTTCTAAGGATTCGGTTAACGGGCTCCAGGATAAGGGATTTTAAACAGATGCGGCTACACCGGGCATCATTTTTTTTCTGTCAAAAAGTACAAATCTGTAATAAGCATTTTTTTTAGTGAATAATCAACTGTACGCATTCGGTTTTTAGCTTCATTTGTACAGTATTTGTTGCCGTACTAATATGATACAATGATACTAGGTTTTACACGCGGGTGCAAGCAGAAGGCTGTGAAATGAACGTTAAAACGCCCTGCGATTAATTGTAAACACCAGGGAATCTATGGAAATACAATTGATAATTAAGGTGATAGCATTATCATCCTGGTTTTTATATTACTGCGCAACAACGCAGCAGACAAGCATATGTAAAACAGTACCTGAAAAAGTTATTGGTGTGGATATGCAAATACCCTGTTGCTTAATAAAAAATAGGCGGGCCTTAGAAATTTTTTTCGGGTTTGAAATCTGCCGGGATGGTAAAAACAGCAGCCGGCAATAGTTCTTTTTTTATACTGGTTACTGCTGTCACCATTTTCATTTGCGGTGAAAGGAATTCCATTTTCAACGGCAGGCCATTCAGTCCTTCATAATACATGGCCTGTCCACTCTGGCCGGGTAAGGTCCGCAGGTTGGGTAAACTGATTTCCGTGGTTGTCCAGTAGGTCTGGTGAATGCTGGTATCTGTACTGAAATGAATGGTATATTTTGTACAATGGTATCCAAGTATGAGATCGGTTTCCGTTGTCTTTACAACAACCGGCCTCAAAGAATCGGGCAGGATACTGGCACCCGCATCTGCCGGCAGCAGGGTATATGTTTTTGCAGAACGGTTGATCCGGTAATATTTGTTTTTGTCGCCCATCCACAACATCTCTACCGGCAAAATACCGCCTTCTGTTGTCATGATATAATCCAGGTTATTTGTTTGCAACGTTAAACTGCTGGGCAGCATCAGGTTCATGCCATCTTCTTTTTCGGCTGTATTATTTGACATATAATGAACAGCCCAGGTAATGGAACCCTCAAATTTTTGCGCATGCACCCCCTGCAGCGCCAGCACCAACGCCATTTGCAGTATTCGTTTCATTTTTTCAAGTTACGAAATAAGCAGAAAATAGATCGTTAACCGCCCGGGTGGTAATGGGTGCGTTTGAAATTTTAGTAGTGGAGCGACCAGGGATACAGGCGAACTTATTTGCCGCTGCCTTTATAAAGTGATGCAGTCTGGGGGGCTTCTATCATTGGCATCAGCGCTTTTTGGCGTCTTTGGCCCAGCCATCCTTTAACGTCACCGTTCTGTTAAACACCATCTTCTCCTCGCTGCTGTCTTTATCGAGGCAGAAATATCCCTTTCGCAAAAATTGGTACCGATCTGTAAAATTGGCGGTGCGCAGGGACGGTTCTGCGTAGGCATGCTCAATTACCTGTAAAGAATCCGGATTGATATATGTTTTAAAATCGCCTTCTTCGTTGGCAGGATCTTCCACTTTGAACAGCCGGTCGTACACACGAACTTCGCAGCCAATTGCATGCGGTATGCTAACCCAGTGCAAAGTGCCCTGAACCTTCAGGCCCGAGGTATCGGCGCCACTTTTGCTTTCGGGAATATAAGAGCACCTGAGTTCCGTTACTTTTCCATCGGCGTCTTTCAGCACTTCATCGCATTGAATGATATAAGCGCTTTTTAGGCGTACTTTTTGTCCGGGAGCCAGGCGAAAGAATTTTTTTGGCGGTATTTCCATAAAATCCTCCTGTTCTATAAACAGCTCGCGGCTAAAGGGGATCTCACGGTGGGTAGTTTGTGGATCTTCGGGATTGTCTTCGCTGGTAAAAACTTCTGTCTGGCCTTCGGGATAATTGCTGATGATTATTTTAAGCGGATCAAATACCACCAGCCGGCGCAGGGCTATTTTATTGAGGTGCTCCCGCACGCAGAATTCAAGAAGGCCCAGTTCAATCAGGTTTTCTCTTTTGGCTATGCCAATCCGATCGCAGAACTCACGAATGCTCTCGGGGGTATATCCCCTGCGGCGCAATCCGCTGATGGTTTGCATACGGGGGTCGTCCCAGCCGTCTACGTGTTTCTCGTTTACCAGCTGCAGCAATTTACGTTTACTCATCACCGTGTAGTTCAGGTTCAACCGGGCAAATTCGTATTGCTGGGAGGGGAAAATGGCCAGTTGTTCGATGCACCAGTTATACAGGGGGCGGTGCGGTATAAATTCCAGCGTACAAATAGAATGCGTTATGTTTTCTATGGAGTCGCTCTGCCCATGTGCAAAATCGTACATGGGATAAATGCACCAGTTGTCAGCAGTACGGTGGTGATGGGCATGCTTAATGCGATAAAGCAGGGGATCGCGGAGGTGCATATTGGGTGACGCCATATCTATTTTTGCGCGCAACACTTTTTCACCATCTTTGTATTTCCCCTCGCGCATAGCAGCAAACAGCAACAGGTTTTCTTCACCTGAACGGGTGGCAAAGACATTGCGTTTACCTGGTACCGTTGGACTTCCTTTTTCTGCGGCAATGGTTTCACTGCTGCTATCGTCTACATAGGCGAGCTCTTTTTTTATCAGCTGCACCGCAAATGCGTATAGTTGCTCAAAATAATCAGATGCATAAAATTCATTTGCCCAGGTAAAGCCCAGCCAGCGGATATCTTCCTTAATGCTGTCTACATATTCTGTTTCTTCAGTAACGGGGTTGGTATCGTCAAAACGCAGGTTGGTTTTGCCCCCGTATTTGAGCGCCAGGCCAAAGTTGAGGCAAATGCTTTTTGCATGGCCAATGTGCAGGTAACCATTGGGCTCGGGCGGAAAACGGGTTAGTATGGATTTGTATTTTTTGTTTTGCAGATCAGCTTCAACAATTTCTTCTATAAAATTCAGGGATCGCTCTTCTTCTTTTTTAGGCTCAGTCATTTTGTGCATCTTTTACGGATGGCAAATTTACTGTTTTGCAGCCAGTTAGCCAAAGTGAAGCATGGCAGCAGCGGGCCGTCTGTACGGGGCCTGGCGTAGTTGATGGGTAGTGCCATGCTATTGGTGCCGGACAGTCAATATAGCGTCACACTACCGTATATTTGAAAGAATACCATGATTAAAATGGTACCCAAGCAAAGCATGCACACCACTAACC
>CAXTMV010000073.1:0-21422 GCA_964245425.1 uncultured Flavihumibacter sp. | reverse complement strand
TGCGTTTTGCTTTGAGGAGGTAATTCAGCATTGTCAAGTGTTTCAGCCGACACATTATTCAGCTATAGAATAAGCTGAGGCAAACCGAAGGTTCAGCAACGCCCGTAAAATAAAATAATATTTGTTGCTAAATCGAAGATTCAGCAACGCCCGTAAAATAAAATAATATTTGTTGCTAAATCGAAGATTCAGCAACGCCCGTAAAATAAAATAATATTTGTTGCTAAAAGCGAGGCATCTCAAAAGCCGCTGATGTCGATTTTGTCGAAACAAGGTACCTTAATTGATAATCGCTGAAAACCTTTATTGCATCTGTCTATTATTGAAAAAAATATTTTTATCCGGACAACAATGATTTTTAAGGCTGTTGCACGGGCATAAAAAAGCCTGCTTTTCTGCTGCAACGTCTAAGTAAGCCAAGAAAGCAGCTGTCTGTGCAGCAACTGGCTTTCGCTACTTTATTGTTCCGTGGCGGTTCAAAAGCAGGCCGGTATCATAGTAAAAGAACTGTAGAAGTAGGATAAGGTTTTTCAAAGGAGTCTACCAGTCAGGCACACAATTTTTAAAAACGGGACAGTGTTGTTTTGGAAATCTTTGTTTCCGGTGTTTTTCAGGGAATTGGAAATGAAAATTCGGTAATTTCAGGGTTCAGGCTATCTTAAATATAGGCAAGCAATCGTTCTCCTGCAGTACCAGGCCTGCGGGGTCTGTCTAATCTTCTATTTCGTAGGGACGGGATTGAGGGGAAAAATAAGTTGATTGACATTGGACTTCGCTGGCATTCATTGGATATTGAACAAAGTTACTGGACGGTTATTTCAGGACATTGGATGGTCTTGTGAGGTTGCTAATCCCCGTCAATCAACTTGTAACAAATATACATGTGGACAACTATGTGGACAAGAGCATATCCACCCTATTTTATTTATTCGGTATTTACTGACTAAATCGTAAATCAACTAGTCGTTGCTGGTCTAAATACTATTCCCAAATTCGGAAAGTTACTTTTGAGATTGGTTTTTTAGTATATTCCGAAATAACATAATTTCGTACTTATACTATGGTAAATATGGCAAATTTTTATTCTTTTTACACTAAGGCATTCACAATCCGGTGCCTTTTAAAGTCCCAAATAATACCTTATGAAACAGTATGACCCCACCCGGCCTATTAAAGTAGCCATTGCAGACGACCACGCGCTTTTCCGCGCAGGTGTAAAAACCGCATTGTCGGCACGTAAAGATATTGAGATGATTGCCGAAGCCGACAATGGCATGCAATTGCTCAACCTGTTGAAACACCTTGAACCAGACGTAGTTCTACTGGATATACAGATGCCATTAATGGATGGTATTACTACGCTGCCCGAGATTCGGAAATTATACCCGGAGATAAAGGTCATTATCCTTTCGATGCACAACGACCATTCCATGATATCCAAGCTGATGGAAGTAGGTGCCAATTCATACCTGACCAAAAATTCAGATAGCGAAACCATTTACCAGGCCATTAAGACCTGCTACGAACAGGAATTCTTTTTCAACGATCTGACCAATAAGGCACTCCTGTCTGGCCTCCGGACCAAAAAAACAGATCATACGCCCGAAGATGTACAGCTGAACGATAAAGAATTGCGTATCCTGAAATTAATGTGCGAAGAAAAAACAACCAAGGAAATCGCCGATATTGTAGACATCAGCCCCCGCACCGTAGAGGCCATCCGCGATAAACTGAAAACTAAAACAGGTGCCAAAAGCATGGCCGGCCTGGTTATGTACGCCGTAAAAAATAAATTGCTGGAAGAAGGGGCTTCTTAATACCTGCTCCCTCGTTATAAAACAGTTCCGGCCATAATCTGCCGGGACTGTTTTATTTTCGGGCAGCATATGGACGAATTTGTATGGTTTAATGGCCGCTTTCACAAAAAGGATGCTCCGCTGATCACAGCAGGTAACCGCGGACTTCGGTATGGAGACGGACTATTTGAAACCCTCCGGTTCACGGATGGACAGGTTCATTTTGCCAATTGGCATATGGATCGGCTTTTCAAAGGATTGCATTTGTTGTCTTTTGAACCGCCTGCCTATTTTACGTCTGCCTACCTGCTTGAACAGGTTAGCAGCCTGTGTAAAAAAAACGGGCACAAGCAAGCGAGAATACGGATCAATATCATCAGGGGCAACGGCGGTTTGTACGACCCCGACAATCATTTTCCCCATTGCATTATCGAAAGCTGGCACCTGCCCGATGCTTATTTTACGTTGAACGTTAACGGCCTGGTAACGGGTATTTACCAGCAGGCCCGAAAGACAATGGACGATTTTTCAAGCATTAAAAGCAATAATTACCTGCCCTATGCCATGGCCGCTTTGCAAGCAAAAAAAAATAAATGGAACGATGCCATCCTTCTCAATACGGCAGGCCGAATATGTGATACCAGCATGGCCAATGTATTCATTGTTAAGAACGGGATTTTGTATACCCCTGCAGTTAAAGAAGGCGCTGTCGCCGGTATCCTGCAACGCTACCTATTGGAGAAACTGCCCACCCGGGGCTTCGTGGTAGAACAGGCACCCATTACACCCGACGATTTGCTGGGTGCTGACGAAATTTTTTTTACCAATGCCATAAAAGGGATCCGCTGGGTAGCCCAATGCGATACATCTCACTATAATAGCCATACCAGCAGCCAGGTATTTCAAAAATTGTTGAAAAAATGAGGCCTAATTGTTAAACATTAGTAGTTAGTCGCTGTTAGTAATTTGCGAAATAACGGTACTTCTTATGCAGACAGTTAATATTTGCTGGTTCCGGCGCGACCTTCGGCTGGTTGATAACGCGGCCCTGTACCACGCATTGCGATCCGGCCAGCCCGTATTGCCCATTTTCATTTTTGATAAGAATATACTCGATCAGCTGGAACAGAAAGCAGACCGGCGGGTTGAATTTATCCATTCCACCCTGCTGGACATGCAGGAAACGCTTCTTACCATGGGCAGCAGCCTGGAAATTTTTTATGATAAGCCATTGCAGGCGTTTAAAACACTATTGAAAAACTATACTATTGAAAAAGTGTTCACCAATACTGATTATGAACCCTATGCTACAGAACGGGATGCTGAAGTAGAAAAATTATTGAAACAGCAGGGTGCCTCGCTGCACAGTTATAAAGACCAGGTCATTTTTGAAAAAGAAGAAGTCCTGAAAGATGATGGTCGTCCTTATACGGTGTTTACACCCTATAGTAAAAGATGGAAAGCGACACTGAACGATTTTTATCTTTCCAGCTATCCGGCAAAAAAATATTATGCTAATTTTTTAAAACGAAGACCTGCAGCACTGCCCTCGCTTAAGAGTATGGGTTTTACCGCTGTAGACAAACCCTTTCCTTCGCGTCAGCTGAATAATGAGTTAGTCAAAAAATACAAGCAGCAAAGGGATTACCCTGCTATCCATGGCACATCAAAACTGGGCCTGCACCTCCGTTTTGGCACCCTCTCCATTCGCCAGCTGGCTGCAAAGGCAGGAGAACTGAACGAAACTTTCCTGAACGAGCTGATATGGCGCGACTTTTATCATATGATATTATGGCATTTTCCACACGTGGGTAAAGGACAATCATTTAAACCGGAATATGATCTTATTAAATGGAGAAACAACGAAAAGGAATTTGCGCAGTGGTGCGAAGGTGCAACAGGTTATCCGATTGTAGATGCCGGCATGCGCGAACTGAATGAGACAGGATTCATGCACAACCGGGTGAGAATGATCACCGCCTCTTTCCTGGCCAAACACCTGCTGATAGACTGGCGCTGGGGCGAAGCCTATTTTGCCGAAAAATTGCTCGACTATGACCTGGCAGCCAACAACGGTGGCTGGCAATGGTCGGCCGGCAGCGGTTGCGATGCGGCGCCTTATTTCAGGATATTTAGTCCTACCCGGCAGACAGAAAATTTTGATAAGGATCTGAAATACATACGGAAATGGGTGCCCGAACTGGATGAATTAAGCTATCCCCTGCCGATGGTGGATCATGATTTTGCCCGCAAACGCTGCCTGGAAGTGTATGGCAAAGCGTTGAAGACTAACAAGGATTAAATAGATTCAATGGATGGTACAGATGTTTACAGGATATTGATGCCGAAAATATTGGCCAGCCATCTAATCCTGGTGGACATTCTTATAAATCTGCATTAATTTTTCAATGGCCTGTCTGCCATCTTCACCAAGGTCGAGGCTGTAATGGTTTACGTATAAATCAATGTGCTGCCGCATCACGGTTTCTTCCATTTCCTGCGAATGCTGTTTTACATAATCGGTCAGTACCGGGTATTGCCGAAATGCATATTCCACGCTTTGCCGGATCAGCGTGTTCACACGGTTTTGCAAGGGCGCATCGAATTTTTTCTTCATAACGATGCCACCCAGGGGAATCGGACGATTGGTTTGCTGTTCCCAGTATTCGCCCAGGTCTATTACTTTTTTTAACCCTTTTTGCATATAGGTAAACCGGTTTTCATGAATGATCACACCCATGTCAACCGTGCCGCTCAGCACCGCTTCTTCGATACCGGAAAAGATCATGAATTTTTTTTGCCTGGCCTTTGGGTAAGCAAAAGAGAACAGGAGATGGGCAGTTGTGTTTTCACCAGGTATTGCAATTGTCTTTTGGCTTATGTCTTCGCCGGCGGCCATTTCCTTCCGGGCAATCAATAAAGGCCCTACGCCCTTGCCAAGCGCTCCACCGGCAGCAAGCCCGGTATATTCCTGCAGCAGCAGCGGCCATACCGCATAGCTGATCTTGTTGATGTCGAGCCTGCCCTGGAGGGCCCATTTGTTCAGGGTCTGCACATCTTCCAATACCACATCAAAAGACAGATCTCCGGTATCGATTTTTCTGTTTACCAGCGCATCAAAAATAAAAGTGTCATTGGGACAGGGTGAAAAACCAAGTGTCAGTCGCATAATAGTTGTACCAATTGAATAAGTTCCAGATTGAGGTTATGGATGGAATCTTTAAAGTTCCATTTCTTTTTATCCCTTTCACCGGCGTAGTTCGACAGGCTTCTCAACTGAAGAAAGGGAACATTTTCCATCAAACAGGTATAATGCAATGCAGCGCCTTCCATCGATTCAACAACGGGGTCGAATCGCTCTTTGTAAAGGGCTATCTTTTGCCTGCTGCTGCTGATTTCATTTACCGAAATGCCGGTTACGGCTTCCAGCCTGCTTTGTTCTAGCAGATCTGAATAAGGATTCACCAACCAGGAATTGCTATAAGGAAAATGATCGGCCTGCAATAGTTGCATATCAAACAATGTCTTTAGCTGCTTTGCTTCTATCACGCCCTGGTCGGCCAGCACCTCTTTTTTTACTACAACAACAGAGCCCAGTAAAAGTTTTTTATTGAAACAGCCGGCCACGCCGGCCTGTATCACCAAATCATATTTCTTCAGACCCAGTTGCCGGGTAAGATGATAGGTGGCTGCCGTAAGGCCGATACCGGTAATCAATACATCGGGCACAGCAGATCCTTTTTTACCAGGATCTTGCTGCAGGTGGGTCAGAAAGGGCGCTATTTCCAGGGTGGTAGCGGCCACCAGTAAATAATTCATATACCTGCGTGAATGAGCTGCAAATGTCGGTAAATAGATCACGAATGCAAACGATATAGTAACTTTGCCGAAATTTTTATCAGCGATGGTGTATCTCACTAGGGTGGAGCATTTCAATGCGGCCCATAAATTGTTTAACCCGGCCTGGAGCGTAGCACAGAATGAGGCGGTGTTCGGTAAATGCGCCAACGAAAACTGGCATGGACATAATTACGAATTATTTGTTACCATAAAAGGACAACCCTCAGCAGATACTGGTTTTTTGTTTGATGTAAAACAACTGAGCGGCATCATAAAGGAAAATGTACTGGAGCTGCTGGATCATAAGAACCTTAATATGGATGTTCCTTTTTTAGCAGGTAAAATGTGCTCTACTGAAAACCTGGCCATCGGCATCTGGCACCAGTTGTTGCCCCATTTACCCGCCGGTGTTGGCCTGCACTGCATTAAGTTGTATGAGACGGCCAGGATCTATGTTGAATATTTTGGTGAATAGGTAAGAGTAGATAATCCTTTTTCCAGCCATTTCCCTGTTGATACCTCAAACGTATTGTCAGGCAAATTATCCGCATGGGGAATGTGTTTTTGATGATACTGGGAATTTTAATAGCAGGTGAACTTTTAAACAAGCTGTTTGTAATTGCTTACGCTGTGCATTGATTTACCGGGCAAACAGGTTTTGCCGCACCAATGCGATACATTTTTTTGTTCTTGTGCAGGGTAGTATCTATTTTCAACAATCATTTACCAGTAAAGACCATGCCTGATAAAGTTGCTGTATACCGTAAAGAACATTTCAATGCGGCACACCGTTTAAACAATCCATCCTGGGATGCTGAAAAGAATAAACGAATTTTCGGGAAATGCAACCTTCCCAATTACCATGGCCATAATTACGAGTTGATCGTGAAACTGACCGGAACACCTGACCCGGAAACCGGCTTTGTAATGGATCTGAAACTGCTGAGCGACCTGGTGCAGGATAACGTACTGGCCAGGTTTGATCATAAGAACCTGAACCTTGATACGGCAGAATTCAAAGATGTAAACCCCACCGCAGAAAATATTGCCATCGTAATCTATCACCTGCTTCGCCCGCACATTGGCAAAGACCTGGATCTACAGGTGAGGCTCTATGAAACAGAAAGAAATTTTGTTGAATACCCGGTGCGGTAATTATTCATAAAACAACAGGTATACCTACTTTATACTTCTTAAAAACAGCCCCATGGCATATAAAAAGACAGAACAATACGACGAAGAAATCACCGCAAAGCTGGTAGCGAATTACAGGGAGAGTCTTAACCTGCTGGGTGAAGATGCCGAACGGGAAGGTTTAGTAAAAACGCCGGAACGGGTGGCCAAGGCGATGCAGTTTTTGACAAACGGGTACCAGATGGATCCAAGGGCCATCCTTGAATCAGCAAAATTTCATGAAGATGTCAGTGAAATGATTATTGTCAAAGACATTGAATTATACAGTATGTGCGAACACCATATGCTCCCTTTTTACGGCAAGGCGCATGTTGCCTATATTCCCAATGGCTATATTACCGGCCTTAGTAAAATTGCCCGGGTAGTAGATGTATATTCAAGACGACTGCAGGTGCAGGAACGCCTCACCCACCAGATAATGGAAGTGATCAGGGATACGCTGAACCCAATGGGTGTTGCCGTTGTAATTGAGGCCTCTCATTTATGCATGATGATGCGGGGTGTGCAAAAGCAGAATTCTGTTACCACCACTTCTGCTTTCTGGGGAGAATTTCACAAAAACGAAACCCGGAGCGAATTTATACGGTTAATTGGCTCACATTTGCACTAACGACCATTTGCATGCCTGTTCAGGGTTTATTTGAAAGTTCTTATCACTTCAAATAAACCTTTTTTATATTTGGGCCATTAATTCCAATGCACATGAAACATGCTTATGTATTTCCGGGCCAGGGTTCTCAGTTTGCCGGTATGGGTAAAGAGCATTATGAGAGCAATGCTTTTGCCAAAAAATTGTTTGAACAGGCAAATGAAATCTTAAAATTCCGGATTTCAGATATCATGTTCAACGGAACGGCAGAGGATCTCAAGCAAACCGATGTAACACAGCCTGCTATTTTTTTACATTCCGTTATTGCTTACAAAGGCATTGAGAACACCCGGCCGGATATGGTTGCAGGGCATTCGCTGGGCGAATTTTCTGCCCTGGTTGCAAATGGCACACTCAGTTTTGAAGACGGTTTAAAACTGGTCAGCATCCGCGCTACTGCCATGCAGGCAGCTTGTTCCTTAACGCCCTCCACCATGGCCGCCGTGCTGGCACTGGCCGATGAAACAGTGGAAGCCGTTTGCCTGCAGGTGCAGGAGGAAACCGGTGAAGTAGTAGTGCCCGCCAATTACAATTGTCCCGGTCAGCTGGTCATCAGCGGCAGTTTAAAAGGCATTGAAATAGCCTGCGAACGCATGAAAGCCGCCGGCGCCAGGAAAGCGGTGGTATTGCCGGTGGGCGGTGCCTTTCATTCGCCGCTTATGGAGCCGGCAAAAAAAGAATTGAAAGCAGCCATCGAAAAAATAACCTTCCACCAGCCCACCGCCCATGTGTACCAGAACGTAGTGGCCAAAGCCGTATACGATCGGGAAGAAATCAAGCAAAACCTGATTGACCAGCTGACCAGCGCCGTGCGCTGGACGCAAAGTGTACAGGCCATGATAAAAGAAGGTGCCACCCGGTTTACAGAAGTAGGCCCCGGCAAAGTACTACAGGGACTGGTAACGAAAATCGATAAAACAATGCAGGTGGAAGGCATCAATTAAAGAACTGACAGCAGTTTTTTGTATTCAATTATTGTATCACTGCTATGATAAAGAAAAAGACGGGCGGAGCTTTGGTCGTTTTACTGATAAGCGCCTTGTTGCCATTTTTTGTGCAGGGGGCAGACAGTACGTTTTACTGGTACCAGAAGCTGGCAACAGATGACCAGCGGATAGAATTTCTCAATGACAACATCAATGCAGAACTGAGTACCAGCCCAGGGTTGGCAGATAGCATGGCAGGAATGATGCAGCAGGTAGCGGAATTTTCCCGTAACCGTGTATTTATGTGCAAAGTATATTATTATCTCGCCAGGCAGTACATCAATTTTGGCGGGCTGCGGAATAACCTGGCTACCGGTGAGGCCTATGCGTTTAAATGTCTGCAATTATCCAAAGAGTCAGGGGCCGATGAGTTTACGATAGCTGCTTATCTTTCGCTGGCAAGAGTAAATCGCGCAAAGTCGGATAACCAGAAAGCGCTGGAGTACAATAACCTGGCATTATCGCTGGCTGTAAATTATGGCAACGACAGTCTTACCAGTGTCTGCTATACCGGCCTGAGCAATACCTGGATGAGCATGAACAACAAGCTCGCCTCTTTCCAGAACCGGCTTTCGGCCCGCGAATTTGCAGAAAAAAGCAAATCGCCCAGCCGGATCAGCACCACCATTTTAGACCTGGCTGGCTTTTACCTGTCTATCAATGAATATGAAAAAGCCAAAGATCTTTATTACCACACCATGGATCTGGCGCGCAGCATAAAAGAATGGGAAGACGTGATGGAAGCGCAAAGAAGCCTGGCTGAAATTTATACTACTACCGGGCAAAAAATGTTGGGCATGTCTTTTTATACCCAGGCCATGAAGCTGGCTGATTCAGTGGGTCGGAACGGGTATAAGGTTAATATTTATCTTGACCTTATTAACTATTTCATGGACCATGAAACAGCCGAAAATGCAATGAATTATTTTAAAAGTGAACCGGCCATCGCCCGTTTTTTAACTGCCAGTGGCCAGCTGTTTTATGTGGATGAGATAAAAGGCTTTTATTTCAGTGAAACGAAACGCTACGATTCAGCGGATTATTATTTTGCCCGGGTACTGAATGGCGCGGAAGGAAAAATGAATATGGCAGGAGACTTTAACCTGTATAAATACATGGCTACCATGTACGGCAGGCGGGGCTTGAATGATCAAGCACTGACATCGCTCAAAAAAAGCCTGGCCATTGCGGATTCTTTGAATAATATTGATCTGAAAAGAGAAATATCGCTGGCATTGGATAGTTTTTACCTGAAAACCGGTAATTACAAAGAAGCCGTTTATTTTAACAGCCAGTATCATTTCTACAACGACAGCCTGCGCAAACTATCTGAACAAAAAGATCTCCTCAGTATAGAAATAGACAATGAGAACAAACGAAAGATAAAACAGGAAGAAGTTGCGCTGGCAGAAAAAGAAAGAAGGAACAATATACAATACCTGGGTATTTCAGCAGCTATTGCCACTATTTTTATTTTACTCGTGTTGTCCGGCGCTTTTAAAATATCCATACCCGTTATTAAAGCGCTGGGCTTTTTTGCGTTTATTTTTCTTTTTGAATTCATCATCCTGCTGGCCGATAACCAGATACATGAATGGACACATGGAGAACCCTGGAAGGTAATGGGCTTTAAGATAATCCTGGTGGCTATTTTGTTTCCGTTGCATCATTGGCTGGAGCATAAAGTGATCCATTACCTGCTTACCCGAGACATGCTGCCCAATAAAGCTTTCAAACAGGCTTCCGCCAGGGAAAAGATGCTTACACTGAAAGAAGAGGAGGAGCTATAGATACCCTCCTGGCATCCAAACTTTATAATTATTGGACTAGTAGTTATTTATTTACAAATGTCTACCGGATCACCATTGTGCCATCAGCTTTATCATTGTCTATGTTTGAATATGCGGCAAAGAAAATTATAGCCATGATAACAATGATTACAATCTGCGTTCCAACAGGCCTTCACCATCAGGTATTGATGGAGCAATTGATCCATTCCGGGTCCATGTTGGCTTTGTAATATTTCCGGTAGAAGTTGATGGCGGGTTCATTCCAATCGAGCACCTGCCATACAATGCCACTGAATTTTTTTTCCCTGGCTTCTTCAATCAAGGCATCAAACAATAATTTACCCAGCCCTTTGCCACGCATATTTTCCGTTACAACAATATCTTCCAGGTACATACGCTGGCCTTTCCAGGTAGAATAGCGGATATAGTACAGCGCAAATCCGGCAATCTTTTCTGCGCCTTCTTTCAAAGGGTTAGCGGTTGTTGCAACAAAAGCCCACCATACAGGGTTGGCGCCGAAACCACTCTCTTCGAAATGTGCCAGTGTTACGGTCACTTCCTGCGGTGCTTTTTCATATACCGCCAGTTCCGTAATCAATTCAAGCAGGCGGGGGCAGTCTTGTTGGGTAGCTTTTCGTACGGTAATGTTCATATTGCGTTGGTGTTTACGTTCACTAGGAATAACTATGCGCTGGCAGATCACAGCGTGCCGCTCATAGCATACAGCTCCTATTGCGCCAGCGAGATATTAATCTTAATGCCGCCCTTTGTATTGGTGATGGGTGCAGAGGTAGAAATCTTTGGCTCCGTTCTGCGCTGATCAAAATACAAAATTACTTTTACCCGGTTATTCAGCACATAATCAATGCTGGGCGAGATGGTGATCACTTTCTGCCCGGCGGTGGGCAGGGAAGTTGGCTGATCGAGCCGGCTGTTGGAAGTTATATCGTCGCGGATACTGAAGTCCAGCGTGAAAGTAATATCGTTTTCCAGTTTCTTGGTATCTTTTTTAGTAAAGGGAACTTTGAATGGTAAAGGAAATCCTTTTTTCCGCCATCTTCCGCCGAAAGTGAATTCTGTGGAACGTGACTCACTTAACTGGAAATCGATCAGGCTCAGGCTCAATTGCCGCGACTTCTTGTATTCAAACCTGCCGCCCATCTGGTTGGTCAGTTGCATATCCAGGTCGATAAAAGGTGCAAAGGCTTCCGATATGGTTATATTAGGTACCAGAAAATAAGGTACAAAACTGCCATTGCCACCGGCAGATGTATCAATAAAGCCAGGATAATTATGCGCCAGCGGATCCTGGTATAACAGGGCAGACGTAAAGCTATTCATACTAAGGGTGCTGGTATAGGCATGGCTAACCGTAAAATTGCTGAATATTTTATCCATACCCGGGATACGCGTGAGACCGTTATATGAAATACGCCAGTTCGGCAATGCCTTGATGCCGCTGAATGGGTTGGAACTGACGGTAGGATTGTCCTGCTTCATCAGCGGAATGGTATTGGGATCCTTGCCGGTATAAGCAGCCAGAAAAGAAGGTATCAGCACATCCTGCGCATATTTATCATAGCCTTTATAATAACCGTCTGCGTTTTGTATCGGGTTACCCAGCGCATCTTTTGAATAGGGATTCTGCGAAGCAAGCCGGGCCGACAAAATAGAACGATAATTCTGGAATTTCAGGAAAGTATTGGATACCTCATCCGGTTTTATTTTTTCAAACAATGTCTGGAATGAAATATAGCTGACGCTAAAGCTGCCCGATGAATAAGGGCTCAGGCGGGTAAAGCCCGATGTGCCGGTAGTGTCTTTGTATAATTCAGAATAGGTTTTGCCAAAGGTCTTATCAACATTCACATCAATGGTCAGATCGCGCGCAGGAATCAGCTGCGCATTGATTTTAAAATTCTGGTTGTAATCCTGCCGGTTCAGGTTATTCAGGAAGGGGCTATGCGTAAAGAATCCCTTCTTCGCAAAATTATTGATGTAATTGGTATCCGGTTGCCGGCCCAAAATGAAATCAAAACCCGGGGCCTGGCTCCGCCAGTTCATACCCAGTATTTTGGCACTGTCTGTATATCCCGCCAGGTTGGTCGTACCGGTAGAATTATAGGTGATGCTCATTCTCTTAAGAGAAGTAAGCAGGCGGCCAACTACTTTAAACGCAAGGGGTATTTCAGGCAAGGCGTTCAGATCTTTCACTTTACTTTTTTTGCCTTTCGCATTGGTAGAGTCGGCTTTTTTAGCGCCTGGTACGGCGGGTATCTGTGGTGCTTTAGGCGCATCCCAGTCAATAGCCCTTAAGAACCGGCTTTTCTGGTAAAGCTTGGTAAAATCCAATTCGGCAGTTGCATTTTTGTCCTGCGAGTTATTTAAGAAATTACCCAGGCTCCTGGCGGTTGAATCGAGTGAAGAAGCCAGCCAGCCGTATTTAGCAATATAACCTACGCGCATGGTGGTCCAGTCGAGCAATGGTATTTTACTGGTCGGTAAAATATAGCTGAAAGTGGCTTGCTGCTGGTAAGAAACATTTCTGCCGCCATGCAGGAAGTTATTCCACATCTGTCTTCTCTCGTAGGCGGTTAAACGTCCTGGCGCCTCATCTACCCGGGCCATATTGGTGGCGGTATAATCCAGGTTGAACGATTTGGTGAAATCCCATCGAAGGGTATAGTACCGGTCGAACGTAAAATATTTATTATAAGTTTCCGGTATCACGCCTTTGGGACCACCTACATTGCGCGCACGAAACGCGCCGAACTGGCGTTTGGCATCGCCGCGAAAACTTAATATGGAAGGCATCGGATCAAAATTGAATTCCTTCAGGAACCTGAACCAGGGACTTTTAGATTTAATGAATTTCTTGAAGGGTTCAATAAATTTAGGCGTGCTGGAATAATTATAACCCAGGCCGCCATGGTGTACAATCAGCTCATCACTCTCAATCAGCGGATTGTGATGCTCCTGGCGGGAGTAGGAATAACTAAGATCTATGTTCTCAATGCTCCATATCTTTTGTTTTTTACCGGTGGTATTGTTCTTTTTAACATTGGTAAAATTAATGGTGCGCAGGGTGGTCATTTCTATGGCATCGTCCCTAATGGAATCTTTTTTGGCACCGGCAGCACTGAGTTTATCCTTCAGTTTTATGTCAAGATCGTAAGGGTCATATTCGGGTGTGCTAACCGTTTGCGAATAGCTGGCATACATGGGTATGGATATACCGGCTTTCTTCGGAAAGAATTTTCCCAGCTCCAGGTTGGTGGCGGCATCAAATTGCGACAGGTTATCTTTTGCACGCTCATTCACCCGCTGGTCTATATTGCCAAACCCAATGCCTTTAAAGCTGCCGGAAAAGGTAAGGGTACCCAGGTCGGCCAGCTTCATATCTACCCTGCCCAGCGCCGCTACACCCCCTTTCTCATTCAGATCAGACAGGCGCAGCTCGTTAAACCAGATTTCGGTACAGGCAGGCGATAAGCCCACGTTCTGCACACCCAGGAACATACCACGCACTTCGCCCAGGTTGGGATTTCCGATGATGGCATAACTGGTTCCATTGGGATCGGTCTCGCGGTAATAGGTAGTGGGCTGTGCAATATTATTGCGCCTTACTTTCAGCTGAATCAAACGTTGAAGGTTAAGCGCCAATTCATTTTCTGTAGGCCATATCTTGGTTGGATCTGTGGTGTTGTAATCTGTTTTGGTAAGTGGTATTTTTATTTCATAATAATTGCTTACAAAATCGCTGCCCAGCCTTATCACTGCCTGCAGCGACCTTGGTACCAGCGGATCAACTGCACCGGATCCTTCCGCGTGTATGAACATGGAAAGCGTGCCGTACTGGCGCAGATCGAGGTTGAAAGTTTTAAAAACACCTCTTCCATCCTGTGGTGCCAGGTTGCAGATCTGAAGGCTCATGCTCTGTTCGTTCTGGAAAAGGTTCACATTGTTATTGCTGAGCAATTGCTGGCGCTCGATGCCGGGTGGCGTTACATATGGAATGGGTGTCCGTTTGCTGTTCTCTTCAATGTTTACCGCCAGCACGTTGAACGAGGTGGTTGTAGTGGCAGGTATATTGGTGTAATTGCCGGTGGTGTCTAAATTGAAAGTGAAATTTCTCCACTGGTTGCGTACCAGCTGCAGCTCTGCAAAACGGCAAACCAGGGAATCGTCAAAACCTGTTAAGAACATGCGAATGAAGCGGATGGACTTAAAATCGGGAATATTGCCCACTTTGCTTTCATACTGGTCGATGGGTACGCGGAACAGGTACCAGTTTTCCGGTTTGCCATTGGGTATATTGGGCGTAAAGGATCTTTTATCGGTAATAAAATTCTGCCCTACTATAAACTGGCCCGGTACCAGGTTTATCTTGTATTGAAAATATTCTTCCAGTTCATTGAGGGTGTTGTCACGGTTCAAATCTTCCTGGTCGGGGTACAGGGTTGCCGCCGTGGTAATGGTAGAATTGGCATCTGCAATGGGTGAATTACCCTGCGGGTTATTTATTTGTTTATAACGGGCAAGGATACCCGCCTGTGAATTGTCGTAGGTAGCATCGCGGTAATTCTTAAAATTATCGCTGGAAGGATCCAGCTGCGCCAGTTGGTACGCAGGTGAACCCTGGCCCACTATGTTGCCCAGCTGGGTAAGGTAAGCGTTAAATTTGACTTTTTCGGCGTCATCGCCCAGGCCATCAAAACCAACGTCCTGGAAGGGACGGTCGGCAGGGTCGTTGCTGAAGGCGGTGGTCACCTGTATCGGGTTGGCGGGCACGCTTCCCCAAACAGAAGAGTTGTCTACCACCGCTTTTCCGTCTGCGCCGGGCAAGCCATTCTCAAACTGCCTCCTGCCATCGCGCAGCACATCTTCAGAAATATTACCCAGGTTGATATAGAACTGTCCGCCGGTGCTGGAAGGCTTCATCAGGAATGGATCCTGCAGCCAGAATTCCACATATTCCACATTGCTGGTTTCAAAATCGGTTTGATCGATGGCGCGCATGATACCGCCCCAGCGTGATTTGGGGTTCTGCAGTTTTCCATTGCCATCCACACTGCCTGTTCTGGCATCAAAATTATAGGGGCCTCTTTCCTGCGGATAGAAAGCCATGTCGAAGGTAACCAGCTGGGCCTGCCCGTAATCGACTGATTTGGTAGGGAAGATTTCCTGCTGGTTAACGGCACGGATGCGGGGGTCAGAAAAATCCTGGTAAGCTTTTACCGGGTTATTACTGCCTTTGGCGTCCTGCAAATTGGGTTCAATATTATACCAGGCCAGTTTGGAACGGTTGTAACCGTATGCCAGGTCGTTGCTCAGTGCCGATTCGGGAAATAATCCGCTCACTTGGTTTTGCGGGGTGGAAGCGAGCGTCCAGCTGATGATCGGAAAGCGCAGGTCGATATTGCTGGTAGCACCTTCAAAGTCGTCTATATATATGGCACCGCTGGTGCCTTTTCCTATCTGTGGCGGGTGACCGGGTTTCAGCGCTGCTGCTTCACCATAGGCCTGAATGGTACTCATTTCCGTAGTATGATAACCCGGCAGTTTATCGAGCCAGCGGGTGAGCTTGGGAAATTCCGATCGGTAATTGAAATCGACGCCGTACATGGTATTGCGGATAGGGTCGCCGTCGCTGGTACTCACTTTGCTGAAATAGGGCCGTTCACCCATGCGCACCATGGTACCGCCGATGGTCAATGATTCTTTGGCGGTGTTTTTTACCAGGTAATCGAGCCGCAGGCCCAAATAATTGCGTTGCTGCAGGCCAAAATTGGCATTGTTCTCAAACTGCACATTTACAGGTACGCCTGAGTTTACGATGGCCTGGTTAAGAATTTTTACCGTGCCCAGGCCGTAGTCAACGGCATAATCGATGCCTTCCTTTAAAACAGTTCCACCGGCACTAACGCTAACGGACCCCTGCGGAACGTTGAAGGCGCCCAAGGAAATTTCCGATGCGGAAGTTCCTTTTGCCCGGCCACTGATGATGAAACGGTCGAGGTTGGCATAGGTCTTGGCAATTTCCTTGATGGTATCGTAGAGCGGGTAATAAACATATTGATCGATGGTGGCCTGCGGACTGCCGGCAAAAGCCCTGGCCTGCAAATCACGCCCGAAAGGTTCCAGCAGGGGAAATACAACTCTTGCCTGTTGCGAAAAAATGGTTCGCTGTTCTATATAGTCAAATATACCATCGGGTTGCGGGTCGTTGCGGTTGTTCAATGTGTCCAATCGTAATATTTGCAGCAACGGTACACCAGGCCTGGAACCATCGGTTATATAACGTTTGGTGCCTTCGCTGGGCTGTTCGTACAAGATGTTCAGCTGGAAGTCGGTTGCCTGCACGCCACTGAGGTAGCTGCCATCTTTTGTTTTCAGTACGTACACATTCTTCATCATCAGGTTCCAGATGGGCAGGTTGGGCCTTTGAGAAGTGGCTTTTAATAATTTCAGGAACAGTACCTTCTGGCTGCCCGATTGCGCGGCGGTGGTATCGGGCGGAATATCCTGCGAAAATTCACCTACGCTGTATATTTTTCCATTGTAACTGTAACGAAAGGCCACGCCCAGCACCTCGTCCGATTGTAAAGGCTGCGAAAGAGATATATAACCAACCTGGGGATCATAATAGTAATCGGCCGCGGTCAGTTTGCGGGCAAACGTCTTTTCAAAATCCTGTACCGGTTGCAGGCCCAGTGCATTCAGTTTGGAGGTAACAAAAGCAGAGTTGCGGCTGGCCGGATCGTTTACAATATTGCGGTACAGGTTGTTTACATCATTGGTGGGCAAACCGAAAGCCATCGGTATATAGGGCTGGATATTTGGGTTATAAGGTGCATTCTCACCAAGATCCATCAAACCTACCACATCCCTGGTATCGGTGGTAGAGCCATTGCGGTTGGTCACCCACACTTCCATTTGCAAAATCTGTACTTTGGATAACACGGAAGGCAGGTTGGCCAATACCTGGTTATAATTGTTCCTGAAATACTGCGCCAGCAGGAAGTGGCGGTTTTCTTCATAGTCGTCTGCCCTGAATTCGAACAGGTTGGAAGAAGATCCGCCCTGCAAGCCCAGCGACTGGCGCTGGGAGCGCTGGTTGGCCAGTACAGCGGTAACACTGAGCCTTCCGAACTGCAATTGTGTTTTAATGCCAAACAATTGCTGGGCACCCTGTATCAGTGTTCCCTTGGTTGAAAAGGATACGTTACCGGCTTCTATCCTTTTAATGATCTCATCGCTGGTACCGGTATAGTCCAGTTTCAGCTGGTTTTCAAAATCGAAAGTAGCTTGCGTATTGTAGCTGATGGGCAACCGCATTTTATCGCCGATATTGGCAATGACACTGAGGTTGGCGTTCATGTCAAAATCGAAGCCGCCGCTTTTACGTGCGCTTTCCGGCAAAGTGGGGTTCTTGATATTTTGCCCCTGGTAACCGGCAATGATGTCTACGCTTCCCTGCGGTTTTATCTCTACCTTTCCATTACCGAATATGCGGTTAAACAGGTTATCTGCAACACTTATCTTGGGCTTTACCAGTTTTTTGTTGAGTGCGCTCAGTACATCAGAACGTTTTTTAAAATAATCGTCCTCATCCTGCTTACCCTTCAGCTGCATGTATTCGTCGAACGTGAGGTAGGTTGGTTTGCGATAGTAGCTGTTACCTATTTTCTCAACAATATAATATTGTTTTGTTTTAGGGTCGTATTCAATGGAGTCTTTAATATTGGCGGGATCTTTTAAATCGAAGGATCTTCTGCCGGGATTGGATAATTTATCGCCGCGCCGGTCCTGGATTGGGTATTTGAGTGAGTCGCCGGGATGTACGGATGAATCTGCCGGGCTGGTTTGTGCAATAGCTGACAGGTTACTACATAGCGTCAGCAGGAGCGTAAGCAGAGCAGCAAGTGTGGTTAACGAAAGTTTCGGTATTGAACGAAATGAAACAACCAAGTCTTTGACTGAAAAGTTAGTTAGGTATAAATCAGGTCAATAGGCTTATAAAATTTTCAATGATTGCTTAATAATATCTTCAATTTTTTCACTGGCAGGGGTGTTGGCCAATACTTTTTTTACAGCTCCCTCGGCAGCCTGTCTGCCAATACCCAATGCCAATAATGCATTTAACGCATCCTGTTCTAAACTATTGCTTGACAATGCAGCAATATTTATTTCATTGACCTGGCGGCTTAATTTATCCCTTAGTTCAAGCACTACCCGTTCAGCCGTTTTTTTACCAATGCCCTTGATGCTTTCCAGCAATTTTACATTTCCCTGCACAATGGCCCTACTGATTTCATCCGGTTTCATGGAGGAGAGCATAACGCGGGCAGTGGCTGCGCCGATGCCGTTCACGGCAATCAGCTGCACAAACAGCTCTTTTTCTTTCAAATCGAAAAAACCGTAGAGCACCTGGGCGTCTTCACGGATATGCAGGTAGGTATGCAGCATGCCCTGCTGAAGGTTTTCTATACTTGAGTAAGTGTTAAGGCTTATCTGTACCTCATACCCGACCCCGTGAACATCTACATACACAACCGCCGGATTTTTCTGCACAAACAGGCCTTTTACAAATGCAATCATGGCCGCGAAAATAGGAAACCAACGTGAGAAATGTAAGAAATGTGCTGATGTGGTAAATGTGGTAAATGTGGTAATTCGTTTGCGTGGCCGGCAGAGCGAACGAATTAGCACATTATTTCTTCATTTGTATTTACTTTTACGAAAATTTAGCAGCCACTATATGAAGCAACCAACCACTGCCGCCATTACTGCCGTAGGCGGGTATGTACCAGCAGACAAATTAACGAATGCCGACCTGGAGAAAATGGTAGATACCAACGACGAATGGATACGCACCCGTACCGGAATTACTGAAAGAAGGATATTAAAGGGTGCGGGAAAGGCAACATCAGATATGGCAGCACCTGCCGTACTGGAGATTTGTAAAAAAAGAGGCATCAGTCCCGCTGAAATTGACTGTATAATAGTCGCTACCGTTACACCCGATATGGTCTTTCCGGCCACGGCCAATATTGTCTGCGATAAAGTGGGTGCCATTAATGCCTGGAGCTTCGATATGGGCGCTGCCTGTTCCGGGTTCTTATATGCCCTTACAACGGGCGCTGCGTTTATAGAAAGCGGGCGTTACAAAAAAGTGGTGGTGGTGGGTGCTGACAAGATGAGCGCGATTGTTGACTATTCTGACCGCAATACCTGTATTCTTTTTGGCGATGGTGCAGCGGCGGTTCTTTTGGAACCCAATACCGAAGGCTACGGGGTGCTGGACAGCATCTTAAAAAGCGATGGCAGCGGCAGGAGTTTTCTGCACATGAAGGCAGGCGGTTCGCTGAAGCCGGCAACGATGGAAACCGTTACCCAAAAAGAACATTTTGCTTACCAGGAAGGGCCGGCGGTCTTTAAATTTGCGGTGAAGGGAATGGCCGATGTAACAGCAGAATTATTGCAGCGCAACCAGCTTACCGGCAATGATATTGCGTGGCTGGCACCGCACCAGGCCAACCTGCGTATCATAGATGCCACGGCCAGCCGGGTGGGGCTTTCAAAAGAAAAAGTAATGGTGAATATTCATCGATATGGGAATACAACCGCAGCAACCATTCCGCTTTGTTTATGGGATTGGGAGCAGCAGCTGAAAAAGGGTGACAATATTGTGATGGCGGCTTTTGGCGGCGGCTTCACCTGGGGTGCCACCCTGGTTAAATGGGGCGCGTAGGGAAAGAAGGTGGATAATGTCACATGAGCACATTTTTTATTACGCCCCCGGCATATTTTTCAAAATTGCGGGTAAACTGGCTGGCCAAGTTAGCGGCTGCTGTATCATAAGCCTGCTTATCGGCCCAGGTGCTGCGTGGGTTCAATAGGCCAGCCGGTACTCCTTCACAACTAACGGGTACCTGCATCCCAAAAACAGGATGTGTTTCAAATAGGGCGCGGGCTAATTTTCCTTCCAGCACAGCGGTAACCATGGCCCTGGTGTAGCGCAAGGGTATACGGCTGCCGGTACCATAGCCGCCCCCGCTCCAGCCGGTATTGACCATCCAGACCTGTACCTGGTGCCGGCGTATCTTATCGCCCAGCAGGGCTGCATATTTGCCAGGGTGCAGCGGCAGGAAAGGTGCTCCAAAACAGGCACTGAAAGTAGACTTCGGTTCTGTGATCCCTGTTTCAGTGCCAGCTATTTTTGCTGTATAGCCCGAAATGAACTGGTACATGGCTTGGTCCGCATCCAGTTTGGAAATGGGCGGCAAAACCCCGTAAGCATCGCAGGTAAGAAAGAAAATATGCATTGGAATATTGCCTGTTGCCGGCGCCGCAGCATTGGCGATAAAATGCAGCGGGTAAGACACGCGGGTATTTTCGGTAATGGCCCTGCTGTTGAAATCTACCTGGTTGGTGCCGTCAATAAAAGCTGTATTCTCTACCAGTGCACCAGGCCGTATGGCATTATAGATATCAGGTTCTTTCTCTTTGCTCAGATCAATTGTTTTGGCATAACAGCCGCCTTCAAAATTGAAAATGCCGTCGTTTGTCCAGCCATGCTCATCATCGCCAATCAGTGTACGCGTGGGGTCTGCGCTCAGCGTGGTCTTACCGGTGCCGCTGAGACCAAAAAAAAGTGCGGTCTGGCCTTTATCATTCATATTGGCGGCGCAATGCATGCTCAATACATTTTTATAGTGGGGCAATACGAAATTTAATACGGAGAAAATTCCTTTTTTTGTTTCGCCGGTGTATCCCGTGCCCGCTATCAGGATTGTTTTGTGTTTAAAAGAAATGACCGCGGCATTGTGCTGGCGGGTACCGCATTCGGCAGGGTTCAGCCGGAGGCCGGGGGCGGACAAGATGGTCCACTCCGGTACAAAATGATCCAATTCTGCTGCTGCAGGGCGGAGAAACATATTATAAGCAAAAAGATTGATCCAGGGTTTCTCATTTACCACCCGGATATTCATGCGATAGCGTTCATCTGCACAGGCATAGCAATCGCGCACCCACAGATCTTTCCTGGCGGCCAGGTAAGCCTGTATATTTTGCAGGATGATCGCATAATACTGTTCTCTGATGGGAATATTAAAATCATTCCAGTAAACGGTATCGGCGCTTATTTCATCCTGTACAATGAATT
>CAXTMV010000072.1:0-21472 GCA_964245425.1 uncultured Flavihumibacter sp. | reverse complement strand
TAATAATTATTTGAAGCTTTATACCGGAAAGGGGAAAAGGTAACCCCAGTTTTTAAATATTTTTTCGGTGGGTTGTTTGGGTTACAATTAGTTAATTTGGGTATTAAATAAAGCAAGTGTGAATACCGCTTTACCGGAAAAAGAATTACTGAAAAGACTGGCAAAAAACGATAAACAAGCTGCCGAAACCATTTATAAGGACAATTATAATATGGTGCAGGCATTGATTATCAACAACAACGGTTCTTCTGACGACGCGAGAGACATTTTCCAGGAAGCGATGATTGTACTCTATGAGAAGGCAAAATCGGATTCTTTTGAGCTGAACTGCCTGTTGAAGACTTACCTGTATTCTGTTAGCAGAAGATTGTGGCTCAAGCGGTTACAGCAGATGCAGAAGTTCAATGGGCGGTTGGAAAATATGGTGGAAACGGTGCGGGTGGAAGAAGAAATGGAGAGCCATGAGCATCGGAACACCCAGTTCCAGGCCATGGAAAAGTCGATGATGAACTTGGGAGAGCCTTGTAAAAGCTTGCTGGAAGCTTATTACCTGCAGAAAAGAAATATGACGGAAATAGCCAGCAGTTTTGGTTATACCAATGCAGACAATGCAAAGAACCAGAAATATAAATGCCTGAACCGGTTAAAGAAATTATTCTTTGCCCAACATAAACCAAAGGAACAGTAAATTGGAAGATGTTCAATTACCAGATGCCGTTGAGCGCTATTTGCAGCACCAGATGAGCCAGGAAGAGCGGTTACAGTTTGAGGCGCTTCGTACATCGAACCCTGAAATTGATCAGTTTGTGGTGGAACATTCTCTTTTCCTGAACCAGCTCAATGAATTTGGCGAAAACAAGGCTTTTCGTGCTTCATTAAATCAAATACACAGCAACCTGCTGGATGCCGGCACCATTAAACCAGTGGTACCCAGGGCAAAACTGGTAGAACAATTTAAAAGATACAGGCGTGTATGGGCCGTGGCCGCTTCCATTGCCGGTATTATAGCCATTACCGTAAGCGGACTGGTGGCCTATTTTACCCCGAATAATACACAGGCCTATGAGCAGCTCCGCCGCGATATGTCTAAGATAAAGGCGCAGACCACCCTGCTCACCAACGAAGTTCGCAATACCAAGGACAGTTCAAAAGTAGTAGTAAGGGTACCTACAAACGAAACCTATAAATTTGGCGGAACCGGTTTTTTAATTGACGCCAAAGGCTACCTGGTTACCAACGCGCATGTAATAAAAGATGCCAAGACCATTATTGTTCAAAGCAAGGGACAGGAATTTAAAGCCACCCTGGTAAGAACAGACGCGGAAAGAGACCTGGCCATTCTTAAAATTGATGACGAAGATTTCAAACCCTTTGCCAGCCTGCCTTATGGTTTTAAAAAGACCGGCACCGACCTGGGCGAACAAATCTTTACACTCGGTTTTCCAAGAGATGAAATAGTATACGGAGAAGGATATATGAGTGCCAGCACCGGCTATAATGGCGATACCATGAGTTGCCAGATTGCAGTAGCCGCCAACCCCGGTAACAGCGGCGGCCCCGTATTTAATAAGAATGGCGAAGTGGTAGGCATCCTCAGTACCCGTCAGTTACAAGCGCAGGGTTTTGTTTTTGCAGTAACTGCTAAAAACCTGTTCAAGTCTTTGGAAGAATTGAAAAAAGATACCGCTTACCAGAATATTAAAATGAATAGCCTGTCTTCTATAAAAGGGATGGAAAGGCCACAGCAGATTAAAAAGATTGAAGATTGTGTTTTTATGGTAAAAACATACCAATAAATAATATTTCCCGATTAATGCACCCTGTTGGGGCGGCCTGATAAGCCGCCCCTTTTTTTTGCAAAGACGAATCTTTTTCGCGGCCGATCCAATAGCCAGCCGCGGGCTAACGCGCAGCCATTAACCACGTTTGTCATTGTCACAATTAATCACATTAATTTTATCTTCCCCAAAGACTGGTCGGATACTCACCCGCATTTACCAGTGCATCCAGGCTTGCCTTTACACCGGGCGCGTCTTCTTTATAGGTAACGCCAAACCATTGCGCAGAAGTGGGTATCACTTTAATTACGCCACCGCCACTGTTGATAAATTCATCCGCAACAATGGGTATAAAAAATTCTGATTTGGGATTGGTCAAATTCTTACCCAGGAATTCGTTGAACAATTTTTCTGAGTAAGGAAAAATAGAGGGGGAAAAGCACCAGAAATTCATCGATACGCTGGAATGCAGCGGTAATTCTTTTGGTTTTTGGTTGTCATCGCAAATAATTTTTCCGTCCTGTCTTGAAATATTGATGCGTTCCGCGATGGCAGTCAAATGGCCCTGATCATCTACCTGGCATACGCCACGATTTACCGTACCATTGTCTGATAAGGTCTTTAATAAATCATACCCTATAATAGAATAAACTTTCTCTGCTGCATCGGTGGTCAGAAAATCATATGCTTTCTGAAAAGCATCGCTTCCATAAAAATCGTCTGCATTGATCACCGCAAAAGGCTCGTTGATGGCCGCTTTTGCACAGAGTACTGCATGCGCGGTACCCCAGGGTTTGGTACGGTCGGCAGGTACCTGGTAACCATCTGTGAAAGCTTTCAGATCCTGGAAAACATAATCCACCGCTACCCTGCCTTTCAGTTTGGGTTCGAATATCTCCTTAAAATCATCTGCAAACTCTTTACGGATAATGAAAACAACTTTTTTAAACCCGGCCCGTATAGCATCGTAAATGGAATAGTCAACAATCGTTTCGCCGCTGGGCCCGAAAGATTGGATCTGTTTCATACTTCCATAACGGGAGGCCATACCGGCGGCCAATATCAAAAGCGTGGGTTGCTGCATGTATATTATTTTTGTCTGGCACGAAAATATAAAATAAAGTGGTGGAACAAAACAGGGCGCCCGATTTATTAACAGCCGGCATGGTGAACCTGGCTGCCGCCGATACGCAAAGGCTTTATTTGCCGGAAGCGGACGCACGGTTACTGACGCTGGATGTATTGCGACTCGACAAAATTGACCCCGTTATTTCCGGGAATAAATGGTTCAAGCTGAAATATTACCTGGAGGATGCACTGCAAAATGGGCACCGGCGGCTGCTCAGTTTTGGCGGTGCCTGGTCTAACCATATTGTTGCCACTGCCTGCGCAGCCAGGAAAGCCGGTCTGGAAAGTACCGGCATCATCCGTGGAGAAAAGCCGGCTTTTCTGTCGGGCGCTTTGCAAAAGGCACAGGCCTGGGGCATGCAACTGGTATTTGTACCCCGCGAAACATACAATCAAAAAAAGGATCCGGCGTTTATAGAGCAGTTATTGCAGCAATACGGCCCTTCCTATATAATACCGGAAGGCGGCGCAGGTACCGCAGGCATAAAAGGTGCGGCGGAAATAGGTAAGTTGGTTGATCTTAGCGGCTATAGCCACCTGTTATGTGCCGTGGGTACCGGCACCATGCTGTCTGGCCTGGCCCTGGGCGCAGCACCCGGACTGCAAATTACCGGTATCCCCGTGCTGAAGGGTTTTGAACGCTGGCGGCCGGAAGGCCTGCCGGCAGCCATAATGGCCAATATGGTTATCCAGACCGGGTATCACCAGGGCGGGTATGCGAAAAAGAACGGGCAATTGATTGATTTTATGAATGGATTCTATGCACAAACCGGTATTCCAACCGATTTTGTCTATACCGGCAAATTATTTTTTTCTATGCTGGATTTAATAAAAAAGGATTATTTTCCAAGCGGTAGCAGGGTGCTGGCCATTCACAGCGGGGGGCTGCAGGGAAACGATTCGTTGCCACCCGGCACATTGGCTTTTTAACCTTTTGCAAGCCCGGCGGTAATTATCTTTGCCGCCTTGGAAAAAGGGATTTATAACAATACAAAGCATGCTCCGACCGTCTGGAATTTTATTACTACTGGTTTTTACAGGTCTTTTTGCCGCCGCCCAGGATACGCTTCCTTCCTTTTCGCTGGTAAATAAAGGCAATAACCGGATCATTGTGAGCTGGAGCAATCCCTACGATAAAGCGATCCATCAACTCAGCATCCAACGTTCCTTCGACAGCACAAAAAATTTCCGGTCGATACTCACCCTGCCCGATCCAACCGTGCCGCAAAACGGCTATGCAGATACCAGGGCCACCAATGAGCACATGTTTTACCGGTTGTATATTTTGCTGGACAGCGGCAAATATATTTTCAGTAAATCAAAAAGGCCCCTACTGGATACCGTGCGGGTAAAAGCGCCACCCAAAGAAATCAAGCCGGTGGTTGAACCCCTGCCGGTATACGAACCGCCTAAAACGGACAGTCTTAGGACCGAACCCCCAAAAACGATTGTTACTGAAGAGCCCAAACCCAAAGAGCCCGAAAAAAAATTATCGCCTAAACCCGAGATCATCAAACCCAAAGAAATACCGGAACGCATCATCTATATAAAGAAAAGAGATACCCTGGTAGGACAGGTGGGTGAACGATCGGTAAAACGATTCAGGGATTCACTGGCCACCAGAACCAAAGACACCCTTACCTACAATACCGCTGATACGATAGTGATAAAACCTTTTGTGCCAAAAGAAATTTACAAACCTTCAAAATTTGTATTTACAGAAAAAGATGGCAATGTAAGAATTGCCCTGCCCCTGGCCGAAGAAAAGAAATATACCCTTAAATTTTTTGATGAGCTGGGCAATCCCGTGCTGGAGATAAAGCAAATCAAAGATACCCTGCTGACCCTCGACAAATCGAATTTTATGCACGCCGGCTGGTTTAAGTTTGAATTATACGAAGACGGGGTAATAAAAGAAAAACACAGATTATTTATCCCCAAAGAATTTTAAGTTGCGGAAGCAGAAATTCAACAGCAATAGCTGGTAGTTATTGGAGATCTGAAGCGGCTGACCATATTATCACAGGTTATTTTTCTGCCGCTGGCACCAGGCACACATCAAACACCCGCTCAAAATTCTTTTTTAATTTTTCTTTTACTTCCTGCAAAGATATCGTACGGCCCAGTTCAGCAGCCAGGGAAGTAACCTGTTTATCCTGTATGCCGCAGGGAATGATATAATTGAAATAAGAAAGATCCGTATTCACATTCAATGCAAATCCATGCATGGTAATCCAGCGGCTGCAACGAACCCCAATGGCACAGATTTTTCTCGCTTTTGCGGGTACGCCGGCATCCAGCCATATACCGGTTTCACCGGCAGATCGCCCGGCAGACAAGCCGTATTCCTCCAGTGTCAGTATCCCCACTTCTTCCAGGTTACGGAGGTAACGGCCGATATCGGTATAGAATTTTTCCAGGTCAAGTATCGGGTATCCCACTACCTGCCCCGGTCCATGAAAAGTAATATCTCCTCCCCTGTTGGTGGCAAAGAACCCGATGCCTTTCTGCAGCCGCTCTTCTGCCGAGATCAGGATATTTTCAGGTTTGCCGCTTTTACCGAGCGTAAGCACGGGGGGGTGTTCAACAAAAAGAAGGGAGTGATGAGTGGTCAGTCTTGCGTCGTCCGTCGCCATATCGCTGCCGGCCATTGCATTTTCCAAATCTGGTGGAAAAGAACTGGGTTCTATTGCTGCCAATGCAGGTTCCGCTTCAGCATTACGGATAGCCGTTTTTATGTCAACATTGGCTTTTAATAATTGCTCCTGGTAATTCCAGGCGGCCTGGTATTCCATTCTTCCCAGGTCTTCAAAATATACGGGCTGCATAGCCTGCAAATTTACGCCATTCGGGCCATAACCCATCACATAGCTGTTGTGGGCTACGAGGGTTATTGAAGGCCGTGCATGCTTTATAAAGTATATTTGCAAAAATGTCATACATGTCCAAGAACGCCGATCAGGAAGAATTGCTGGAGCAGGAGGGCCCGGAGGAATTGTATGAGCGCTTATCAATCAGGGTAGACAAAGGCCAGGAGCCCCTTCGGCTGGACAAATTTCTGACTGCGCGCATTGAAAATGCCACTCGCAACAAGATTCAAAAAGGCATTGAAGCGGGCAGGGTGCTGGTGAACAGCAAAGCCGTACAACCCAATTACAAAATAAGACCGGCCGACGAAATAATTGTCTACAGCGATAAGGAAGCACCAGGAGAAGAGATCATTCCGGAGCAGATGCCGCTGAACATCGCTTTTGAAGACAATGATATCCTGGTCATCAATAAACCGGCTGGCCTGGTGGTACACCCCGGATGTGGCAATTATACCGGCACTTTAATCAATGGCGTGGCCGGCTACCTGACCGCCATGAACAAAAATATTTCAGAAGAAAACCTGCCCCGCTTTGGCATGGTGCACCGCATTGATAAAAACACCAGCGGGCTGATGGTGCTGGCGAAAACAGACAAAGCCGTTGCTTCACTGGCAAAGCAGTTTTTTGACCATACCGTTCACCGCAGGTACTATGCCCTGGTCTGGGGCGATGTAGCGGCCGATACGGGAACGATTGTGGCGCATATTGGCCGCAACCTGAAACACCGGAAATTATTTGCTGCTTACCCGGATGGCGACCATGGAAAAGAAGCCATTACCCACTACACCGTGCTGGAACGTTTCGGTTATGTAACACTGGTAGAATGCCGGCTGGAGACCGGGCGCACCCACCAGATCCGCGTGCACATGCAATCCATCGGTCATCCGCTTTTTAATGACGATACTTATGGCGGCGATACCATTGTAAAGGGAACCATCTTTGCCAAATACAAGCAATTTGTAGACAATTGTTTTGCCATCTGCACCCGGCAGGCGCTGCATGCCAAAACGCTGGGGTTTATACATCCCACCAGCAGGAAAGAAGTCTTTTTTAACAGCGAGCTGGCGACAGACATACAGGAGGTGATTGAGAAATGGCGCCACTACGTAAAGGCGAAGGGCGGATCCTGAGGTTTGAGTCGAAAGCCCTCAAGGGTTCGCGGCAATTTCTCAGGTCTGGCAACGCATGCCGCTGGCTTTGAGGTTTACCTATTAAACCCAAACAAAGTAGCCGTAAAAACGCCACGCTCCCTTTTCTTAAAAAGCGCATGCCAGTTACCGGTATAGCGGATAAGTTTGGGCACCAGCAGATCTTCAAATTTGTTCATCTGCACTTCCATCTGCACGTTAAAATCATAGACTACCGCATCGTAGCTGATGTCATAATTCCTGGCTACTATTTCGAGGCTTTTGCTGTTGAACCAGGTCACCATCTCGTTGATAACAATATCATTTTTCTGGCTGCCGGTTAAATCGGGCCTTGCGCGCACGGTAAACACGTAACATAACTCGCCCTGGTAATCTGCCATGTCTATTTCAAAATCATACAGCTGCGATACGTCGTCATCGAAAATGGCTATCTTATTGCCGATGAAAGGAATACCCGGTATCTTTTTACCTGGATTAAAAAAAAGCATTTTCAGCTGCTCCTTGTTTTTTTCAATGCCTTTTTTATTTTTCAGGCTGAAATCAGTGCCTTTTACAATATTATTTTCGCCGCAAATGCTGTCTTTGGCAAACAATAAACCGGCGTACAGTTCGCAGGTATAATAATTCCAGTTACCATTTTTATCATAGATATCGCCGGTGATCTTTTCCTGCAGCTTCCGGGTACTGCGACAACCATTTTTTTCCACCTGCAGGGTTCGGCTCTGCAGCATAGCTATCTCTGCGCCTTGCTTATCGTGCATACGGATATCATTCAGTGCCGTGTAGCCGAGTATTTTAAGGTTCTTGAACGCTTTGTAAAAGCTGGTATCATTTTTTACCCGTTCAATAAAGCCGCCTACATTGAGCCCGTTGCGGATAACAACCTCTTTCAGGGTAACGGTTTTTTTGCCTACACTAACGGCAGAATCCTGGGCTAAGAGCGGGAAAGAGAAAAAGAAAAAAAGAAAGGGCAGGTAACTGATTGTCTTCATGTGCACATGTCCATTTTTAAAAGGCATAAGGTTGAAGGTATAAGGCGGAGGGTTTTACGGCAACCTGCTCCGCAAACGAACCTTACCCCTTAAACCTTCAGCCTTCTATCCTACTTCGGGAATACCATTTTATAATCCACTTTGATCTTTCCTTTGGTAATATCGTCGAGCCGGCCTTTGAGTAATTTACGTTTGAGTGGTTTCAGGTAATCAATAAAAAGCTTACCCTGGATATGATCATATTCATGCTGGATGATCCGGCCCGTAATGCCGTTAAAGGTCTTTGTATGGGGTTCGAAATTTTCGTCCAGGTAATTGAGTGTCACCTGCGCAGGGCGCTGTATATCTTCCCTTATTTTGGGTATGCTCAGGCAGCCTTCGTTGTATCCCCATTCATTGCCGGCCAGTTCCGTAACATGTGCGTTGATAAACAACTGCTTGATGCCCGGTTCATCGGGATAAATGCCTTTTTCTTCTTCATCCAGGTTAGAGAAAACCTGGGCACTATCGATCATAAACAGGCGTACATCTTTATTTACCTGGGGTGCGGCCAGGCCCACGCCATTGCTGGCATACATCGTCTCCCACATATCTTCAATAAGTTTTGCCAGGCCGGGATAGTCGCTCCCAATATCCTTTGCTACTGTTCTTAGTACCGGGGTGCCATAGGCCACAATTGGTAAAATCATTCGGGTGTAATTATGCTGTTGGTCAATCAAAGCTGCTAAATTATCCTAAAACAGGTTAACAGCCAATCATTTGGCTAACTATTCCTTTCCATGTATTCCTGCAGCATGATAGTGGCGGCGATTTTATCTACGGTTGCTTTATCGCGGCGTTGCATTTTTTTCATGCCCATTTCTATCATGGCAGTTTTAGCCATTTTGGATGTGTACCGCTCGTCTACGGCTACCACCGGTATGGCGGGAAATTCTTTTTTAAGTCGTTCAATCGTTTTTCTCACGTGCGGGGTGGCATGGGTATCGCTGTCGTCGAGGTTTTTAGGATCGCCAATGATGATCCGTTCCACCGCTTCCTTTTTAAAATAGTCTTTCAGGAAATTAAACAGCTGGGGCGTTTCTACCGTTGTCAGGGCGCTGCAAATGATCTTCAGGGGATCTGTTACTGCCAGGCCCGTTCGTTTTACTCCGTAATCGATGGCTAATATCCTCGGCATGCTGTTACTGTTATTTATTATTCTGCTGCAATGGGTGCTATCGCCGAAAAGAAATGATCAGCGGCATGCGGGTCTGCAAAAAAATGACGGCCTTCCCTGATCTTGTTGTGCTCAAAAGTCCAGAGCACGCATACATGATGGTCAATATTATTGCCATCTTCGCGATGGGTGGTAATGTGCTGGCATTCTATCAGGAAAGCGCCGTTGCTGCCACTAGCCAGTTTTTGTGCCTTTACTTTTGACGCGCCCATAACGGCGCTCATATTATCAAAAAAAGCCACCACTTCTTCAATGCCATTTTTAACACCCGCCAGCGGGTGCTGGCCCAGGAATACCCAGATCACATCTTCCGCCATCACTTCGCGGATGGCAGCAAAATCGTGCCGGCTGTACGCGGCAAAGAACTTATCTATAATGACGCCATTTTCCATTGGCAAGATTTTATGTGCATCAAAGACCGGCTATGCATGAGACGCATTAATAAAAAGGTCTGTAATCACGAATACGGCAAATACCACGCTGGCAATTCCATTGGCCGTCATAAAAGCAATGTTCACCTTGCTCAGGTCGTTGGGTTTTACAATGGAATGCTGGTAGATCAGCATTCCAATAAAAACAGCTACGCCAATCCAGTACAACCAGTGGAGGTCGCCATACCAGCCAGCTGTAAAAACACAGGCGGCACTCAGCAAATGCAATAATTCAGACACTTTTAATGCTGTGGCTTTGCCCAATGCGGCGGGTATGGAATAGAGCTGTTGCGATTTATCAAAGTCGATGTCCTGCAGGGCGTATATAATATCGAATCCGCTTACCCAGAATACCACCGCAAATGAAAACAAAACGGGCAATACGGCAAATGCGCCGGTTACCGCCAGGTAGGCCCCTATCGGGGCCAATGAGAGTCCGATGCCTAATATAATATGACAAAGCGCCGTAAATCTTTTGGTATAGCTGTATCCCAATACAACCAATAACGCTACCGGCGATAAAAAGAAACAGAGCGGGTTAATGAACCAGGTACATAGCACAAAGGCAATACAATTAAAAACAACAAAGCGTAAAGCGCTGCCGGCAGAAATAATTCCTTTGGGTATCTCGCGGATAGCTGTACGCGGGTTTTGGGCATCGAAAGATCGATCTAAATACCGGTTAAACGCCATGGCCGCGCTGCGCGCAAAGACCATACAAAGAATCACCAGAATAAGTAGTTTTATAATGACCACCACTGATAAAGATGGATAAATAATCGTATGCCAGCCTGGGACAACAGATGTTTTAACCGACAGTATACCCAAAGAAAACCCGATCAATGCAAAGGGCATGGCAAAAATGGTATGCGAGAATTTTACCAGGCTTAAGTAATTTTTTACTGCAGACACTACTATATTTTTAAGTATGTTATTAATCAATTCCCGACCTGCAAACGAACCATGAACTTCTTCGCCAGTTCCCAAATGACAATCCCGGCTGCCACCGAAATATTCAGCGAATGCTTCATGCCCAGCTGTGGTATCTCTATACAACCATCGCAAAGCAAAATGGTTGACTGCTCCACCCCGCTAACTTCATTTCCGAACACAATGGCCAGCCGATCGATTTCCTCCATTTCATAGCGGTTCAACTGGTAGCTTTGTTCTGCCTGCTCTACGGCCAGTATGGCATAGCCGTTGGCTTTTAAATCGGCAATCGCTTCGGCGGCATCCGTAAAATGCTTACTGGTCACCGATTCATCGGCGCCCAGCGCTGTTTTGGACACCTGTTTATGGGGGGGATGCGCCGTATAACCTGTTGTATACACGGCTTCCAGCAGGAAAGCATCGGCGGTTCTCAGTACGCTGCCTACATTGTAGGCGCTGCGCACATTTTCCAGCACAGCGATAACCGGTATTTTGGGTGATTCTTTAAAAGCCTGTACCGACTTGCGGTTCAGCTCATCCATGCTCAGTTTGCGCATGGGGCAAAGATAGCTCTTCCTTTGCTATCGATACAGTCCGGAAAAATAAGGGACCTATTTCTGGTCGAAAGAAAAGACGATGCCGCCCAGGATGTTGAACCCGTAAACAGGGTACTGGTGAAAGCGTTCGTATTTGTTGTTGAAGATATTATTCATCTGCAGCCAGAGGTTCAGGGCCCTTGTTACTTTAAATTCCACACCGGCATTTACATCTACGCCCGCCTGGCCGCGTTCATATTTATAGACGGTAGGAGATACTTTGTCTTGATAAGGTGCGCCGCTAAAGGCATAGAGATCGCCTTTCAGGAAAAAATCTTTGAACAACTGCCATCGAAGAGAACTGCTCAGTTCTAAAGGCACCAACCCCCAGTAAGAAAGCTGACCGTCTGTTTTTGTATAATGGGTAAGGGTGAAGCCATTTGTCCAGATCAGGTCTTCGCCCTGTGTCCAGCCTATTTCACCATGCATTTTTACAGCCTGTGCCGAGGGCGAATAAACGGTTTTAAATGTTTTACCGTCGATGCTGTCGTTTACAAACAGGGCCAGGTTGCGGTATTGTATGCCGCTTATTTTTGCACTATAGGTAAAATGATCCAGCAGTGTGCCTTTGATGCCTGCATAAAATTCCTGCGAACGGGTATTTAGCAGCGTAGTGGGCTCCCCTATCCAGGGGTCGATGCCGGCAAAGCGCTGGTAAGAACCTTTATCGTAGTAACCGATCCAACCCACCTGCAGGGTGAAATTTTTATCATTGGTAACAATATCAGCCATAAAATTCGGTAGCAGGTGAAACAGTTTATTGTCCCAGGCCGGGCTAACCCCTGCCGTTAGATTGAAGTTGGCCGTTTTAACATGCACCGCGGGTGACACATAATATAAATTATTCTGGATGGCATCAGTGGTAGCGGGTTTATAATGGGTGAGGTCGGCTGTCAGTCCGAGGTTAAAAGAAAATGTTTCGCCAAAGGTCTTGGTCAGCGGCAGGTTTAGCAGGGTATTGGTCTCATTGGCCTTGCCGGTAAAATTATTACCGCTAAACACATCAATTTTAATATTGGGGTTATAGGTAAGCCCGAACTCTGTGGCCTCCAGGTTGCGCAGGCTCAGCTTTCCTTCATAAGCCTGGAAACGCTGGCGCAGCTGGTCTTTGGTAAATACAAGCGTGGTGGGCTGGTACCCATACAGGAAATAGTCTTCGCTTTTAAACCCAAGGTTACCATTCCATTCCAGGTTGGAGGCGGTTCTAACGGTGCCGGCGGCCGATACAGCGGTATAATTATTTTTCTGGAAGGGCAACTTACCCTTGGAAGTATATTCTTTGGCAAAAAGGTTAAAAAAGGAATTCTTACCATCGCCAAAGCTGAAACCCGCCTGGGCATAAGGAATATGTACATTGCCTACACCTAGTTTTATATAGTTGCTGTACTTCCATGCATTTACGGTATCAATCTGGAGCGCTACCGGTTTTAAAGTGGCGGGCAGGTAGCCCAGCAGGAGATTTTGTTGCGGAATGTTATAGGTCAGTTTAGGCTTTGATGAATCCACCACCGGTGCAGCCGCATTGAAATTTATTTTAACGGCCTCCCGTAACACGGGTTTGAAAGAAGAGGTAATATCAATGGTCCTTTTCTTGCCGGTAGTATCCTGCGAAAAAGCAATAGCCGAAATACATACGGTGATAGATAAAAGAAAGAATGTTTTTTTATTCTGATCCATATTCATCTTCAATAGTAATTTAGGAACTGTAGATTGAAAACCTAACCCCAACCCCTGTCTAACGGAGAGGGGCTTTACTGACTACCGGCTAAAGACGCCCTACTGCCCGCTCATTTTACTGCCGGTTTTTTCTTCTTCTGTTACTTCTGTCAGTTTACGCTGGGCCGTTTCCTTTAATTCGGGCACGGTAGCATTGTCTACGATGCTCTGGAACGTGGCTTTTGCATTGAAATAATCCTTTTCCTTAAAATAGATATCGCCCAGCAACAGGTAGGCTTTTGTTACCCAGTCTGCGTAGGAACCTGATTTATTGATCACTTCAAAAGCGGCTTTCTCGGCATCTTTTAGCTTATTCTGCTGAAATTGGCAATTGGCAATCTCGTACCGGGCTTCGGCGCCGTAGGCAGATTTATTGAGGCCTGCCGCGGCACGGAAATAAGAGATAGCGAGATCGCACTGGTTGGCTGCCTGGGCAGATTTGGCGAGCACCATATTGGCCAGTACTTTGTCGTCTGTGCTGCTCCCCTTCTGATTCAATAAGTCTTTTGAATTCTCCGTGGCTTCGGTCCATTTTTTCAGTTCGTACTGGCTGCGGAGCAAGCCCCGCATGGCTTCCAGTTTATTTTCCTGGTTGGAAGCAAATTCTTTGAGGCGGGAAAAATATTTTTCTGATTTGTCGTAGTTCTTAAGATCGAAGAAGTTCAGTCTGGCAGCCAGTAACAGGGATTTCTCGCCAAATTTATTCGGTGCGCGGTCGCCCACCAGTTCATACCCTTCTGCTGCCCTGGCCCAATTTTTCTGGTTAAAATATATTTCGCTTTTGTAATAACTCGCTTCAATGGTATTTTTTCCATCGGGAAATTTGGCCAGGTAATTATCGAACCTTGTTAAGGCACCGGTAAAATTGCCATTATTGAACTGCACTTCTGCTTCTGCGTACGCCAGTGAATCTTCCTGGTTGGCAGAAATATCAACCCCCATGCCGCGGGCAAAGCTTACGTATTCACTGCTTCTGCCATCTTCTACATAAATGGTTTTGGCATTATCAAGTGCTTCTTCTGCTTCCGGCGAATTGGGGTATTGTTTAATAAGGCTATTGTACTGGTTTAATGCCTCTTTGTTGTTGTTAAGGTTGTAATAGGCAATACCGAGACGCAGCAGGGCCTTGGGTTTCAGCGATTCGTTGGCCGTATTGCTCACCACATTTTTCAGGAAGGGAACCGATTCCCTAAATTTTTCATCGGAAAAATAAGTAGTGGCAATTTCCAGGTTGGCATCGGGCACCAGGCTGCTTTGGGGATACACTCGTTCGATGGTCTGCAATAATTTTATTTTTTCGGCGCCGCTTTTAACGCCTGCTACCATTGATTTCTGGAACAGTGCATAATCGCTGGAAGGCCAGGAATAGCTCAGCACCTTATCGTACATAGCCAGTGCCTTTGTAAAATCGCGGTTCATATAATAACAGTCTGCACTGCGCACGTAGGCATCCTGTTCGGTGGCCGATGCGTTGATCTTGGGGTTGCCCGATACATGAAAAAAATAGGTAAGTGCCTGTTTGTAATTTTCTCTTTTCAGAAACGCATAACCCAGGTTGTATTTGGCATTCACCGGGTTCACTTCTCCGTTGGTGCCGCCCGATTTCAGGTAGTCGAAATAAAACCGGATGGCATCGTCAATTTTATTGAGGCGGTAAGCAATCTCTCCTTTCCAGAAATTGATATAGGGCAATACATCCTGGTTGCCGGGGGCCGTCAGCGCTTTATCAAGCAGATCATTGGCACCGATCAGCAGGCCGTCGTTTATCATCTCTGTGGCGCGCCCGTATAATATTTTTGCGTATTGCTTTTTTACATTGTCTGACGGGTTTTTAAGTCCCTCTACCAGGGCCAGGGCATCTTTATAACTGTTGCTGTTGGCCAGTACGCCTACCAATAATTCTTTTGCTTCAGTATTATAAGCAGAGTTTGGAAAACCGGCCAGGAATTTCCGCAATTCAGTCAGCGCCACATCCTGGTAGCCCAGTTCATACGACAGTTTGGCGTAGTTGAATTTCGACACTTCGCGCTGGTAAGCATTGCTGCTGTTGGCGGCACAGAAAGAAAAAGCGTTCCGTGCATTGGATTTCTGGTTGGTTTTTAAATAGGCATCTCCGAGCAGGTACATGGCATTTTGTGCCAGCGAGTCTTCTTTGCCCGATAATTGTTTGAATCCTTCGATGGCTTTTGCATAATTGGCGGTCTGGTAATAAGTGAAGGCAAGCTCATACGTATCTTCCCGCCGGAGTTTTTTGGCGCCGGATGCATAGTTTTCCAGGTAGGGTTGCGCACTCTTATAATCGCCTTTTTCAAAATAGGCATGCCCGATCAGCTGGCGCAACTGGGTATCGTAGACCTGTCCGCCTTTCTTCAGTCTTGTTTCTGCATAGGCCAGCGCTTGTTCTTTCTGACCGCTGTTGTACATAATGGTGGCGATGTAAAAAGGAACTACTTTTTCATAGCGACTATTGTTCTCCGTTATTTTAAATGATTCCTGCGCGTCGTGGAATTTTCCATTGTTAAAGGCGATAAAACCATAGTAATAATTGGCGTCTGTGTAATTGGGATCTTTTGGATTGCTGCGGATGGCATTCAGCAGGGGCATGGCTTTGTCGAATTTCTGCAGGTTGAAATAAGCATAGCCCTCGTGAAATTTCAGGTCGGCCACTTCGGTATTGCTCAGCTGATCGGGGCTGGTCTTTTCATAACTGACAACTGCCTGGTAAAAATTCTTTTGCCGGAAATAATATTCGGCCAGGTGAAAGCTCATCATCTGTACCCTGGCTATATTGTCTTCGCCGTCTATAAAATCCCTTGCGAGATCGGTAGCGGCCGATTCATTTTGTTTAAGCGCGCATACAATGGTATAGTATTTTATTTCCTGGTAAGAAAGCGCTTTGTCGCTCCGGTCTGCATCGCGCAGGTACAGGTTCAGATCCTTGAACAGCGGGTAGGCAAGGCTATAAGAGCCGATCTGGAAATATTCTTTCGCCTCTTTGAGGGTGGCTTCCGGATCTGCAATAACATGCGTTTGTTGTGCAGCGGCCACCAGGCATACTGAATAAAGTAATAGAGAACCCAGAAATTTCTTCATGTGCTATATGAATTGCAGTATTTACAACGCGCTAAAGTTTCTAATTATTTTTCCTTTGACCAAACATCGTTCCAAACAACTGTGGATAAGTACAAGGATTAACATTTCATTCTATTTCACCGCATCATCCTATTTTTGAGAAAACAGGAATGCAATGAAAAAATTATTATCGATATCGTACCACAACTGGGCTTTCAACCTGGCCATGCTGCTGCTGCGTTTGGGTATGGGTGCATTGATCATACCACATGGATATGATAAACTGGTTCACTTTGCTGAAAAGAAAGACAGCTTTGTGAATTTCATGGGCATCGGCAGCGGGCTCTCCTTCTCACTGGTCATCTTTGCAGAATTTTTTTGCGGTATGTTCCTCGTACTGGGCCTGTTTACCCGGCTGGCTGCTATTCCATTGGTCATTGCCATGAGTGTAGTGGTGTTTAAAACATGGCATGCCGATTTTTTTGGCAAAGGTGAGGCCGGAACCCTGTTCCTGGCGGGCTTCCTGGCATTGCTTTTATGCGGCCCCGGCAAGGCCAGCGCGGATGGATTAATTAACAAATAATTTTCACAATTCGTATTTTTCGTTATCAATGCATAGTTGGGCAGTCCGGCTATTCGTGGTTTTTGCAACAAGCGCTGCGCAAACAAACTATGAACGACCGAACTTCCGATCCATCTAACTATCGAACTATTCGTTAAATTTGTCGCATGGCATTTATTGATTATTACGAAATACTGGGACTACAGAAAAATGCTTCCGCAGACGATATCAAAAAAGCATACCGCAAGCTGGCGCGCAAACACCACCCGGATCTGAATCCAAACGATAAAGAAGCGAACAAAAAATTTCAGCAGGTAAACGAGGCCAATGAAGTGCTGAGCGATCCGGAAAAAAGAAAGAAATACGATCAGTATGGAAAAGACTGGCAGCACGCAGAGCAGTTTGAGAATGCCCGTGCTTCGGGTACCGGCAGCCGCCGCGCCTATTCCGATGGTGAGCAGGCCGGGACCGATTTTGGAGACGAAGATTTCTCCTCTTTCTTTTCTTCCATGTTTGGCAACCAGGGCGGCAATGGCAGGCGGCAGGCGAAGTTCCGCGGCCAGGATTACAATGCAGAATTAAAACTAAGCCTGCGCGATACCTACAACAAACACCAGCAGACCCTGGTGGTAAACGGCAAAAACGTGCGTATTACCATCCCGGCAGGTGTGGAGAACGGGCAGGTAATAAAACTGAAGGGATATGGTGCGCCGGGCGCAAACGGCGGCCCTGCGGGTGATTTATTCATTACTTTTATCATTGCCAATGAAGCCAACCTCAAACGCGCGGGAAACGATCTTTTTATGAACGTAGACATTGATTTATATACGGCCGTGCTGGGTGGAGAAGTAACCATCGATACCCTGAACGGGAAAGTAAAACTTAAAGTAAGTCCGGGCACACAAAACGCCACACAGGTTCGCTTAAAAGGAAAAGGCTTGCCCCTGTATAAGACAGAAGGACAATTCGGCGACCTCTACGTTGTTTTTAATGTAAAGCTGCCGGTTCAGTTAACGGAAAAACAAAAAGAGCTTTTCACCCAGCTGGCGGCATTAAAATAATTATACCATGGAAGAAAGCGAACTGATACCGGTGCAACGTTTTTGCCTCCATCACCAGGTAGAAATATCTTTTATACAATCACTGGAGCAGTATGGGCTGGTAGAGATCACCACGGTAGAAGAGCAGGCTTATTTTACCGGCCACCAGCTGGCGGAAGCGGAAAGGTTTATTCGCCTCCACTATGACCTGGAGATCAATTTTGCAGGCATCGAGGCCATTGGCCACCTGTTAAACAAGATGAGCCAAATACAGGATCAAAACAGGATGCTCCGGAACCGGCTTGGTTTGTATGAAGATAAAAGCAGCAACGATTAACCATGGCAGATCACGATCATCACGGACACGACCATCACCACCATGCTGTTACGCTTACGCATGTAAACACGGCCTTTATTGCCGGCATCCTGCTTAATTTCCTTTTTGTTGTTATTGAAGTAGTGGCCGGTTTGTACATCCATTCCCTTTCGCTGCTGTCTGATGCCGGGCATAACCTGGCAGATGTAGGCGCGCTGGGGCTTTCGTTGCTTGCCTTTAAACTGCAGAAAGTAAGGTCCAGTAAAGCATTCACCTATGGATACCGTAAAACCTCTATATTGGCGGCCCTGTTCAATGCTATGGTATTGATGCTGTCTATCGGCGCTATTGTGTACGAGGCCATTCACCGGTATATGCAGCCAGAACCGGTACAGGGCGGTATTATCGCCATTATAGCCGCCATTGGCATCGTAATAAATGCCTCTACTGCCCTGCTGTTTTTTCGCAATAAGGAAAAAGACCTGAATATTAAAAGCGCTTACCTGCACCTGATGAGCGATGCCATTGTTTCGCTGGGCATTGTTATCGGAGGTATTATCATTACCTATACCCATTGGTACCGGATAGACAGTATCATCAGCGTGGTCATTGCACTGGTTATTTTATTAAGTACCTGGCGTTTATTAAAAGACAGCCTGCGGCTTTCACTCGACGGTGTGCCTTCTGACATCAACCTCGACGAAATAAAAGCCACTGCCCTGCAGGTAAAAGGGGTGCTGGATATCCACCATGTGCATATATGGGCCATCAGTACTACGGAAAATGCGCTGACGGCGCATATTGTATTGCCTGTGCAAGCCGGGGCGGAGGAAGAAAAACAAGTCAAGCAAAACCTGAAACATGCGCTGGAGCACAAGAATATCCAGCATATTACCCTGGAGACCGAAAGGGAAAATGAAAATTGCGCAACGGCGGTATGTGAGGTGTAGATATGCTGTGATCAGCCATTACCTTATGATTACCGTCCCCACCCGGTGCATGATGTCCCTTTCCATTTGTTTAAGGTGCTGGTGTGTCTGCATCAGCATCAATTGTTCGTCTGAACTGTGGGAAGCCTGCAGGTCGGCCTGGTTCTGTTCTATCATTCGTTTTATTTTGCGCATTTTCAGGTAGTTCAGTGTCGACAGCACTTCTTCCTTATATAGTTCTTCCCGGGTAGGTACCGGCATTTCGAATGCTGATTTCCATTTGTCGCTTAATTCATACTGCACATCCATAACAGATACGAGCAGCGCACTGAGAGACTGGTCTTCATGGTAGAGAAAGTTTTTGGCGGTAGGTTCCAGTTTTTCGTCATACCATATTTTATAGGTATGAACGATGCGCAATAATTGCTTGTTATCGAACAGATCTTCATCTATCATTTCTTCAAAAAGAAAATCAGCTACTTTTCTCTCTTCATCCCAGTCTCTGATACCGAACTCCACCAGCGATCTCACCACGGCTCTTTCATGTAATTCATCTTTAAACAACAGGTTGAAAGAGTCATCTTCCATGGCGCCGGCTTCCGGGAGGGATAATTCGGAAGACTGCACTGCTGCCGCCTGCCGGTTTTCGGCCTTTCCCACCCGCTCGCGGATAAATTTATTAACCAGTACGTTCAACCCGGTTTCATCAATTCTGAGTAATTGTGAGCATTGCCGGATATAGTCTTGCTGTTTGGTAAAATCTTCTGCCTTATTGATCTTTGAAATGGTCTCGGCTATCTGGTTTACCACCAGGGCTTTTTTGTTGCTGTCGGCACCGGCATCCTGTAAGGCAATTTCCAGCTGAAAAAGCACCACATCTTTTTTATTCTTTTCTGCAAAATCCCTGAAGGCGGCCGGCCCTACTTTATTTACATAGCTGTCCGGGTCTTCCTTGTCTGGTATCAGCACCAGCTTTACATTCAGGCCTTCTTCCAATGCCAGGTCGAGCCCCCGCAAAGCTGCTTTTATACCGGCCGAGTCGCCGTCGTAAATAATAGTGAGGTTATTGGTATATTTCTTTATCAGCCGCAGCTGATCGGGTGTCAGCGAGGTGCCACCGCTGGCCACCACATTTTCAATACCCGCCTGGTGAAGCGATACCACATCGGTATACCCTTCCACCAGCAGGCATTCATTATTTTTATCGATGGCCTGCCGGGCAAAATAAGTACCGTACAGGATTTTGCTCTTTACATACAGCTCGTTTTCGGGCGTGTTAATGTATTTGGGTGCTTTGTCGTTGTTTTTTATCAGGCGGGCGCCAAAGCCGATGATCTTGCCGCTGTTATTGTGCACCGGGAAAATAATCCGGCCCCGGTAATTATCCTGCAGGGTTTCATTGCGCAAGGCTACCAGGCCGCTTTTTACCAGGTTGTCTGGGTTGAACTGGCTAGACAGAGCCTTGCTGGTAAAAGCGGTTCTGTCTTCGGGTGAGTAACCAATCTGAAATTTCCGGATGATATCTTCGCGGAAGCCGCGGTGTTTAAGGTAGCTCAGTGCAATGTCTGTTCCTTCTTCGGTTGTAAACAGCTTTTCATCAAAAAATTTTTGTGCAAATGTATTGATGATAAAGAGGCTTTCTGCCACTTGCTGTTTGGCCTTTACCTCCGGGCTGGTGTCGGTTTCTTCAATTTCTACATTGTATTTGGCAGCCAGCCAGCGCAGCGCTTCTACATAGGTATATTTTTCATGCTCCATCAGGAAACTGATGGAATTGCCACTGCGGCCGCAGCCAAAGCATTTATAGATCTCTTTGGCCGGACTTACCGTAAAGGAAGGTGATTTCTCATTGTGAAAAGGACAAAGCCCGAGGTAATTGGTACCCCTTTTTTTAAGGCGTATAAAACCGCCTACAATATCAACGATATCGATACGGCTTTGTATCTGTTGTATGGAATGCTGGCTGATCAATGAGCCAATCGGTAATTAGTGATTAATAAATAATAATGCCTGGAATGCTACCGCCAGACACTTCGTAAAAAGGGATAGACATGCACTGGCATAGCACCTGCGTGTGGGATAGCTTTTAACGGTGAAATATATTATTTCCGGAGGCTGCCATTATTAATTACCAACCAATAGTCATTAATCAGCAATTATTCTTCGTCTTCCTCGTAATAAGCATCCTGGCTGTTATTGAATATCGCCTCCCACTCTTTTACCTTTTCGTCGCTCAGTAATTCAATGATATCATGAATGGAATCTGATTTCTTCTTCCATTCCTGCACTTCTATCTCTTCGTATTTGGAAACAAATACACATTGATCGGATTCAAAATTAATTTTGATAAGACTGATACCCGCATCTTCTTTTTCCTGTACAAGATAATAGCATCCTGCCTCCATTAATGAATAAGAATACATACAACACAATTTTTTAACTTTTAAGAAATGCTAATGGGATAGTAAGTAAAGAATCATGTGTAAAACCGGACTGCAATCAATTACTGCGGCTCACTCCTCTAAATCAATAACCGACCGGGCGCTAAAATTACATTTTTAGGTTTACTAAACAGAAGCGATGGGACAAATTTCACGGATTTTACATTAAATTAATACACAATATTGAAAATCAAATACTTACAACCTGTTGCCCGCACCGGTTGATAAAAATAATTCATTCTTAATGGCATTTCCTGTATAGATAGAAAGAATACAGTATTTTTACGGCCATACGCCTGATACCAGG
>CAXTMV010000071.1:0-21544 GCA_964245425.1 uncultured Flavihumibacter sp. | reverse complement strand
TGATGCTCTGAGACAGAATTCATAAACTCCGGAATGGATATACCAGGTAAGAGATTAAGGGGGGAAATACCATAGATCCTAATAAAGGGTAACTGAATGAAAGTAAAAAAAGGCCGAAAATTGGCCACCATGGCCCGTTTCAGCAAAAACGTATAAAATAGCCTAAAAAAACTACCAAGTAATTATAGGTACTTTTTGGGTTCTATTTTAAAAAGGCCGAAAAATGGCCATTTAAGCGCTTAATCAGCGCTTTTTTTGTGCGCACACTCCAGTAACTGCAATACCAAAAGCCGCGTCTGTTCTGCATTTTCAGCGATTCTACGCAATTCATATAGTATCGGGCTATCGCGCGGGTGTTGCCCTTCATTTATGTGCTGCGCTGCATCGTGAAATTGTTCTAATTCCAGGATTAGGTTGCCAATTGGGTTGCCATTTAGATTGCCCTTTTTGCTTTCCAAATTTTCCTCATTTTTCGGAATTAGGTTGCCATTCTCTATATCAACCAACAAAAAATCAGTGGGGTTTGTATCGAATAGTTGACAAATTGCCAAAATGTGGGATGCGCTAGGCTCCGATATCGAATTTTCCCAGTTGCTTATGGTATTAGGTCTAACCTTAAGCGCAAACGCAGTATCCGCCTGTGTTCTAGCACTTTTACGCCGGAGAAAGTATAAATTTTTAGATATAATAGACATCTGGTTTCACTTGATTAAAATCAAGAAAAGGTGAAATATTCAATAAAGCGATACTACTTTTAAGTATTGTCAAGGATTCGATAGTATATTTGAGTTCCTAACTAGGAACTATGAAATTATGGCAAAAAAGGATACGATAAAAGGCGAAAAGCGTCAAAATGATGACCCGATCGTCAAAATATTGGCCGATAAATGGGGTAAAAGTACACGTCAAATTCGATACATCCGTGACGGCAAACGCACTAATGACGCGGTTTTCGCTGATTATATGGAATTACTAACATGGTGGAAAGCGGGAGTAAAAAATTTGCTAAAGCAGGAAGTTGAACGGATTGTTCCATTTGATTAAATACCCAAAACCCCTAAAAACCGATGAAGCTTGTAAATAATACTCTTTACTTGGAAATGACCGACTTGGAACAGGCCGGCCTTAACAGCAAAACTTTTATCGAGGCCAAAGCCAAAGGCAGAAAGTACTTACGGTTCATTGACGACCCCGCAGACCTGCGCAAGAGCCTTGTAGAATACAATTGCCTTAAACAGGCCGACCAGGCGAAAATTATTGAACGATTCGGCAACCCTATTGAATATCTGGCACAGCAGCCGTTACGGCAGCTTATAAAAAAGGATATCAAAGCTGAACGCTATTACCAGGAATACACATTTGAGAACGGCAGCCGCCTGCCCATCGACCACGTAAATAAGTACAGCAAAGCCGCTGCATTCTTAAATATGCTTTTGGCGGTTGAAAAGGATAAGCAGCTAATAAAGTCAATCGGTATTAAAATGACTTCCTTTTACGAAAACGCTGTAGAAATTATTAAGGCCGATAGCATAGACCTGCCCACCTCTTACCGCAACCTATTGCCAAAGATGAAAGCCTACAAAAATGGCAGCTATGACAGTCTTATTGAAAAGTGGCGGTTCAATAACAACTATGCCCAGAAGGTTAAAGATGATCTTAGCCAGGCAATGCTTTTGGAACTGATTGCCGACGACAGCAAGCACGATGATGTTATGATTGCCCGTATTTATAACCGGTGGGCTAATGAAAAAGCCTACAAACAAATTACCGATGCCACCGTGGGCAACTGGCGCAGGGATAATGAAGCGGATATACTGGCGGCCAGGTCTGGCAATAAAGAGTGGTATAATAAGTACGGCAAGCAGATACTTCGTAAGCGCCCTTCTGCACCGCTGTTAATGATTGGCGGCGATGGTAACGACTGGGATATGTTTTTCCAAGGCCCGAAAGGAAATATACAGACTTACTACTTTAATAAATATACCCTGGTGGTGGTGATAGACGCCTTTAACGATTACGTGCTAGGCTGGAGCATCAGCGAGGCTAACGGCAATGAGACCGCTGAATTAATTAAAGCCGCCTACATAGATGCCCTGCTGCATATTAAAGAAAAGACAGGCAATTACTACCTGCCGCACCAGCTACAAAGTGACCGGTTCGCACAAAAGGAATTGCTGCCCTTCTTTCAGAAAATGGATGATAAATTTTTCTATGCTGCCGCCCGTGCCCCTCGCGGTAAATATATAGAGCGTTCTTTCGGTACCCTGTGGCACCAGATTTTAAGGCAGTATAAGAATTACAGCGGTAATAACGTGAAGGCTCATACAGGCATTAACCCTGAAAGAATAGACCGGGAAAAATCGATGTTCCCGCACACAAGCGAAGCCTTCACCTATGCCCAAAACTTCATTCAGCAACTGCGATGCCTGCAAGATGATAAAGGCATTAGCAAAGAACAACAATGGCTTGACGCTTTTGCATCCAGCGACTTATGCAAACAAAAATACTTATCCGAAGAACAGTTCCTTTTAAACTTCGGCACCGTTAATACACGCACCCAAACCATTACCAATAGGGGCCTGAATGTACAGATAGCCAACACGGAATACCTGTACACAATACCTGAAACTTATTACATGGATACGGTGGGCAAAAAGGTATCTATCATATTCAACCCGTACGACTTTCAGCGTGTATTGGTAACAGATGGCCATAAGACCCGGTTTATTGCGGCTACCGCTGAATACCTGCCCAGTGCCAAAGCGGATGCTACCGAAGCGGATAACGCCCGATTTTTTGCAAGGCTTCATAATAAGAAAATGCACATGCAGCGCATTGCGCAAAAAAAGCAAACTCGTGAAATGGTGTTGATGGCCAACGGTACGAGCGCCCGGGCAGAATTGCAAGCCGGCGTACTTGATAAAAATTTAAAGCATTCGGCTATGCTGCATTATACCGAGCAAGAGTATCAACCCAATATATACGGCGGCGATGTAGACCCGCTGGAACAAATGTAAATCCAAACTTAAATCGTTTTAAAATGACTACTCAACAAAAGCAAAAAATCTCCTGGGAGCTTAACAATTATGTAAGCGCCTTCCCATCCCAAAGACAAGCCGCTAACAGCCTTAAAGGTTGCAGCGAAGCCACGATTATCGGCATTCTAAAAAACAACTGGGATACGATTAGTGATGAAATGTGGCGCAATATCGAAAATCAGTTAGACCGCCGCAGAACAAAGGCGCAGCTGGTAGAAACCCAAAACTTTATGACCCTTATACTTTACTTCACGATGGCGCAGCAGGAAGGTGCCAGCTTCGCAATAACCGGGAACGCCGGATATGGCAAAAGCTTTGCCGGCAAAGCATTCGCTTCCGCCAATAGGGATAAAAATACCTATTACATTGAATGCGCCGAATATTGGAATAAAAAAATGTTTCTGTGCAACATTCTGCAAACGATGGGTAAGCAATACGGTGGTATGAATGTGGGCGAGTTGATGCAAGCCATTGTAAGCGAATTACGAAGGCAGCATAAGCCGCTGATCATACTTGACGAAGTAGACAAGCTAAGCGACCCGGTTCTAAAATTCTTCATTACACTGTACAACGAACTAAACGGGGCCTGCGGCTTTGTGTGGACAAGCACCGACAATATTACCAAGCGCCTTATGCGGGGCGTAAACCTCAATAAGAACGGCTATCAGGAATTATACAGCCGTATCGGCCAGCGGTTCATTACACTGCCCATGGCTAGCAGCGCCGACATGAAACAGGTATGCCAGGCAAATGGTATTACTGACGAAGAAGAAGTAAACAGGGTTATAAACGAAAGCCAGGGCGACCTACGCAGGATTGAACGCAATATCCTGAAGAAAAAAGCAATTGATATGCGCAAAACTTTAAAATCTGTTGCATGACATTCATAGAACAACTTAAAGAGCAAATAGCCGCCACGCAGGCAGAAACTATTGCCACCCTGGGTTGGTCTGCTGACCAGTATGCGCAATATGTGTATGACTGTGGGCTGAATTACCTCTTTGCCTACCTGCCGGACGATAAGGACGGCCGCCAGCAGCTGGAAAGGCAATCGCTTTTTTGGAACTGGTGGAAACTGAACTTCCACCGGCGTAATGATGAATTTTTAAGGATAGTAGAATCCTTACCGCAGGATGAACAGATGGGGTTTTATCACCTGCTGAATAACGCCTACGAGCTTGTTCGCGACATAAGACCCGGTAAGAATGTGGTGGGTAACGCATTTGCAACCATTAAATAGTTTTTTATGACAATAGAAAAAACGGCAGCTAGTATAATAGAAGAGGCGCAAAACCGTCTCTCTGAATTATACGGAAGGCCGATCATTCTTATTGAAAAGTTTCAAGAGTTAAAACAACACCCCGACAAGGTTGCTGACATCGTAGAAAAGGTAACGGGTGTATGCATGAAATCAATTGAAGGCGAAAGCCGAGCTTTTAAAATTAAAGCAGCCAGGCAATTGCTTTGTTACTATTTGGCTAAGGCATCGGGTTTCACGCATCATCAAATAGCCTATGTAATTAAAAGGGATAGATCAACTGTTCATAATTCAATAAAAAAAATAGTTGATATGAAATTCTGTAATGATATCGAATACATGGATTTTATTTCAAGAATCGAAACAAAGCTTTCCGCATGACCCTGAAACTAACCTACCAGCAGTTTACGGCCTTGTATCAAATATTCAAAGGCATTCAGAATAAAATTGGATTTGATGACATGTGGGATAAGCTGCTGCATATTGAGCTGACCGGCATATACCAGAAGCTTTACCAGCAGGACATGATCATTAAAAAAAAATACCGGGTAAAGCTGACGCCGGCCCAGGCTATTGCCTTTTATATCGTTCTGAATGAAAACAACCTGCCGGCCGGAACCCTTGAAGGAAACCTGTTAAGAACTATCAACGATTCTATTCACCAGAAATTCGCATAATCCATGAGCCTACTAACTATCACTGTCGGATTTAGTTCCATACTACTTTGTTCTTTAATGCTTCGTGCAGTTGTGTTTTTACTTCAGCTGTGGAGTTACAAACAAATTCAAAAGCAGTTTTTTGATGGCAAGCCGAAAGCCTGGTACCCACCCAATAAAAAGCCTTCATTTTTTAAACATAAATAAAACAGTTATGACCGTAAAACTTCATAAACCGAAAGAAGCGACCTGGGTAAACGCCATGGGCGACCAGGTGCCTTTAAAGTTCGTTCCTGCAAGCGATAAGAAAAAGGAATTGCTTGCCACAACCATCTACAAAGATGCTGTAATAATTGAGGCCCGACTTGCAGACCTGCATAAGTTTATGACCGATGCCTTTGCGCAAGTTCATCAATCAATATTAGACGAGTATGCCATTAAGGGCAAAGAAAAGAAGGCCGGTAAGGGTTCATTAACATGGTTCAATTTCGATAAAAGCATTAAGATAGAAGTAGATGTAAATGAATTATCGAAATGGGACGAGGCATTAATGACTGAAGCACTTGCCTTGCTGAATAAATATATCAGTAGTGGTATGGACGAAGGCAAGGAATTAATTAAAGAGCTGGTTACTTCTGCATTCGCCACCAAGCGCGGTATGGTGGACAGTAAAAAGGTTTTCCAGATTATCAAGTTTAAAAATAAGACAACCAATAAAACCTTTTTGCAGGCATGCACCCTGCTGGAGCAAGCGCACAGCCTTGACCGCACAAAGTCTTATATGCGAGTTTGGGAAAAGACAGAGACCGGCGAATACCGCAACATCAATTTGAGTTTTAGCAGCATCTAGTTTTTTGGTTTATAGTAAGTAAGAAGCCCTGCCATTTCTATGGCGGGCAATTGGGAGGGTTCCGGAGTGGTTTAACGGCTCGATGTATCGACGATCGCAGGTTCGAATCCTGCCCCTTCCACTTTCTACGGTTTAGGGTTTAGGGCCGGGTGTTTCTACACCTGGCTATTTTTCAAATTCATTCATCAAAATAAATCCAACATGCAAACAACATCATTACTACCTGAATCTATCTACGATACCCCGGCAGGAATGTTCAACACCTCGCACGGCAACCGTATAGACTTAAACATGCCTTACGATAACGTTTACTCAATTGAAGACATCGCCGTAAGCCTAAGCAATATTTGCCGTTTCGGTGGGCACACAAAGAAATTCTACAGTGTTGCGCAGCATAGCGTATTAGTAATGCATTTAGCGCCTGCCGAATTAAAAAAAGAGGCGCTGATGCACGATGCATCAGAAGCTTATTTAGGCGATGTAATAAATCCGCTTAAAAACATCCTGGGCGAAGTGTATGAAAATATAGAATCGTGGTTCATGGAAGCGTTGGCTATGCAATTCGGGTTTGACTTTGACCAGCTGGAGGCAATTAAGCCCTACGATGACACGGCCCTGGAACTGGAATACGAAGCACTACAGCGGGGTAATGCGGTTCCCCTGGTAACGGCTATGAACATACATGGTATGATGGACAACCAGCAGTACGGCTTTTGGGATAATACCACCGCCAGGGTTGCCTTTTTTGAAGCCGCCAAAAAACTGGGAATTGCATGAGAGCATTAACCGCCAAGCAAGTCATAGAAAAGAAACGGGTTATTTACGAATTCGAAGGCCGGTTCCTGGAAAGCTTCGGCCAGCCTGAACAAAATGCCTGCTGGATGATTTGGGGTAAAAGCGGCAATGGTAAAACCCACTTTGTGCTTACCCTGGTTAAGTACCTCGCTGAAAACTTTGGGATGGTTGACTACATAAGCCTTGAAGAAGGCGATAAACGAAGCTTTGGAATTGCCTTGCAGCATGTGCAGATGGATGAGGTGAAAAGATTTAGGCTGTTTCCACCCTGTACCACCGAACAGGTCTCCGGACGAATATTAAAGAAAAAGGGTGCCAGGTTCTGCGTAATAGACAGCATCCAATATAGCGGACTTACGTACACCGACCATTATAACAACAAAACAAGCAGGCTCGCAAAGACAAAGCAGGTCATATATATCAGCCACGGTAACGGCAATAATCCTGATGGCAAGACGGCCGATAAGATTCGGTACGATGCAGATGTTAAAGTACACATTATTGGGTTTGTAGCGAATGTGCGCAGCCGGTACGGCGGTAACAAACCCTTTATTATATGGGAAGAAGGCGCAAAAAAATATTGGGGCAAAAAGTATAGCAGCGTCATAGCCGGCAAATACTGGCCCGGCGATAAAAAATAAAATTGATAACTCACATTAATAAACCTTAAAACAAAAAACAAAATGAAAAAATCAATTATTAAAATTGCTGCAGTAGTTGTGCCGCAGTGGTAAGCTGTACAAAAGAAAACAGCGTAGAACGTTCCTGCGGCATAATCACTGCCGCCACCGATTCAAGCATAACGGTGAATGCCGATGTAATAAAGCTGGTTAACGCTTCCATCATAAGCCGGACAGGCGAACGGGTGTATTACTACCCGGTTGGCAGTAACTATTGTAAATAATAAATAAATATTCATTATGGATACCATCGAAAAAAATCAATTAATACATCAACAAATTCGGCTTGCGGCAACGCACTATGAGAAGTATTTTGACTGTCCAGACGGATATACTATAATGGGATTAATTGAAAATAAATCTAGGGGCCGCTCAATGGATGAAAAACTACACTCCTTGTATGTTAATGGGCAGATGGTTATGATACTGAATTTAATAGATAAGGGCCTTATTGCTAACCCCTCAACAAATCAGCATTCGACAATCTAACAACATATTATTTCTTTTAAATCTAAACTACCAAATCATGCAACAAAAATTAATCAGCTTTCACGGCGACCAACAAGTAAAAGACGCACACATTGCCCAATTGCAATTTCATTATAACGCTGATGAAATAATACAGGGTCAATATTGGGAAGACGGAAAAGGTTGTGATACGGGATGTTCTTTCCATTCGGACGACCATAACCAATGGGCTATTCAGCTTGGTATTCCTAAGATCATCGGCATGTTGCGCGACAGGATATTTGAAGGCTTGTCGAATAAAGAAGCAAAAGAGTTTCCGTTACTGGTTTCCAAAGCAACGCCCGTAGGTGTTGACCTTACACCGGTTTGGAAAAAATTTCTTATCTGGGTATTGATTGACCCGTCCGATGGTGTAATCAAGTATGCAAAAAACGACCAAACAAAAAAGGCGATTTCTGATGTGGCGGACTTGATAGAAAAATCGTTGACGCAGACAGTCAGCGAGTTCGAATTTCAAAAAGTAAGAAGTGCTGCTGCTCCTGCTCTCTACTCTCCTGCTCTTTTCCTTCTCCTGCTCTCTGCCTGCTCTCCTGATGCTCCTGCTTATGATGCTGTTGATGCTGTTGATGCTGCTGTTGATGCTGCTGCTTATGCTGCTGCTTATGCTGGTTATGCTGCTGATAAAAAATCTAAATACTCAAAAATGCGCGACCAATTAGTTAAACTATTAACTGAAGCCGCATGACACTGAAAGACAAAAATATTACGCATATTGGCTGCTTAAAAAAGGGCGATCGGTTTTATTTTTCCAATGATTCGCATAAAACGGTTTGGCAAATAGATTATCATACTGCCATTTGGTTTAGAGGTGAATCTAAAAAAGCCACGTGGTGTCAGTCCGGCACGGGTGAAATAAAGCGCTTTCTTTCAAAGCGCGTGGTTATTCACTTAGTTAAGGGGAAAGAAAAGCCAATAACCCAATTGGCTTATTTAAAGGCGCCTGGATTGTTCGGCTATCATAACCGACCCAAAAGCCAACAGCGCGTAAGCCATCGGCCGCCTTCTACGGGTATCAAAATAAAAAAAGGCAAAATCAACTCATTGCCTGACTTGTTCAAATTGTAAAACTCCGATTCAAATGCGCCGTTTTATCATAACCAATGAAAAGTTTACCGGCCACGCAGAAATTACCTACAATGAAAAGGGTACACTGATGCGCATTGACTTAAGCCAGTGTCAAATGGAAGAGCTACATGTGATACATTTTAAGCAGCAAGTGCCGGCTAATGTTGTGCTGTTGGCGGCAGGCAAAGGCTTTGGAGCTACTACAACTATTATAGAAGCTGACTTTATCATAACCTTCGAAATGTTTTGGAGCCTGTATGATAAGAAAATAAAACGGCACCGGTGCGAACCGTTATGGGACAAGTTAACGAAGACCGACCAGGTAAAGGCTTATCACGGCATTGCTGATTACGATAAGTATCTGAAAAAAGAAAGTTGGCGAAGCAAAGCCGACCCCGCCACTTACCTGCAAAACAAGTATTGGGAAAACGAATATAAATAACAACTATGCCAGCTTATTCCTTTAAAGAGCAATTTGTTCCTATGGTGCTTAACGGCAGCAAGCCGCACACCTTAAGAAATTACCGAAAGAATCGCGCTAAAGTGGGTGATAAGCTATACCTGTATTTTGGCATGCGTACAAAGTGGTGTAAAAAGTTGCGGGAAGAAATATGCACGGCTACTTACGGCGTCAGTATTTCGGAACGGTACGGGGTTGTGTTTTACGAAAGGCTTTTAACCCCACTAGAAATCCAGATGATTACGTTAAAGGTGTATTCACCGATCTCGCCTATACTACCGGGCTATTTTATCGCGGATAAGGAATCTTTTGCGTGGCGAGATGGATTCCGGCCTAAACGGACTGACTCGCTACAGTCATCCTTCGATTTAATGCGAAAATGTTGGCTGAAAATGCATTCATTGCCATGGGCAGGCGATTATATAGAGTGGAAGCCACTGCCATTGAAAAAAGTTTCTAAGTCTAAAAAGAATAAATAGTACCATGAGAAAGAGAAGCCGTATTTACTTCAACGAAAGATTGACTACCGGGCCGTATCGAATCTATGACGATTTGGTATTTAGAAAAAAAGTAAAAACCGGTTGGTGGTATAACCACGTAATGAAAGTGCGTGGTCACCGCTATCGTTTCTACAATTCTAAAAGAAGCCGTCTTTTCATTTATACAGATGATTTGCCTTTTTAAATACATTGTATGCAACCAGCCACCAAACAACAGGTAAAAGCCATTAATGCAATCTTAGCCAAGCGCGGTTTAATGGAGGTAAAAAAAGAAATGATAGCCCAGTATACCGGTGGGCGCACGAACAGCAGCCGGGCATTAACCATCGGCGAAGCCGCCGAATTACTTGTAGCCTTAAACAAAGGCATAGCGCGTACCGTGGAAGAAATGCGCACCGACAGGATGCAGCGTAAAGTTATTGCTATCGCAATATTCATCGGTATGGTAGTTCGGCAGACCGTTATTAGTCCTGGTGGCCAGGTAGTAGAAAGAAAAGACTATGCCCACCTAAACAGCTGGCTATTAAAATACGGTTACCTGCATAAGCCTTTGCATAGCTATACCTCCGCCGAATTGCCGAACTTAATTTCCCAACTTGAAATACTGGAAAAACAGTATCTTGGTAATATCTAAACTAAACCTATAGCCATGCAGAATAAAACTTTGCCCTTAACCTTATTACTTCTTTCCTCATGCGGCAACCTGGCCACATATAAAAATAGCGATGCCTCAAAAGTAAATACCGATACTATAGTGGCCGCAGCCGGCACTAAAAAAGCAGTTAACAATTGGTCGTATAGCGACCAGATGGATGATATGGATAACATAAAGTCATATTTCGCGGAAACAACTTCGCCAGACGAAATTGAACTGCCTTTTCCCTATAATGGGGGCTCCACGTTTACGCTCACAGTAAGGCGCATAAAGACCAGCGAGGTGATAGTAACATTATCAAAAGGACAATTTACCGGTGAAAGTGTAAGGGTAAAGTTTGACGCGGGCAAACCCGAGACTATTTCGTATTCGAATACTTCGGACGGGCGGGGCAACATTATTTTTTTAAGTCGTGCCACCGAACTAATCAAAAAAATTAAGAAAGCTCAACACCTGTTTATTGAATTCCAGTTTTTTGATTACGGTTCAAAGACAATAGAATTCAATGTGGCGGGTTTAGAATGGAACCATTGATTTTAGCCTATTTGCGTAAGATAATTGATGCCGCTCAATATATTTGGGCGGCATTACTTTTAAATTAAAAAGGTGTTAAGTTACATACAGGTTGCAACCCCGCCCATATCTTATTGATCTACCACGGTACCACCCAGTTAGATGCCATTATACACAACTAAACCCTATCAACATGAACCCAACCGTACAGTACACGGGCAACGGTGTTGTTATCACGATCCCATCAGCCAGCCCAGGAGCAACCCACGAGCATCTTATGCGCGGCATTTTAGCCGGAATTAAAGGCCACTTAAACGATGCGGAACGAACGCCCATAGATTCGCAGCAAATTGGCGCATTAGTAGAACTGATGCAGACTGCCATCCCGGACGAAGAACGCCTGAACAAGTCGTATGAGTGAACCAAAAAAAAGTGAACATTTTAGCATAACGGCGGTGAATAACCGCCGTTTTTTATTAATTTTGGTAAACCTCATTACCATATATGCGTGGACAACAGGCCCTCTTTACTGACTTATACAGCCCTTTAACGGTTGTGCCAAAGGCGGAAGGCATTGGCCGGAACAAGGCCCTTATTACCGCCCGGGATAAGCGTATGTGCTATCGCTATTACTTCTATCAGCATATTAAGCGCCGTAGCTACCCCGACATTATAAACCTGCTAAGCCACCAGTTCGATTTAAGCGAACTCCGCACCATCGTCTGCATGAGCAATAACCATACTTTTTTAAAGAAGATAATCAATGAAGAAAAGCCGGACGTTAAAGCGTTGAAAAACCTCTACCACTGGCTGAATTGGGATTGAAGGCGCGTATAAAATCCCAAAAATGTGCTGAAAAATGCCCTTATTATCCGTTTTAATAATCCTGTAAATAAACGAAACCCGCCATAGTGGCGGGTTTCATGTTTAGGTAGGGTAAAAGGGCGGGGTTGAAAAGGAAGTGATTATAGGGCGGTATTGTTTAAGTTCGATGGTTTTTTTACAACTGGCTTTTTGCCTGGAAAGCCTTAATGGTAAAGGATTTCAGCGGTTTTTATACCTGTTTAAATATATTCACATACAATCCCGGTTCTGGCCTTGTCGTTAGTGTATATTCTTCATCCCCGATGATCTCGGTAAAGCTGGTAGCAAAATTCAGAATCCGCACCCGCATGGTATCCATCTCCCGGCCTTCCTTCACGGAACTGCGGCGCAGCAGCCGGGTGCATCCTGGTGGTGCCCATTTATGCAGCACGTCTACTACCTGTTTTTCAACTTCGTAATTTCCAAGTGCCATTTCCCGGTAGGCATTTGGGGTCTTTGCGTTGGTGGTACTATAAGGCGCATAAGCTACCCTTATTTGGATCATCCCTTCGGCCATCTGAAGGTTATCGTTCTGCATTTCCGTGTAGATAAACTGGCCCATCTCTATTAGAGCACAGGGAAATAGTAACGGTACCCGGTATTCTTTTGGGTCAAGTTCCAGCTGGCCGTTATCTTCGTCTATATGCTTCAAAAGCGTGGCCCGCTCCGTTAAACGTGCCAATACGCTTTGGTAGATGTTGCCGAAGGCTGATGTAAGTGCCATAGTGTTATTTGATGATGTTAGCCTGCTTGAATTTGTTTAAGTACCAGTCTTTCATTTTATCGCGCAGTTGGGCGCTGTCCCCAATGAATTGCCGTTGTGGAATCTTTATTATTCGCTTTCCATAGGTGAATCCACGGCCGGCCTTTTTTCCCCTTTTAAAGCGTCCCGAAGCCGATCGCTTAAGGGTATATAGGCTGCTGCGGGGGTATTGAATGATCGTACCCCCCTCGTTGTGAATTTTGGCATATAGCAGGCTATTGCCTATAACAATTTCCTGATCGTTTTTTCGAAAAATGCGGATATTATTTTTAAGCCGTCCCCGCAATACCAGCAGTGCCCGGCCTTCGTCTTTGGAGCGGTTTTTTTTGCGCTTGGGCCAGGGTTTCAATGTTGCATCCATGAAGCCACCCAGCGCAAAATTTCTTTTGTAATGGTTCACCGCAATAGCTCCTAATTCACCGGGTGCCTGGCGCAGGACGGCTTGCATGGCTTTTATGGTTTCATTTATTACCGCAGTGGGGTTAGGCATCTTTGTTTTTGTTGGCTAGTTCACTGGCCCTGCTAACGACAAGGGCTTTCATTTTTTTGCTTTTTGGATAATACGGGCTATCGCCAAAAATCTTATTGGTAATCCCGGGGTTGAAGTCGAAGCCGGGATCGGCTTTAAAATTGATATCCCCTGCCGTTACCGGATCGTTTGTCTCTACGGCATCGCACCGGCAAAGCCAGCCGTTTGGCGGAAAGTTGGTTTTCCAGAAAGGATCCGTTTTAGGGCGGATAATCCCATTTAACAGGGCATGCGCCGGCCGCACGCGGTCATCCCCGACCGTTACATATTGCAAATTGGCCACGTCTTTGTTTCTTTCATAGCTTTTCCACTGCCGGGCCATATCGCCAGTAGCCTGCGCCTGGTCATATTCCACATTAAGCCACTCGTAATACCTGTCATCGATGATCTGCGCATCCCGGTAGTATTTGGTGGCATTCGCCTTAAATACATCCTTGGATACCCGTTCGCCTTTATCCGTGTACAGCAGGCTATTGATATCCGCCAGCTGGCGGTAAGTCTTAGCGCCAGAAAACTGGTAAATACTTTCACGCATTGCCTTATAAGCTTCCGCGTCCGGGTCATCGTTGCTGATGGCTCCTAAATTTACTTTTAAGCCTTTTCCTGCCGCTGTTTCCAAAGTGGTCAGGTAGTGAAGGAAAAGGTCTTCGTTCAAATCTTCGGGCTGTAATTCGCCGCTGTGCAGGTCTTCGATGACCTGTTGCAGGCTGGCCTGCCAGCTTTGATAGTAACTGGTTTGTTTTGGCTTATCGCTAAGCGTTATGTGCGTGCAGCCATCGGTGCATTGATGGCCATAGTAAAGCGTCTGCATACGCCCGGTAATATCATCCGATATTACCGGGCCGGGTCGAAAAAATCAGCCAGGGTTGCGCGTAGCTGGAGCCATTTGCTTTCTTTCAAGTCTGCTTTTTTTGCAGGCTTTTTACCGCCCGGCTTACCAGGTTTACCAGGGCCTGGGCCGCCGCCAGCATCGGCCTGGGCCGCCAAATCGGACTTTTGCTTTTCATAATCTGCAGGTTTGGGAACGCCGCTTTCTTCGTACACGTCATCATCGGATATCGGTACCCCTAAACTTTTAACGGTCTGGTAAATTTTTAACCTGTCCTGCACGGCTTGTATATCCTTTTCTTCCTGCGGGTGAAATTCGCCAGCAGCTACGGGGTATCCGAGGTTATACAGGATAGGGCGGATCGTGTGGTTCAGGATATTGGTAATTTTCTGCATATCGGACGCGAAAGTGTCGGCTTCCGTTTCCGCATGCACTTGTCCCAGCGCGTTACTGCCCACCTTTGTATTGTCTGTGGTGAGGGTATTACCCAGGATGTAGATGCTGATCATCTTATCACAATAATCTACCAGGCCCTGGTGAACCTGCCCGGTATTATTGTTTTTGATTTCATGTAACACCAGGTTGCCGCCTTCCGGCATGATGATATAGGGAGCGCTGCCCATATCCTGCGCAGCCTTTTCCAGCTTTATACGCACGGCATCATCATAGCCATCGTACTTATATTCACGGAAGGGTTGCCCAAATAGCTGCACGAACAAAGCCCAATCGCTCACCGCCCCTTTTTTAAGTATAACGTATGGCGCAACCTGTAAAAAGATGCCTAAGTCTTTTGGTTTGCCGATTTCCGCTACATAGAGCGGATTGGTGCCTTCCCGGTAATGGATGGCGTTTTGTTCATCGCCGGTATCGTATTGTTCTTTTACGATGGTGCCTTTGTCAGGCCGGATATTCTTTCTATCCACGCTATACATCGATAGTAAAGTATCCTGCTTTCCGAACTGTGATACGATTTTGGTACCTAGCTCTATAACAGAAATGCCGTACCCTATATGCTCGATTGCTTCCGTAAGCAGGTCGGTAAACGCCGGGCTTTTGCAAAGCGTGGTCATTTCTTCATTTTCTTCACCGTCCTTGCTAAAACGCCACTTAACATTGGTAATATTATCTACCCGCTTGCTCCACTGTTTGGATACCTGCGGGTCTAACAATACGTCTGCATAGATATCATACAGCCGTACCCTGACAGGGTTGTACATTAATTCCGCGAAGTCTAACGCCCCGCGCCAGTCGGCAATGGAAAACTGGGTACGAAATGGCGGCCTTCCTATAACGAAGTTCTGTATTACTACAGGCTTTGTGCTTCCGATTGTCTTTGTAACGCTCATTATTTTAGATAAAAAAGTTAAAGAAAACCAACCTGTTTAATTCTGTTGCCGCCGTATCGCACATCGCCGCTTTGCGGTATATCGTCATCTGGCAGCGGCACGGGCAGGTCGGGCGTCATAGTGCCTTTCTGGATTTTCACCAGGGCATCGATGGCCATTTCATAACGGCGCTCACGCAAAGCCAGGTCGATAGTGACGTTTGCCAGCTGGATATAATGCCACACAGCGATATCTTTTATATACAGCAATAAGATCGGGTTGCGGTTATCGTCTACGCTCTCAAAAATCAATGTGCGGTCATATTTTGATAAGAAGCCGTACGCTTCCTGGATAGCCGCGTTGATGGCGAATTGTAGTTTTGTTTGATCGTTTCGGCTGATTTCAGTAGCCACTTCATCATACAGATGGGTATTTAGTTCCGCAGGGGTCAGATAAGCCATTATATATTGTGTTTACGCGCCGGCAGTCGCCCTATCTGGGTGCCGGAACTGGTGATTATTTTCTGGTCGATAATGAATTTTGCACCTTCCGCGGCATCGGGGCCATCGTCTTTCTGTTTGTTATTTCCGTACTTGAGCGCGACGAACTGGCCATCGAGTACTTTCATAGACGGGTTGGCTTTTTCTTCTTCATTTAAGAACATTTTGCCATTTCGGTTAAGCGGCTCTAAAGCGGCTTCAATCCTGAAAAGCTTTTCTCCTTTGTCCCTTGTATCCGCAGTGACTACGATCCGCGAATGCATCAGCTTCAGGTTTGATTGCAATTCCTTCCTGACGATATCTTGCATAAAGTTTTCTTCTGCGATATAAAACACCGATACCGCGCCATTCACATACTTTTCGATCTCAATCAGCCCGGCCGCCAGCTGCGAGGTAGTACCCTGCACAAGAAAGCATTTGCGTATATGGTATTCGCCGGCGAATTTGCCCATCAATACCGCCGCCTTGTAATCGTTTTTCTTTCCGTCCTTATAGCTTAAATCTATATAGCAGACCAAAAAAGGGTAAGCCTTTATATGCGGCATCCGCTTGTAATACATCTTTTCAAATATGCCGCCTTCGCCCACCGGGTTATTAAAGTATTCTCCCTGTTGTGTAGCGTAACTGATTTTAGACAGCACGCGGTCTATATCCGCTTCCGTGTTTTTCTGCGGCCACGATGATTTACCATCTTTTCCACGTATCGAAATTTGGTCGACCTTATCGGCAAATTCCTGGGCGCGTACCACACAACAATCTTCAGCGATGATATTACCCAGGAAAATGATCAGCATGGCCTTAGAGATGGAGCGGGTGCCCATCAGCGCCTTTTCAATCCATTTCCAGCGCTTGTTAATTATATCCGGGTTACGTACATCTTCGTCCGTATCGATATCGGTAATAACAATCAGGTCTGGCCGGTGCTGATCATTGCGGGTACCGCGCGGGCTTTGGCCGCTACCAATGGCCCGGAACTTAACGCCCGGGCGTGTGGTAAACTCGCCCATATTCCACTTACCCATTTTTTCCTGTACACCATAATCGTTTATGATGCGCTGGTTGGCATCCAGTTCACTGCGATAGGCTTCTAAAAAGGTTTCAGCATTATCGTAGCTGTTGCCCACCATCAGCACATATTTCTTTTTACCGGTTAGGGCCAGGTACAATACCTCGAACATGGTGCGGGTATCTTTGGCAAGTTCCCGGCTCCAGTTGCGCACCTCGTACCATTCAAGATTGTTCAATACCCGCTTAGTGGCCGCTTTATGGAAGTCTGCCGGCGCAGCATATGAATACTTAGGAAAATAATAGACAAACCAGTCTTCAGGGTTGGCCTCCAGCTTCGCAATGCGTTTATTGCGCTGGGTCGGGTTCTCCGTTTTATCTACGGGGGTTGATGATTTTATGCCTTCTCTAAAATCATCCCAAAAGGCACCGACTTGTTTACGGGTTAATTCCTGCATTACAGCTCATATTTTAATAGGTCTTGCATATAGCTGTCTATGTAATCTAGCATCTCCTTTGCCTTTTCAAAATCTATTTTCTGGATATGCAGGGTTAACTTTTTCAACACCTGGTAGGCTTCAGTATATCCTATTTCCGTTTCCAGTTCTTTAATGGCACTGGAAAGTTTTTTGATAATATCGGCCTGTCCGGTATTGGGTATGCCGTCCTGCTTTTCTTTTATAAGCTTGTTTATTGCCGCCCACTGGTTATGCAATTCGATCAGATTTTCTTCACGCGTCTGCTTAATACTTTTGGCTTTGGCATCCCAATTGTACTTCTGTTTCCATTCCGTAATTGTTTTTTCCGCGACACCGACTTTGTGCGCTATCATGGTACGGGTATAACTCCCGTCTTTAAATAACAGCCATGCGTACTCGACCTTTTCCTTAGCGGTTAAACTCATTTATGGTTTTGCTTTCAGCAAAAATGCCCCTTTCATCACCCTGTTTCCAAAGGCAATTTCCATGATGATACAACCATTCAACTATGGCGTTGCTGTTCTATATCCATCACTAAAACCCGATTTGGAATAGGGTGCCCGTGGCCGTTATGTTTGTGTTTCAATAGCAGAAAAGCAAAACAGATAATGGCATTAAAACCGGCAAGCAAAAGAGTAACAATAACCGATGAGAGTGTAAACTCTTACAAGTTTTGTACACTGACGGCCGGTATTGATATTGGCCTGTACACCGAAAACCCCATTTTATTATGGATGCACAAAAGAGCGGATGAACAACTGCCCATTGGCGTTATGCAAGATGTAAAGCTGGAAACAAACGGTTCTTACACGGGCCTTCCTGCTTTTGACGATACCGACCCGTTCGCCATGCAGTTGTACAATAAGTACGAATCCGGCATGCTGAATATGGTAAGTGCAGGGCTTGAACCGGTGGAAGTGCAGGGAGACGGCAACTTTCTTAAAGGCAAAGCGCCTTGCTTAAGCAAATCAATCATGACAGAGGTAAGCCTTGTAGATATTGGTGCCAACTCAAAGGCGCACAAGGTTAAGCTGTACAGCAAGGGCCGGCCGCTTGAGCTATCCAGCGCAAAAGACTTAATCAAACTTTTTAATGATAATTCTGACACTATGATTGTGATACCTAAGTCTATAACCGAACTGTTGAAGCTGTCCGAGACCGCTACCGAAAGCGAAATACTGACAGCGTTAAAAAACAATAACGCCGAAATTGTTCGCCTTACTACCGAACTGGGCACTTCAAAAACCGCTCATGAAAACCTGCTAAAGGAAGTGAACGGAAATAAAATAATTGCCCTAGTGGACACCGCAATTAAAGAAAAGAAGATCACCCCGGCGCAAAAAGAGCAGTATATAACCCTGGCCACTTCTAACTATGATGTGGTAAAGGGTATACTGGATGCCACCGCCAGCCATTTAACCCTGGCTGAACAGCTGGATAACAAGAACGATCAGGCTGCCAATGCATCAGAGTTGGCCGAACTATTGAAGCTGTCAGCTTCCCAATTATTTACCACCGACAAGATGGAACGGCTGAAGGAACTAAGCCTGCCAAGTTTCAAAATCAAATACAAGGAATATACCGGCGTGGATTTTACGGAAGCGAAGTTGTGATCATAACTGCTACCGATAATCCGTATCCTATAACATTTTTAATCTACCCCTACAATATGAAAACTTTAAAAGTACTGTTTGCGATCACCATTGTTTTTATCTGTGCCAATCTTTCGCCATGGCTGGGCCTGGTAGTAGGCATGACGGCGGCATCCGTATTGGATGAAATGGTATTTGATTTTTCTAGGAATGAAAACCTTTCCCCGATGGTCTTAGACCTGGCCATTTGGAAAAAGTACATCATTGAGCGGCTATTGAAAGATAACAGCTTTCTGGACCGCAGTAAGGATGACAGTGGTTTTGTACTGGGCGGCGCTGTGGTATATATTCCGCAGGCAGGCGCTAAGCCAGTGGTAGCTAAGAACCGTAGCTCGTTTCCCGCTGTAGCTGTACGGCGTACAGATACCGATATTAACTATGTGCTGGATAGCTATAGCACCGACCCTACTCATATTCCGTGGCAGGAATTGCAGACCATAAGCTACAATAAGCTGGATAGCATCCTGGGAGATCACATGAACACTTTAGGCGAAACCGTTGCCGATGATATGCTGGTACGCTGGTCACCCGCTAGTACCGAACTGATACAAACCACCGGCGCGGCCATTGGCCCGATAACCGGCCAGACAGGGAACCGCAAAGGCATGAGCGCAAAGGATGTGCAGGCATTGATGCTTAAGATGAATACGTCAAGGGTGCCGAAAGATAAGCGCGTATTGATGATTGACGACAATATGTATGGCTACTTCTATGACACTTTGAGCGATACACAGGCCAGTGCATATAACCGCCTGGCTGATATGACTACCGGTATTGTAGGCCGCCTGCATGGTTTTGATATCCTTACCCGTTCGACAGTACTGTCCTACGATAATACCAATGCGGTGAAGGCTTTCGATGCAGCCCTGGGCGCTAATGATAACCTGTGTTCGATGGCATGGCACCCGTCTTTTGTCTGCCGCGCCGTTGGTGAAACCAAACCCTTCCAGTCTAAGGATGATCCTTTATACTATGGCGATATCTATTCTATGATTGTGCGCATGGGCGGTCGCAAAGAACGTGGCGACAGGGTAGGTGTTTACGGACTGGTACAAGCTGCATCCGCTTAATTATAACGAATTAAAAAGCCGGTTCCCGTATGGCCCGTAAGCCAGAGGGTTCAGGTATTAAGAATAAACATTATGCAGAAGTTCGATGTAGGCAGCCATTTGGGTTGGGTATTGAACATCTTTTTAAACCTGGGCTTTTTTATATCCTTGAATACAACCGTTGGCATAGTAACCATGCTCGTAGGCATTACCACAATAGCGGTGAATGTTCAAAAGTTTATCCAAAACAGAAAACGAAAAGGCGAATGAAAAAAGAATTTATACAAGAATTGATTGGCCACGCCAGCCCGGGCATCATGGCCGCATCTTTTGTATTTGCCTGCATCGGCATTCTCTTCGTCCTTTTAATGGGCATAACGGTAAGGGACGTAAAAAGTACTGAAAGCCCGGTACAATTCAGTTGGAACTATCTTTTTTGCGACAACAATAAGCGCATTATGAGCGGCTTGCTGGCGGTTATCGTAAGCATCCGTTTTGCGCCCGACATATTCAACTTTGAATTAAAGGCATGGCATGGGTTTATGATAGGCACCGTATGGGATAGCCTGGCCTTTTTTATCAAGCAACGCACCAACATTTTAGACCCAAAAAAGTAAAATGAAATTCACCAGCCGGGCATGCAATTTATACTTTGCCGGATTTCTAATCCTGTACACCATAGTAATGTTTATTTCATTCGGCTGTACATCGGTAAAATATTTGCCAAGTCCGACCATAACGGTAAGAGACAGTGTAGCCTATCACGATACAACCGTATTGGTGCAATCTACTTCCATAACCATTCCTGGCGATACGGTGAAGCTGACAGATACAGTACCCTGCCCGGATGCAGTGTGGAGGGGAACGGCCACCAGCAAGAACGGCCGCACATCTGTTAAGGCCTCTCTTAACAAGGGCCTTCTTACGGTGGATTGCAAGACGGATAGCCTTTTAAAGCAATTGGACAGTTTACGGGCAGTCATAAAGGTTAAGGAGCTATACCATGCCAAAGAAACGGTTTTGCCACCGGTGGTTGAACATGACCGTTATATACCCTGGTGGGTATATGCCATCATAGTAGTGTGTGCATTGATTGCAGTATTATCTCTTGTAAAAGGCATTTTATGACACTGGGACAATCTGCATTAAATATAGCCCTATCACAGAACGGCGTATCGGAACAGCCTAAAGGAAGCAACGGCGGCCCTGAAGTAACACAATATCTTAAAAGTGTTGGGATGGGTGCAGGCAATGCGTGGTGTATGGCCTTCGTCTATTGGTGCGTGAACAAAGCAGCTGCGGATTTAGGAAGAAAGAATCCGCTGGTAAAGACTGCCGGGGTAATGCTCCAGTACAATAGTACCAGCCTGCGCAAGCTGCCAAAGACAGCCAAGAACATACAGCCGGGCGACATATTCATTATGCAATTCGGGCATGGTACGGGCCACACCGGATTTGTGAAAGAAGTAAAGAACGGTCTGGTATACACGATAGAATGAAATACCAATGATGACGGCAGCCGTGAAGGATATGAAGTAGCCGAAAGGACGA